>DWUT01000153.1 GCA_019120615.1 Candidatus Mediterraneibacter norfolkensis
TCAAATGTAACGATACCGACCATGAGATCCTCTTCATCCAGCACAGGGATGGCGATCAGGTCATACTTCCTGAAAAGCCGTGCAACTTCTTCCTGATCCGTGTGGGTGTGGACCGAGATGATCTCTTTCTCCATCAGTTCTTCGATGCGCATATCATCGTCTTCAGTCATCAGTTCCTTGGCGGATACGGTACCGATCAGCTTCCTCTGTTCTGTCACATAACAGGTGTATATTGTTTCTTTGTGGATCCCGGTCCGCTTGATATGCGCCATGGACTGCGCAACGGTCATGTCTTTGCGCAGATTCACATATTCTGTTGTCATGATGCTCCCGGCACTGTCGTCGGGATAGTTTAAAAGTTCATTGATCTTGACCCGGTCGGAGGCGGATACGGCATCCAGAATGCGGCTGACCAGATTGGCCGGAAGTTCCTCCAGCATGTCCACCGTATCGTCCATATACAGGTCGTCAAGAAGTTCTTTCAGTTCTTTTTCTGTGAAGATTTCCACCAGATAACTCTGCATGGAACTGTCCATGTTTGCGAACACTTCCGCAGCCTTATCCTTCGGGATCAGGCGGAAAGCCAGGGCAAGCTCCTTATCTTCCAGCTCTGAGAGCAGTAAGGCTATGTCCACTTCGTTCATTACATCTAGAATACTCCTTACAGCCTTGAACTGACGTTGCTGAAGGAGTTTTACAAAAATATCTCTGTTCATGATGATTCCCTCTCTTTATACAAATTTTCGTCTTTAAGCTGCACAAGTGATAACCGGCACCAGAGTCCATAACCTCACCTCCCTTTTCTCTGAAATTTTAAATGTCCCGCTGCAGGCATCCGTATATTTTGGTCCGCTGCAGACGCCAAATTGACATGCAGGCATACTCCGCACGGGAAAATAAAAAGAACCCCACCATTGCCTGAACAATGGTGGAGTCCGAATTTTCAGCCCCACAAACAAATGCATCGTTCAAGCTTTAGTATCACAGGGCATATCAATTGCATTAGGTTGCGCCTTCACGACGCAGCCTGCTGACCAACACTTTGTGTCTCCACAATCTCGCGGCAGCAATCTTCGGGATATATACCCAATCCCTGTGGTAACCTCACCTACCGAATGATGTATTCTCTTTTCATCTGTCTATTGTAGTTCAGGGAAAAGGGCATGTCAAGAGAAAATTTCCACAATGCGGGAAATGCGGGAAAGCTGTTGCTGAAGGCCGCCAGTATGCTTCCGACCATTGTGATCGCGGCTGTCTGTGCATTTATCGGTTTAAATTAGTGAAATAGAAAGAAAAATCTGCTATAATGGTGCATGGTGCAGTGAACGCAGGCGTACACCCGTCTAAGTGTGTGTGCCTCTGAAAAATGTATCATTCCCATTATCAGAAAAGATATCAGAAAAGAGGAGAGATTATGGAGTACAAGATCACAGGTTACAAACCTGAAAAGTTATTTCATTTTTTTGAGGAGATCAGCGCGATCCCGAGAGGATCAGGCAATGAGAAAGGGATCAGCGATTATCTCGTAAAATTTGCCAATGACAGAGGACTCTGGGTATATCAGGATGAGGCTCACAATGTGATCATCAAGAAAGGCGGGAGCAAAGGCGCAGAGGACCGTCCGGCGGTCATGCTCCAGGGACATCTTGATATGGTGTGCGAGAAAGTGGCCGGAGTGGAACATGATTTTGAAAAGGACGGCATTGACCTTGTAGTGAAGGACGGAATCCTCACTGCAAACGGGACAACACTGGGATCTGACAACGGTGTGGCGGTTGCGCTCATGATGATGGTGCTGGATGATGAGGATATCGTGCATCCTCCGGTGGAATGTGTATTTACCACGGAGGAAGAAGTGGGACTGAACGGAGCGAGGGCGCTGGATAAGTCTCAGATATCTGCCCGTACTATGATCAATATGGATTCCGAGGAAGAAGGAATCGCCACGATCAGCTGCGCGGGCGGTCTCCGCATTGAGTGCGAGAGAGAGATAAAAAGAGAAAAAGCAGAGGGAACACTTCTTACCATTGACATTTCCGGACTGAAGGGGGGACACTCGGGTACAGACATCGACAAGGAGCGCCAGAACGCGATCCGTCTGATGGCCAGGGTCCTTTATCAGGTCATGAAAGAGACAGACGGAAAACTGGTATCGTTTGCCGGAGGAAACAAGGATAACGCAATCCCGAGAGAATGTATGGCATCCCTGATCTACGCCGACGCGGACCAGGCGAAAAAGGCGGAAGAGATCGCCTGCGATCTGGCGGAGACTCTTGCAGAAGAGATCACTCCTTATGAGGAAGCATTTGCCTGTGAGATCACATCAGAAGAGAACAGGGAAGCTGACGCGGTTTCGGGAGAAGACGCGAAGGCGTTTATCACAGCCATGTATCTTGCGCCCAATGGCGTACAGAGCCGGAACATGAAACTGGACGGATTTGTAGTTGTTTCCACCAACATGGGTGTTGCACGTGCGGAGGAAGACCGTCTTGTGATCGTTTTCTCACCCCGTTCTTCCGTGGCTTCACTCCAGGAAGAGATAAAGGCACGCCTGGGGCTTCTTGCAGATACCTTCGGGTTTAAGGCAGAATACGCCGGTGAGTATCCGGGCTGGAGCTACAGAGAGAAATCTCCGGTGCGTGAAGTATTCTGTGAGAGTTACAGAGAACTCTTCGGGGAGGAACTCAAGACAGAAGCGCTTCATGCGGGACTGGAATGCGGACTGTTTTCTGACGCAATCCCGGGACTGGATGCGATCGCAGTAGGACCGACTCTCTATAACGTCCATACGCCGGAAGAGCATCTTCCGCTGGATTCCTTTGAGCGTTTCTATGTTCTGCTCAAAGATGTGCTGAAGAGACTGGCTGAATAACAGAAAGAGTAAAAGAAAGAATATGCCCGCGCGGATGTGCTTATGCAGCAGATCTGCGCGGGCTCTTTTATTTCTTCAATATATATACCTTTCTTCCGTTCTGGGTCTCCTCGGTGATGATCCTCTGCTTTACCATGTAGGGAAGGAGGGAATCAAGAAACTGCTGTGGATCAGTAACAGCGATCTGCTCCCGGCTGAATGGCTGCTTCGCAGAAAGCCCTTTTACTGCCGGTTCCAGATCCTGGCGTGTCATTGCTCCGTTTTTGCGGAGCGCTTTTTTTATCTTTGCGACGCCTTTTGCGGAGAGAAGGTTTGAAAGATCCTGCTGCTGACGCATAGTGCGCCACAGTCCCCATGCATAGATAAGCGCGGTGGCGAGAGCGAAGAGCAGGACATATGGAGTATAATGAAGGATCAGTTCCATTTTTCTCCTTTCCAGATGATGAGATGATTGTCACGAAGGATCTCAAGAAATTTGATGAGGCGGGAGAGTGATTTCTCCATTCCGGGAAATTTTTCGTCCAGTTTTTTTGAGAGCTGGTGGACGTCGCTGACATCGTCGATGGCGAGCCAGACAAAGCTTCCATAGCCGTCCAGTCTGATGTCGCTCACTCTCGGGCGGTGGAAGAAACGCTGCGCGATCCGGTGATAGAATCCCTTCCACTCGATCTCTACGGTGACGATCCCCTTTTCGTCTGTATGATACTCAATCTCCGGATTTTTTACCGGGATGTAGTCCAGATAGTTTTTTGACTGCTTTGTTTTCATTTGCGTATCGTATCCTCCTTACAACAGATACTCTAACATGGAAAGAAGCAGCCTGCAAGAGTCAGGCTGCTTCCGGGTGCTGAAAAACGTTAAATTTATTTCTCTTTCTTCATACATGTTCTGTAAAGGTAGAACAGAAGAAGGATAAAGATGATCAGGCTTGCGAACTGCGGAAGAGAAGCCTTGAGCTTGATCACAGAATCGACGCCGGCAACAGCGAGGATGGCAAGGACGATACCCATGATGCCCTCTCCGGCGATGAGTCCGGATGTAAACAGTACACCGCGGTCTGTACGCTCTTTTTTCTCTTCGTCGCTTCCTTTGATCTTCTCCACAATGAAGCGGACAGCGCCGCCTGCCATGATTCCGGCACTTAAGGAGAACGGCAGGTACATGCCGACTGCAAAAGGCATTACCGGCACCTGAAGGATCTCAGCCACGATGGCAACGCATACACCGATCAGGATCAGTGCCCACGGAAGGTTGGCGTCCATGATACCTTCAACAAGGAGTTTCATCATAGTGGCCTGAGCTGCCGGGATCTTGTCCGTACCGTATCCCCAAGCTTCGTTCAGCAGGTAGAGAACAAATCCGATGGCAGCTGCGGAAACAACAACGCCGAGCATTTCACCGATCTGCTGTTTCTTCGGTGTGGCTCCTACAATAAATCCGGTCTTCAGATCCTGTGAAGTATCTCCCGCGATTGCTGCGACGATACAGATGATACCGCCGATCGCGATCGCGCCGACCATGCCTGTGGTACCGTCAGAGCCGGTGAGTTTCAGAAGCAGTGTCGCGATGATCAGAGTTGCAATAGCCATACCAGAAACAGGGTTGTTGGATGATCCGATCAGTCCGACCATACGGGAGGATACGGATGCAAAGAAGAATCCGAAGATCACGATGATCAGAGCGCCGATCGGGTTGACCGGGAATGTGGGTACGAGCCAGATCAGAACAACGATGACCAGGATCATGACGAGCAGCAGAGGCATCGGAAGATCCTCCTGGGTACGGAGCACATTTGTGCTCGCGTGCTTTTTGGACATGCTCTTCATCGCCTGCTTGAAGGTGCGGATGATCAGCGGGAATGTCTTGATCAGGCTGATCACACCGCCGGCTGCAACAGCTCCGGCACCGATATATTTAATATAGTTGTTCCAGAGGTCGCCGGGGGCCATGGAGGAAATCGGATCTGTCGCAGGGAAGATGGTGGCATCTCCGCCGAACAGAGCGATCGCCGGCATGAGCACGAACCAGCTCAGTGTACCTCCGGCCAGCATGTAGCTGGAGATCTTCGGTCCGCAGATGAATCCTACGCCGGCAAGAGACGGCAGGACCTGGATTCCGATCTGAGAACCTGCGAATCCCTTGAAAGCATATCCGATCTCGCTCGGGAACACTCCGAATCCGTCTGCGACAAATTTGTACACGGCTGCAATACCCAGACCTTTGAAGACAGATCCGGCTTTGCTTCCGCCTTCCTCGCCTGCGAGGAGGACTTCCGCACATGCAGTACCTTCCGGGAAGGGAAGGGTCCCGTGTTCCTCGATGATGAGTGCCTGACGGAGGGGAACCATGAAACAGACTCCCAGGATACCGCCGAACAGTGCGATGAGGAAAATGGTCAGGATACTTGGAAATTCGATCTTTCCCTCCTCTGCCCACAGGAAGAGTGCGGGAAGTGTGAAGATCGCGCCTGCCGCGAGGGACTCTCCGGCAGAACCAATCGTCTGTACCAGGTTGTTCTCCAGAATGGAATCCCTGCGAAGGATCACACGGATGATACCCATGGAGATAACGGCTGCCGGGATCGATGCGGAGATCGTCATACCGACCAGAAGTCCCAGGTATGCGTTTGCGGCTCCAAACACGATGGCAAGGATACAGCCGATCAGGACAGAAGTGACTGTAAATTCCGGAACAATTTTGTCAGCCGGAATATACGGTTTGAAATCATTCTTGTTGTCCATTGAACTTTCATTCCTTTCTTTTCTTTTGATAAAAATTTAACGCTTTTTTTAGCACAGCCTTAGAATTATATCACTTTATCATAACAAAGGGAAGTTAAAAGGGAAAAATATTTTAAATAGTTTTACTTTTATAATAAAGGTTTCATAGTGCCAAGATCTGAAAAATGTGATAAACTTGTTACAGCTCCCTGACGGGGAGTGATTTTTGGCAGAAAGGTGACGGAATTATGGAGGCATATACCGGATTTGCACGTGTTTACGATATATTTATGGACAATGTGCCTTATGAGGAGTGGGGGCGGTATCTTTATTCTCTGCTCCGGGAATACGGTGTGGACAGCGGACTGGTCCTGGACCTGGGATGCGGGACAGGAGCGATGACGGAGATTCTGGCCGGATATGGATATGATATGATCGGCGTGGACAATTCGGAGGACATGCTGGAGATCGCACTGGAGAAGAAACTGCGTTCAGGACATGATATCCTGTATCTTCTGCAGGATATGAGAGAGTTTGAACTCTACGGCACAGTGAGGGCGGTGGTGAGCATCTGCGATTCTGTCAACTATATCACAGAACCTGACGATCTTGTCGAAGTGTTCCGGCTGGTAAACAACTATCTGGATCCCGGCGGCGTCTTCATCTTTGATTTCAATACGGAATATAAATACCGGGAGATCCTGGGGGAGCAGACGATCGCAGAGGACCGGGGAGAATGCAGTTTTATATGGGACAACTGTTATTATGAAGAAGAGCGGATCAATGAGTATGATCTGACTCTGTTTATCCGGGACGCTTCCGCATCGACCGAGGGAAATGAAATCTACCGGAAATATCAGGAGACTCATTTTCAGAGGAGCTATACGCTGGAGGAAATCCGGGAACTGGTGCGGAAGTCCGGCATGGAATTTGTGACGGCGTATGATGCATTTACGAAGGAAGAGCCGGGAGAGCACAGTGAAAGGGTTTATGTGATCGCCCGGGAGTCGGGAAAGACCATAGAAAACGAGTCAGAGAACCAGACAGAAAACGAAAAAGAAATGGAGAAATAGAACATGGGAGATTATATCGTAAGAGCAGCAGCGGCGAATACGCAGATCAGGGCGTTTGCTGCGGTGACAACAGAGCTTGTGGAGGAGGCAAGACAGCGCCACGGCACCAGTCCGGTGGCAACGGCAGCGCTGGGACGCCTTCTGACCGGAGGCGTGATGATGGGGAGCATGATGAAAAATGAGGACGATGTGCTGACTATTCAGATCAACTGCAGCGGACAGATCGGAGGACTTACGGTGACTGCCGACAGCCAGGGAAATGTGAAGGGGTATGTGCACAATCCGGATGTTATGCTCCCGCCGAAGAACGGCAAGCTGGATGTGGGAGGAGCTCTGGGGCAGGGCGTACTCACCGTGATCAAGGATATGGGACTGAAGGAACCTTATTCCGGGCAGACGATCCTGCAGACCGGGGAGATCGCAGAGGATCTGACTTATTATTTCGCTACCTCCGAGCAGGTCCCTTCTTCTGTCGGCCTGGGGGTTCTGATGGAGAAGGACAATACTGTGAGATGCGCGGGCGGATTTATCGTTCAGGTGATGCCTTTTATCGAGGATAAGGTGCTCGAGAAACTGGAACACAACATCCAGAATATCCAGTCTGTCACATCCATGCTGGACAACGGACATACACCGGAGGAGATGCTGGGACATGTTCTGGAAGGACTGGATCTGGAGATCACAGATACGCTTCCGGCACGATTCCACTGCAACTGTTCCAAGGAGAGGATCGAGAAAGCGATCATCAGCATCGGGAAAAAGGAGATCCAGTCCATGATCGACGACGGAAAAGAAGTGGAAGTGAAATGCCATTTCTGCAATACAGCGTACACGTATTCAGTGGATGAGTTAAAAGAACTGCTCAAGAGAGCGAGAAAATAAGGAAAGGCGGAAAAACGATGAAACACGGATTTGTCAAAGTGGCTGCGGCGACGCCGGATATCCGGGTGGCGGATGTGGCCTTTAATATGGAACGGATCATGGACGATATCAGCGAGGCGTGCAGGAACGGGGCGAAGATCCTTGTATTTCCGGAATTGTGTCTGACCGGTTATACATGCAGCGATCTTTTTACCCATGACGTTCTTCTGAACGCGGCAAAGGATGCTCTTCTTGAAACAGCGCGCTTTACAGCGGACAAGGACATCCTGGTCTTTGTGGGCGTGCCTCTTGAGATCGAAGGGAAACTTTACAATGTGGCCGCGGCGCTGAACCGGGGGAAGATCATCGGGCTTACGACCAAGACGTTTCTTCCGAATTACGGAGAGTTCTATGAGATGAGACAGTTTACGCCGGGGCCGAAAGAGGCAAGATACATTTCATTTGAAGGGGAACGGATCCCGTTTGGTCCCTGTATCCTGTTCCAGTCCACGGTCATGGAAAAGCTGATCGTCTCGGCGGAGATCTGTGAGGATGTGTGGTCCCCTGTCCCGCCCAGTATCACTGCGGCGCTGGAGGGCGCGACGGTGATCGTCAACTGTTCGGCCAGCGATGAGACCATTGGAAAGGACGCCTACCGGCGGGAACTGATCTCCGGGCAGTCGGCCCGTCTGATCGCAGGCTATGTCTATGCCAATGCCGGAGAGGGAGAGTCTACCACGGACCTTGTGTTCGGTGGACACAATATTATCGCAGAAAACGGGACGATACTAAAAGAGGCGAAGAGATATCACAACGAGATCATCTATTCGGAACTGGATATCCAGAGGATCGTTGCCGAGAGAAGAAAAAATACCACCTTCCAGACAGGGGAGTATCAGACGCTGATCAGGGTTCCTTTCTATGTTGAGATGGGAAAGACGGAACTTACCAGAACGTTTCCGAAGAGACCCTTTGTCCCGGCAGACGAGGCTGCCAGGGCACAGCGCTGTGAAGAGATCCTGACGATCCAGGCAATGGGACTGAAGAAACGACTGGCACACACGAATGCCCGGACAGCAGTGGTAGGGATTTCGGGAGGCCTTGATTCCACGCTGGCGCTTCTTGTGACCGCGCGTGCGTTTGACATGCTGGGGAAGGACAAGAAAGAGATCCTTGCCGTTACCATGCCCTGTTTCGGCACGACAGACCGGACTTACCAGAATGCCTGCGAGATGGCGAGACAGGTAGGGGCAACGTTGAAGGAAGTGCCTATCGCGGAGGCGGTGAACATCCATTTCCGGGATATCGGGCAGGATCCCGAGGATCACAGCGTTACCTATGAAAATTCTCAGGCAAGAGAGCGGACTCAGGTCCTGATGGATATCGCCAACAAGACTTGGGGGATGGTGATCGGAACCGGGGATATGTCAGAGCTGGCTCTCGGCTGGGCAACATACAATGGAGATCATATGTCCATGTACGGCGTGAACGCGTCCGTGCCCAAGACGCTGGTGCGCCATCTGGTGAAATATGCGGCGGACGACACTGCGGACGAGAAACTGAAAAAGGTGCTCTATGATGTGCTTGACACACCGGTGAGCCCGGAACTTCTTCCTCCGAAGGACGGGGACATCGCGCAGAAAACGGAGGATCTGGTAGGACCTTATGAACTCCATGATTTCTTTCTCTATTACATGCTTCGGTTCGGTTATGAGCCCAGCAAGATCTTCCGGCTGGCGGAGCTGACATTTAAAGGGGAGTATGACAATGTGACCATCCTGAAATGGCTGGAGACGTTCTGCCGGAGATTCTTTTCCCAGCAGTTCAAGCGCTCCTGTCTGCCGGACAGCCCGAAGATCGGTACGGTGGCGCTTTCCCCGAGAGGAGACTGGAGGATGCCCAGCGATGCCTGCGTCTCGGTATGGCTGAAGGACCTGGGAAATGTATCCCTGAAAGAGAACGAGGAGTGATTAAGATGAAACTGATCAGAACAGAAGATGCAGTAGGCAGCGTGCTCTGCCATGATATCACACAGATCATACCGGGGGTCACGAAGGACGCGGTGTTCCGCAAGGGTCATGTCGTGACCGAGGAGGACATTCCGGTCCTTCTCTCTGTGGGAAAAGAGAATCTGTATGTCTGGGAAGCTCAGGAAGGAATGATCCACGAGAATGACGCGGCGGAAGTGCTGCGTCAGGTCTGCCAGGGAAAGCACATGAAGGCTTCCGAACCGAAAGAGGGAAAGATCGAGCTGACGGCGGAATGTGACGGGCTTCTCAAGATCGACAGGGAGAAGCTGAATGCGGTCAACGCCATGGGGCAGATCGTGCTGGCGTCCCGTCACGGCAATTTTGCTGTGAAAAAGGGCGACAAGATCGTCGGGATGCGGGTTGTTCCGCTTGTCATCGAAGAGGAGAAGATGAACCGTGTGAAAGAGCTCTGCGGAGAAAAACCGATCTTTCAGATCCTGCCTTTCCACTCTATGAAAGCCGGGATCGTAACTACCGGAAGCGAGGTTTATTATGGAAGGATCAAAGACCAGTTCACACCGGTTGTAAAAGAGAAGCTTGAGGAAGCCGGGATGAACGTGCTTGGAAATACGCTCTGTAATGATGAGTCCGATATGGTGACAGAAGCAATAAAAGAGTGGATCCGAAAAGGCGCGGATCTGGTTGTCTGCACCGGCGGGATGAGCGTGGATCCGGACGACAGGACCCCGCTCGCTATCCGCAACGCCTCGGATGAGGTGATCACCTACGGCGCTCCGGTTCTGCCGGGAGCCATGTTTATGCTTGCCTATGCAGGAAATATCCCGGTGATGGGGCTGCCCGGGTGCGTGATGTATTCAAAACGGACGATCTTTGACCTTGTGCTGCCGCGGATCGCGGCGGGAGAAAGGCTCTGTGCAGAGGACTTTACCACGCTCGGAGAGGGCGGGCTGTGCCTGAACTGTGAGGTGTGTACATTCCCGAACTGCGGGTTTGGGAAGTAGGAACCGCCGGAGTATTCATCCGCCGAGGAACACATTAGTCCGCCGGATACAGGTATTGATCGCAGGCACGCTCGCGCTTGGAAAACAACGCAGCGGTACATAGGTGCGCAAAAAACGCGCACCAAGGACCGGCGTTGTTTTACAGCCTTTGATCAATATCTGTATCCAGCTGGGCTGATGGACAAGAAACCGTTTGACTTTAAAGATCTGATGGCTTTTGGAATGTTCATTCTGGCATTGCTGACATTCGTATTTACGTTTATCAAGTAATGTTTTAAGCATAGAAAAACCACCCCGGAACTTTGGCGAGTTGGGGTGGTGATTCTATAAATTACCTTTTCAACGAGGTCAACCACTTTGGCGGTTGTTCCTTTTCCGTCTTTAATATAGCATATCTGGTCGGGACACGCAAGGCACTCCTCGCATTTTTGCAGCAGTTCCGACCTTTTTATATCCTTCATCTGTCGCCGAGAAGGAACGAGACAACGCAGCCGGAGAGATATGTTGACTAAGGGCCGTAAAACAGCGCCGGCACTTAGATCGCGTTTTGTGCGATCTTATGTACCGCTGCGCTGTTTGCCGAGCAAAAGCGTGTCCGCAGGCAATATATCTCTCCGGCGGACGGTTGTACATCCCCTTCTCCCCCGGCAGATCACTCGTACATGATCCGCCCGTCCTCAATCCTCACGATCCGGTCCGCCTGTTGGGCGATATCGGGATTGTGGGTGATCATGACGATAGTCTGGTGGAATTCCCGGCTGGTCATTTTGAGAAGGCCGATCACATCATCGCTGGTCTTGGAGTCCAGGTTTCCGGTGGGCTCATCAGCCAGGATGATGGCGGGCTTTGATGCCAGGGCACGGGCGATGGCAACCCTCTGCTGCTGACCTCCTGAGAGGTTGCCGGGGAGAGAGTCCAGCTTGCTTTCCAGACCCAGCATTTTTACTACCTGCATGATGAATTTTTTATCCGGTTTCTGTCCGTCCAGAGAAATGGGAAACACGATGTTTTCCCAGACTGTGAGGACGGGAACAAGGTTGTAGTTCTGGAAGATGAATCCGATCTGTTTGCGGCGGAATATTGTAGCCTGCTCGCCGTTCAGCTTCGCCAGGTCTGTCTTACCGATCCGGATGCTCCCGGCGGTGGGAGTGTCCAGTCCTCCCAGCATGTTCAGAAGGGTGGATTTCCCGCTTCCGGAGGTGCCGATGATGGCAGTGAATTTTCCACGTTCAATCTCCAGGTCAATGCCGTCCAGTGCCTTGACCATGGTGTCCCCTTTTCCATAGTATTTTTTGATTCCCGATGCTTTTAAGATGCTTTCCATAATTTGCTCCTCCTTGGATTCAACGACTTTGAAGAAATATATTAATTTATAAATATCTTTTTAGATTTATTCAGAAATTCTTAACTTCTCTACAATGCTTCCCTTATTGAAAAATTTCAGTGCCAGTGCGGGCACGATCAGACCGGTAATGACCAGGACCACACAGGTGATAAGCGCCGGGAGGATCGTAAAGTGGAAGGTGAAATACCAGATGCCTCCGACCAGTCCTCTTACAAGTGTGAAGCCAAGGATCAGGGAAAAGACCAGTCCCAGGATACAGGCGCCAAGAGCGTAGAAGAGCCCCTCAAAGACCATCATTTCTGTGAGCTGTTTCTGGGTCATGCCAATGCTCCGCATGGTGGCAAATTCATGGCGGCGGGTCAGAATTGTAGTGATGACTGTATTGATCAGGTTGAGCACACCGATAACTCCGAAGATGATGCCTACCAGACTGCCGACAAAAGAGATCATGGACTGTGTTGCCTCAGCACTTTCCCGCGCGGAGTCCGCGGTCAGAAAGTCTATGGTGGGATCCGTATTCTCCATGTAGTCTGTGAGGAACGCAGTCATGTTGTCCCGCTGGGATTCCTCCACATTGAATGCATATTTGTAGACTACAGGATCATCATAGAGCTCTTCGTATATATCTGATGGAAGATAGATGTAGATCCCGTCGCCGCCGATCTTGAAAGTACCTGCTGCGGTATAGCCGATCTCCTCATCATCTCCGTTCAGCGCCGCCTTTGCCAGCACTGGAAGTTCCAGCAGAGGTTCGCCGTTTTTGTAGACGGTGATAGTGTCGCCTATATCGACAAAATCCAGCACTTTCTGAATGGACATGTCCGAACGGTCCACGTCCACGCCTGCCAGGAGTCCTTCTTTCTGTTCCATTTTCCGGTAGAGGGCGTGAGGGTCTGTTTCTCCATCCCGGAGATCCATGCGGGCGACTGCGGTCTCGCTCAGTCCATATACATTGCAGATCGGACGTCCGTCTTCTCCCAGATTGAATGAGAAGCCGTCCTCTGTGGCTGCGCTGGTCAGACCGGTCTCTTCCTCGACAGTGGGATCTAAGGTCGGGATGATGCCGAAATCATAGGTTACATTCGTGTCTTCTTTTGTATTTTTATAGACTGCGCCTGCATCTGTAACACCCGGTTGAGATGCGATGGCGTCCATCGTCTCCTGACTTAGGCCTTCCTCCCGGGAAGTAAATCCTTTCTGACCGTTGGTGCTCACTGCGTTGACCACAGAGTAATCCGTCCGTATCATGTAATCCACCTGCTTCTCCACGTCCACGCTCTGTGCCGCGGTGCCCACGCAGTTTAAGAGGACCACGCAGAGCATCAGGGAAACTATGATAAAAGCGGTGCGGCGGCGGGAACGGCCCAGATTGGACCAGGCAAGACGAGGAAGACTGGCTCCGGGAGCGCTTCGCCTTGTGCTCCGTCTTGTCGTATCACTTTCCACGTACCGGAATGCCTCGATGGGCGGAATGTTCGCGGCCTTACGTACCGGCTTCCTTGTGCTGACGAACACAGTGAGAGCTGCCAGCAGGGCCGCCCCAATGAAGATGATGGGGGAGGGAGTTACATTGACCGCGATATTTTTATACTCTGTGGAAAATGTCTCCATCACAGTGGGGAGTGCAGCGCGTCCGATGAAGAATCCGATGATCAGCCCCAGAGGGATGCCGATGCAGGAGAGCCACAGCGCCTGCCGGTTGATGAGCCGTTTCACCTGTTTCCGGCTCATGCCGATGGTGCGGTAAAGTCCGTATCTGCGAATGTCCTGCATGACTGCGATATCGAACACGTTATAGATCAGGAGATACCCGCAGAAGATGAACAGAATGACAAAAACTGTGCCCATGGCGAGGATGGAAGGATCGATAGACTGATTCGTCATCTCATTGACGATGCCGGGAAGGTAGTTTGGGGCTTCCATATCTTCCGGATCTCCGCCCACACTCCTGGACCAGTTCTTCATGTTATCCAGGAGGCCGACCGTGCCGGAGGCGACGATATCGGACCAGTAGGTTCCTGCAATTTCTCTGTCATCCTGATAGGTATAGCGGAAGAGGTCAGGGTTGGCTTCACGGAAAGCGGTTCCCGCGACCATGGTGCTGGTCTGGTCATTGGTGGCTTCGTACCAGCCGGAGACCACCATATCCATGGAGTAGTCTTTTCCGTGTGCGGTGAACTCGATGGTAACGGTCCCGCCGACCTTAGGTTCTGCACCCAGATCCCGGAGCGCCAGATCGGATGTGACAATCTCATCAGCAGACTGAGGCATGGAACCGTGGGAGGGATTGCAGAAAAGCAGTTCGGCTTCCGTCTCATCCATGACATCGAGCTCAATATTGTGTCTGTCTGTGTTGGTGAGGAATCCAACGGGCATGCGCAGCCCGTATTCTCTGATAAAATCCGCGTCTGAGAGAGCTTTAAACTGCTCCGCGGTCATATTGCGGAAATCACCGTCGGACTTGCTTCCCTTCAAGAGCTGCATGGAGAGCGTGAGGGACTCATAGGTGCCAAGTCCGATGGTGGTGACGGATGTGAAAAGGACAGCGGTGAGCGCGATCGCCAGCACCGCAATGAGATTTCGGATCCTGCCGGCGGAGAAACTTCGCCGGGTGAGGGTGTTCAGCATATTTTTCGTGTCTTTCATATCGGTACCTCCTTGTTATGATACTTATGATAGCAGGACAATGTCACAGGAAAGGTACACGAAAGTTACATTTTTGTGCCTTTACAGGCTACGGGCGAACAGAAGCAGGGAAAAGTCGTAAAATTTTATCTTCCATCGGATACCACGCGGCCGTCCTCCGGGCGGATCACGCGGTCAGCAAGCTGCGCCAGTTCCAGATTGTGGGTGATCATGATCAGGGACTGATGGAAGGTCTCTGCGGTCAGCTTCAGAAGTCCTGCCACATTCTGGCTGGTTTTCGCGTCGAAGCTTCCTGTTGGTTCATCTGCAAGCACGATGGCAGGTCTTGTCATCAGCGCCCTTGCGATGGCGGTGCACTGCTGAGCGCCGCCGGAGAGAATGTGTGGAAAGGAGTCCAGGTATCTCTCCAGACCCAGGAGTTCTGTGAGCCGCCCGAAAAACGCCATGTCTGCCCTGGAATTATCCAATGCCAGGGGAAAGAGGATATTCTCCCTGACGGTCAGATCCGGGACCAGGTTGTACTCCTGGAAGATAAAACCCACTTTCCGGCGTCGGAAGACGGTGAGATGATCTTCATCCAGAGAAGAGAGGTCGATCCCGTCTACGATAACGGTCCCTTCCGTGGGGCGGTAGAGCCCGCCGATCAGATTCAGGAGCGTGGTCTTCCCGGAACCGGAAGAGCCGATGACTGCGGTGAACCGTCCTTTTTCGATCGTGAGGTTCACGCCGTCCACAGCATGTACCATGCGGGGACTTGCACCGAAATATTTCTTTGCATTCTTTAACGTTATGATATCCATATTTTTGTTTCCTTGATCTTGATTTATAACTCTTATCTACGAGGAAAAGCAGGGAGGTTCAGGTAAGAAGATAGACGGAGAATGTGCTTCCTTCACCCTGTTTTGACTTGACGCTGATATAGCCGTGCTGCCGGGTGATGATCCCGCGGGCAAGGTACAGACCAAGCCCGACCCCTTCCTCCGATGCTACCTCCTCCGCCCGGTAAAAGCGACGGAACACATCGTTGTAATGTTCTTCTGCAATGCCGATGCCGGTGTCTGCGATGTCGATCCTGGTGTAGAACTGCCAGGGGCGGACCTGAATCCGGATGGCGCCTCCGGCGGGGGTGTATTTCACCGCATTATCCAGGATATTTCCCAGAGCTTCCGCAGTCCATTTGGCGTCGTGGCGGACGAGGACATCGCTGCCGCAGTCCACATCGATCTGAAGATCTTTCTGTTCCGCCTTTGCCCAGACGGCACTGACTGCCCGGGCGATGGTGTCGGACAGCCGGGATTCTTCCATATGGATAGTGAAGGTGCCGGTCTCCAGCCGGGACATCTTGATCAGGGACTGCATGAGAAAGTCCAGCTTGCTGATCTGGGCTGACATCAGACTAAGGAACTCGTTTCGTTTTTCAGGATCCAGTTCATGCTCACGGAGGATCCCTGTGAACATCTGGATGTTGGCGACCGGGGTCTTTACCTGATGGGAGATATCGCTGACCAGCTCCTGAAGGGTCTGCCGTTCCAGGGCACTCTGTCGGTGTTCGTCCCGCATCTTGTCGTAATACTGGAGCAGTTTCCCCTGGGCTTTTGACACGGCGGAATCCTCATAGGGCTGGAAGTTGTCCGGCTCCCGGTCCTCCATAAGGGCGTCCACAGTCTCGCAGATATCGTTGGAAAAATCAGAGACCAGGCTCCGATAGAAACGGTCCGCGCAGAAGACCAGGACGAGCAGAAAACATCCTGCAGAGACCAGAAGGATGCGGAACACAGACGGGGAAAGTGTGCCGGACAGAAGTCCCAGCAGAAGGATGGCGACTGCAGCTGTGAACGAAAAAATTTTCAATATACGGGCTGTTGTTCTTCTGCTCATACGGATACTCCTGTCCAGATCCGAGGATGCGCTTTGTCCTCAATCTTGGCGCGCAGCCGGTTCATTGTCACAGTCAGGGTATGGTCATCAATAAAGTTTCCATCGCAGTCCCAGAGTTTCTCCAGGAGGATCTGCCGGGTGACTACGTTTCCGGCGTTGGAGGTCAGTACCCGGAGAAGTTTGTACTCATTGGGAGTGATCGTGATCTTCTCCCCGTTCCGGACAGCAGTGAGAGCCCGGAAGTCAAGGCGGAGAGAGCCGTCGTCATAGCAGTCCGGGTCATGATCCGGAACAGGAGCAGGCGCTGTGGAATCATGATTCCTGCGCAGTGCCACTTCGATCCGGCGTTTCAGGATCTGCATGTTGAAAGGTTTTGTGATATAATCGTCCGCTCCCAGGTCAAATCCGTTCAGCACGTCTTCCTCCAGGTCGTTTGCCGTCAGAAAGATCACAGGAAGATCAGGATGCATTTCTTTTGAACGGGCGCACAGGTTGAAGCCGTTTCCGTCGGGCAGGTTCACATCCATGAGCGCAAGATCGAAATGATCCTCATCCAGGAGACGGAGGGATTTCCTGCAGTTGTATGCGGCGACGGTGATATATCCGCTGGCGTCCAGCTCAAAACAGAGACCTGCGCTAAGGGCCAGGTCGTCTTCTATTACAAGGATCTTGGACATAGTCTTTTCCTCTCTCGATTTACGTCAGTCTTTTGCGGAGTGTCTGCTACAGAAGACAGAAACATCCAGAGAGAATTTTACCATAAGATTTTGCCGGATTCAATGACAGGCAGAGCAAGACCAGGCTTGAATTTATAAGGAAAAGACCATGGAAAAAATATAATCGCATTTAATTAAAAAATATTGACAAAGGAGAAAAAATAATTAAAAATAGAATTAAATTAATATAAAATTAACTTAAAAAGGAGAAGCGTTTTATGATCAGAGTTGATGAGAAGAATAATGTTTTTTTTCTGGATACCGAAAATACAAGTTACGGAATCGCGATAGTGGAGGATCGATACATAGAACATCTTTATTATGGCGCAAAACTTAAAGATACAGATGTTCGATATCTTCTGCGTGAAGATGAGCCGCCGTTTACACCCCGGGTTAATAAAAGAGAAACCGGGTCATTTCTCGACTGTGCGCCAATGGAATATCCTGAGGCCGGGATGGGAGATTACAGAGAAGGCGCTCTGTGTGTGCGAAGTGAGCAAGGATACAGAGCAAGCGAACTGGTGTATGAGGGGTATGAAACCTTTCGTGGCAAACCTCAACTTGAGGGCCTTCCGGCTACCTGGGGGAACGAATCCGATTGCAGTACGCTGAAGATCATCTGCCGCGACCGGCTTCTTAATATGAAGGTTACGCTGCTATATTCCGTGTTTGAAGGGGCGGATGCGGTTATCCGGTCAGTGTTGATTGAAAATGAGGGGAAGGAACCCTTCTATATAGAAAAAGTTCTTTCTGCGTGCCTGGATATGGATGATCGGAATTTTGAAATGATCAGCCTGGTCGGTTCCTGGGCGAGAGAGCGTCATATCCAGAGGATGCCTCTTACCTACGGAAGACATAACGTGGCTTCCTTTAAAGGAAATTCCAGCCATCAGGAGCATCCGTTCATGGCGTTGGTAACACCGGAGACAACACAGAATGTCGGTGAAGTTTATGCAATGAATTTTGTGTATTCGGGGAATTTTATTGCTCAAGCGGAAAAAAGTCAATTTGATTCTGTAAGGATGACCATGGGGCTCCACCCGGAAGGGTTTACATGGAAACTGGAGCCGGGAGAGAGGTTTACCGCGCCGGAAGTGGTGATGGTGTATTCTGACGAGGGGCTTGGTAAAATGACGAGAACCTACCACGATCTGTATAGAAACCATCTGATCAGGAGCCCGTATCTTCATAAAAAGCGCCCGATCCTGATCAATAACTGGGAGGCGACGTATTTTGATTTTGATGAGAAAAAGCTGTTAGAGATTGCGAAAGAGGCATCGGAACTTGGAATAGAGATGCTTGTAATGGACGATGGCTGGTTCGGAAAGAGAAGTTCTGATGACAGTTCCCTTGGCGACTGGTATGTTAATGAAGAAAAAATAAAAGGTGGTCTACATAATCTGGTTGAAAACGTTGGGGAACTGGGGATGAAATTTGGTATCTGGGTTGAGCCGGAGATGATCTCGCCGGAATCGGAACTGTTTCGGGAGCATCCGGATTGGGCAATCCAGATTCCGGGCAGGGATATCACACAGAGCCGGGCTCAGTATATGCTGGATCTGTCGAGGGATGAAGTGGCGGACTTTGTCTATGAGATGATTGCGGATATTCTGAAAAGCGCGGATATTTCTTATGTAAAATGGGATATGAACCGCCAGATGGCAACACTGGGAAGCGCTGCTCTTCCTGCTGACAGACAGGGGGAACTGGCGCACAGATATATTCTGGGCGTTTACAGAATGCAGGAGAGGCTGATAAACGATTTTCCGGATCTTCTGCTGGAGAATTGTGCAAGCGGGGGTGGAAGATTTGATCCGGGGATGCTTTATTACAGTCCGCAGATCTGGTGCTCGGATGATACAGACGCGGTTGAACGTCTGGCGATTCAGGAGGGTACAGCGATGATCTATCCGGTATCTTCTATCGGGGCACATGTAAGTATATGTCCGAATCATACAGTAGGGAGAAACACGCCTTTTGAAACGAGGGGGGATGTGGCCCTTCTGGGCACTTTTGGTTATGAACTGGATATAACGAGGCTTTCGCGGGATGAGAAGGAACAGGTAAAGGAACAGGTGAAAAAGTATCATAAATATAATGATCTGATACGTGAAGGAGACTATTATCGACTTGCATCTGCGGCGGATAACATGTATTATGACAGTTGGATGATTGTTGAGAAGGATAAGAGCAGAGCGCTTCTTTTCTATGTACAAGTGAGAGCCAGGGCGAATGCCAAGAGCAGGTTTTTAAGACTTGCAGGTTTGGATGCTGAGAAGCGCTATGTGATAAATGGGAAAGAGTATGACGGCAGTCTGCTGATGCAGGCGGGAGTGCGGATCTCATCCGAATCCGGAGATTTTAGGAGCAAAGTGATCGAAATAGTAAAAGCGTAAATGAGGTGGGAGAATGGGCCGGAAAAAGAAAGTGAAGTTGGAGGATATCGCTGAAAAACTGGGGGTCAGCATAGTTACGGTATCCAATGCCCTGAAAGGCAGAAAAGGTGTCAGCGATGAAATGCGGGAGAAGATCATGCAGACAGCCCGGGAGATGGGATATCACAATGTTTCGTGGGAAAAAAAGGCTCATAATCCTTATATTATTGGCGTAGCGGTGGCGGAAAAATATGTTAAGGAGTTTCCATCGTTCTATATGGATATTTATCAGAGGATTGCCCAGGAGGCGGTAAAAAAAGGCCATCTTACAGTGCTTGAAGTGGTGACTTCTGAAAAGGAGAGCCTGGAGAAACCGTTTGAACCGTTTTTGGAGAAGAAAACAGCAGGACTGATCCTGATCGGGGAACTGAAGAAGGAATACATTCAGGCCATTCGGGAAAAATATGATATCCCGGTTGTCTGTGTAGATTATTATGATATATATGAAGATTTGGACTATATTGTGACGGATGGTTTTGGGGGCATGTATCAGATGACGGAACTTCTTTTGGATCAGGGGTATCGGGATCTTATGTTTGTAGGTACTCCGACTGCGACGAAGAATATTACGGACAGATATCTGGGGTACTGCAAGGCGCTTGAAAAAGCAGGTATCAGTGATGCTCAGGATAAGATCCTTCCGGACAGAGACTTCAGGGACGGTGATTACCGTATCGATATTGAACTGCCCACGCGGCTGCCGGAAGCTTTTGTCTGCAACTGCGATAAAACAGCGGGTATCCTGATCCAGAAACTGTCTCAGCGGGGGATAAAAGTGCCAGAGGACGTTTCGGTTGTCGGATTCGATGATTATAAAGCGCAATTTTCAGAAGAACTGAAACTGACAACTTATGAAAATGATGAAAAAGCTATAGCGCAGATCAGTATGAATACAATTCTGCGAAGGATTGAAGGAAGACGACCTGCGTTGGGAACACGAATTGTCGAGGGAAATATCGTCGAGGGAAATACGGTAAAGATGAGGAGGTCGTAAGATGTCAGAGGTGAAAATGAAAGACATCGCTGCAGCAGTCGGGGTCAGTGTGGTTTCCGTGTCGAATGCTCTGGCAGGCAGGAAGGGTGTTAGTGATGATGTCAGACTGCGCGTGGAAAAAGCAGCACGTGAGCTGGGGTACGATCTCAAAAAAAATGACAGACATTCTCAAGGGATGGTTTTTGGTGTTCTTGCTCCTGAAAAATATATTACAGTAGGTCAGTCTTTTTACTGGGCGTTATATCAGCGGGTGGCTTATGAAGCGGCAAAGTCGCAGAGCATTACAATGCTGGAGATCCTTACGTTTTCTATGGAAGAAAGCGAGGAGCTTCCCAAACTGCTTCGAGAGAGGACGATCAGCGGGCTGATCATTATCGGGTGGATGTCTGACAGCTATGTACAAAAGATCGTGGCTGCGGCAGAGGTCCCAACAGTGCTGGTAGATTTCCAGATGAAAGGTCTGCGGTGTGATGCGGTGATGTCCAGCAATTATGTGGGAATGTATAAGATGACGCGGTATCTCCTGGAAAAAGGACATCGGGATATTGCGTTTGTAGGAAGTGTGAAGGCAAATGATAATATTCTGGATCGCTATTACGGGTACAGAAAAGCCCTGATGGAAGCAGGAATACGTGAGAGGCGTGAGTGGATACTTGAGGACAGGGATTTAAAAAACGGTCTTTCCCGCGTAGAGGTGCCAGAGAACATGCCAACTGCATTTGCATGCAACAGTGACTGGGCGGCGGGACTTTTATATAATGAACTGTCAGAATGCGGATACCGTGTTCCGGAAGATATTTCTATTGTAGGATATGATAATTATCTGTATGGAAACAGCTTTGGAGAAAGACTGACTACGTACAATGTAGATATGAAACAGATGGCGTATCAGGCGGTTAAATTGCTGAAAGGTAAAATCCGGGGGGATGAAAAACACTGGGGAACCAGGCACGTTGACAGTGTGATCGTGGAACGTCAGAGTGTTAAGACTCTGCCACATATAGGATAAAAAGGAAACAAAAAAAGATCTTTTCTGTGGGTGAGCAGGAAAGATCTTTTTTTGTTTAATGGAAAACTTTGTTCCTGCAATGTGTCTTTTGGTGCTTCCGGTGATTGTGCAATGAGACCGTAGTTAATGCTTAAATAATTAAAATAGATTAATATAATTAAAAATAGATTAAGTAAATTTAAT
This sequence comes from Candidatus Mediterraneibacter norfolkensis, assembly GCA_019120615.1. Taxonomy (GTDB): domain Bacteria; phylum Bacillota; class Clostridia; order Lachnospirales; family Lachnospiraceae; genus Mediterraneibacter; species Mediterraneibacter norfolkensis. The sequence continues at coordinate 21,725 of DWUT01000153.1, forward strand.
TTGCGAAAAAAGGAGGTTTTTACAAGAAAATTGACCAAAAAAACGTGAAACAAAATGTGAAAATAGCAGAAACGCGTAATTTTGGGAGAAAAAATGTGGTGAAACATTGAAATTAAAATAGATTAATGATAAGATTAAAATAACTTAAATAAAGGAGGAAAAAAGATGAAAAAACAAATTTTGAAACGTTCGGCATCATTGGCTATGGCATCGGCAATGGTTCTTTCGCTGACGGCCTGCGGAGGCGGCGGAGACGACAAGGGCGGTTCTTCCAGCGGCGAGGCGGTTCCCACGATCGACCAGATTACTGTGGGAGAGGACTATAAAGATATCAAAGCGGACATCAAAGTGCTGACCAACAGAACGGATATTGTTGACACGGTATACGCAGGGTATGCAGAAGAATTTATGAAACTGTATCCGAACATCAATGTTGAGTATGAGGCTGTAACAGATTATGAGGAGTCTCTTACACTGCGTCTGACAACGGGCGACTGGGGGGATCTCTGTTTTATCCCGACCAGCGTGGACAAGAGCGAGCTCGGTGATTATTTTATACCGCTGGGAGATTTCGATACCTTAGATCCGATCTACAACTTCTGTACAGAGAAGACATATGACGGCACGGTATACGGTATCGCCAACGGCGGTACGGCAAACGGGGTTGTATATAATAAGAAGGTATGGGCTGACGCGGGAATTACGGAGCTGCCGAAGACACCGGATGAATTCCTCGACGACCTGCAGATCATCAAGGACAAGACAGACGCAATCCCGCTGTACACCAATTTCTCCGCGGGATGGCCGATGGGAGCCTGGGATGCATATATCGGCATTGCGGCGACAGGAAATCCGGATTTCATGAATCATGACATTGTACATATGAAAGATCCGTTCGCTAAGCGGGATGACATGACAGGCCCGTATGCGGTTTACTACACATGTTATGAGTCTGTTGCCAGAAAACTTGTAGAGGAAGATCCGGCCAGCAGCGACTGGGAGTCATCCAAGGCAAGAATCAACAACGGCGAGATCGCTACCATGGTACTTGGATCATGGGCGGTTCAGCAGTGTAAAGATGCAGGAGATACTCCGGATGATGTAGGGTATATGCCGTTCCCGATCACTGTTGACGGAAAGCAGTATGCCGGAGCAGGCGGAAACTATGCATTTGGTATCAATAATCAGTCAAGTAGCGACAATCAGATCGCAGCAATGCTGTATCTGAAATGGCTTATTGAAGACTCTACAATTTATGAGGACGAGGGAAGCATTCCGGCGCTCAAAGGCAAGGACCTTCCGGATGCACTTGCTGATTTTGAGGGGGTAGAACTCCTTTCTGATAATCCTCCGGTAGAAGGAGAGGAAGAGCTGTTTAATGAGGTGAATAACGAAAGCGAGGTAGGAATCAACAACGACGACTATCCGAACTGTTACCTGCTTGAATGTGCTCTGTACGGTACGAAGACACTGGATGAAGTTATTGACGAGTGGAATGCACAGTGGTCTGCCGCACAGGAAAAACTAGGCGTGGATGTTAATATGTAATGTGTGAAAGGAGGAGGGCGGCTTTGGGCTGCCCTTTTCTCATCCGGACCAAAAAGTGTGTTCCGGTCAGGATCCCTTATATGAGAGGAGGATATGAATGAGTAAACAGACGGTGGGAGCTACCAGGAAGAGACGTAGTTTTATAGAACTGATGAAAAGGAGAGAAGGTCAGCGAGGGCTTGTGATCGTGCTATTTTTGTTTGTTCCAATGGTCCTTCTGTTAACTTTTACTTATATACCGTTTGCTAAAATGGTACAGTTCAGTTTTTATGATATGAAGTATATTGGTGAACGGACTTTTGTAGGACTTCAGAACTATATCGATGTATTTCAGAGAGACGATATCTTCGGGTCTCTGTTTGTCAGTCTTTACTATATGGGCGGTGCTGTGATCCAGCTTGCACTTGCACTGTTTTTTGCATCGCTTATGGTATTTAAGGTCAGAGGAGCGAGTTTCTTTAAAGGAGCGATGTTTTTCCCTTATCTGATCTGTGGTATTGCAATAGGATTTATATTTAAATTTTTCTATGCGAGAGGATTTGTACTTGACTCCCTGCTGCAGATGTTTGGAATGAATATCGATGATATCCCCATGTGGCTGCAGGATCAGAAAATCAACAATATAGCACTTGCGGCAACATCTGTGTGGAGATATACCGGTCAGAACATGATTCTGTTTCTGGGAGCAATGATGTCCGTAGATTCAGATCTCTATGAAGCCGCATCTCTGGACGGAGCGAATAAGTGGCATCAGTTCCGCTACATTATACTTCCAAGCATTAAGTCAATTGTTGTTCTGAACCTGATCCTTTCCATCAGCGGTTCTCTGAGTGCATTTGAGCCGCCTTACGTTATTACAAATGGTACGATGGGAACAGGTACATATTTTGTTATCATGAACCGTATTGCCCATGAGAACCAGAAGGTGGGGCTTGCCTGCGCAATGGCGATCGTACTTCTTGTGATTATCATTATCTGTACGGTAGCGCAGAAACTGTTTTTCAAATATGCATTTGATGATGGAACTTCAGATGAGTCCAAAGCTGCGGTGAGAAAGAGAAAAAGAGCTGAGAAAGCAGCAAGAAAAGCAGCTCAGAGAGCGAAAGGAGGACAGGCATAATGAAAGCCAGGATAGGATCGTTCTTATTTACATTGTTTAAGTATGTCATGCTTATCGCAGCAGCGATTATTTCTCTGCTCCCGGTTGTTGTCTGTGTATTCACTGCCTTTAAGACGACGGATGATTATAACTCATCATCTGTTCTTGATCTGCCAAAGCAGTGGATGGTGGAAAACTTTTCCATCGCCATGAAACAGGCCAATATGCTCCGAGGATTTGCAAATACGGCAATCGTTTTGGTAGTAGTGCTCGTGTGTTCTATTTTTATCAGCGCTATGCTGGCGTATGTGCTGAACCGGTTTAAATTTAAAGGAAATGGTATTATTCAGAATTTGTTTATGTTCGCATCTCTGATCCCTGGGATCGCAACACAGGTAACGGTTTATCAGATTATGTATTCACTGGGCCTGATCAATCATCTGTATGGATACATGATCGTGCTGATGGGGACGGATATTATCTCGATTTACATCTTCCTGCAATTTTTTGAGAACCTTCCGGTATCTCTTGACGAATCAGCTATCATGGACGGTTGTACATATTTTGGTGTGTTCTTTAAAATCCTGTTTCCGCTTCTGAAGCCGGCGATTGTGACATCGCTCGTGCTGAAAGGCGTGAGTGTATATAACGAGTACTATATGTCCAATCTTTATTTACAGACAAAGGAATTAAGAACAATATCAACAGCTTTGTATGCATTTACAGGACCGTATGGAAATCAGTATAACTACATCTGCGCCGGTGTACTGATTACGATTATTCCGATTTTCATCCTGTTCCTGATCTTCCAGAAACAGGTATATGGCGGTATGGCAGCAGGTGCTGTAAAAGGATAAAATTTGAAGACTTAAATATGGAGGTTACTTATGAGCAATGTAAAAATAATCGGGACAGATGTACCCAATATGCCATGGCAGGACCGTCCGGCAGATGCGAAAGACTGGATGCCGTTGTGGAGATACAGTGAAAATCCGATAATCGGCCGCAATCCGGTTGAAGGAGTAGCCCGCATCTTCAATAGTGCGGTAATCCCTTATGAAGGTGCGTTTATCGGAGTGTTCAGGGGAGAGCAGATTAATGGGATTCCGTACATATATCTCGGAAAAAGTGAAGACGGGATTCACTGGAATTTTGATAAAGATAAAATCCCGTTTAAAGACGAAGAAGGAAACGACTTTATGCCGGTGTATGCATATGACCCGAGACTGGTAGAAGTAGACGGGGTTTATTATATCATGTGGTGCCAGGATTTCTACGGGGCATCCATAGGTATGGCGAAAACGACAGATTTTAAAACGTTTACAAGACTTGAAAACCCGTTCCTTCCGTTTAACAGAAATGCAGTTCTTTTCCCAAGAAAGATCAACGGAAATTTTGTGCTTCTTTCAAGACCGAGTGACAGCGGACACACACCGTTTGGTGATATTTTCCTCTCTGAAAGTCCTGATATGCTCTACTGGGGAAAACATCGTCACGTGATGGGCAAGAGTCCGGAATGGTGGGAGTCTGTTAAGATTGGAGGCGGAGCAGCACCGATCGAGACAAGTGAGGGATGGCTTCTTTTCTACCACGGTGTAACCGGAACCTGCAACGGCTATGTATACAGCATCGGTGGAGCAATCCTTGATATTGACAATCCGTCTGTTGTGAAATATCGCTGTGAAAACTTTCTTCTGACTCCGGAAGAATGGTATGAGGAAAGAGGGTTTGTGCCAAATGTCACCTTCCCGTGCGCAACAATCCACGATGCTGCCACAGGAAGAATTGCGATATATTATGGAGCCGCAGATTCTTACGTGGGAATTGCGTTTACGACAGCAGATGAAGTGATTGATTATATTAAAGAGCATTCCGTTGTAAGGGAAAATGATTCAGAGATTGGAAGACGATAATTATGCAGGATATCAAAGTGTTTGCAGCGGATGTCAAGAAGCATCTGACAGAAACGATCATTCCGTTTTGGGAAAATTTGAGAGATGAGGAATACGGTGGGTATTACGGGTGGCTCGGCTATGACCTGAAGCTGGATAAGAAAGCTGTAAAAGGATGCATCCTGAACAGCAGGATTCTGTGGTTTTTTTCCAATGCATATCTGCTTCTGAAGGAGGAATGTCTCCTTCATGAAGCGGGTCATGCATGGAAGTTTTTAAAAGAATATTGTGTGGACCGTGAAAACGGAGGTGTCTACTGGTCGCTTACATATGATGGAAAACCGGAAGATACAACGAAGCATACATATAATCAGGCGTTCGCGATTTATGCACTGTCATCCTATTATGATGCATCAGGGGATGAAGAGGCACTGGAACTTGCGCGGGGGCTGTATCGGCTGATAGAGGCAAAGTGCAGGGATGAATACGGCTATCTGGAGGCGTTCAATGTCCGCTTTGAGCCCGAGGTCAATGATAAACTTTCAGAAAACGGGGTCATGGCAGAAAAGACTATGAATACGCTGCTTCATGTATTTGAAGCGTACACAGAACTTTATCGGGTTACAAAAGACCCCGAAGTAGGAAAAAACATCAAATATATGATGGATCTTATTGCTGATAAGATATATAACCCGGAACTGGGACGTCAGGAAGTGTTTTTTGACAGAACATGGAACAGCCTTATCGATCTCTATTCATATGGACATGATATAGAAACAGCATGGCTTGTGGACAGGGGGCTGGATGTTCTGGATGATGCTTCGTACAAGAAGAGACTGCGCCCTGTTACAAAACAGATCACCCGAAATATTTATGACCGGGCATATATTGACCATTCGCTTGTCAATGAAGCAGAGAACGGTATTGTGGATACAACAAGGGTCTGGTGGGTGCAGGCCGAGGCTGTTGTAGGTTTCCTGAATGGATGGCAGAGATCTCCGGAACATCCGGAATATCTGGAGGCGGCAGAAGATATCTGGGAGTATATCAAAGAGAAAGTTGTGGATCACAGGGACGGCTCGGAATGGTTCTGGGCTGTTGACCGGGAAGGCCGGCCGCTTGAAAAGCCTATTGTAGAGCCGTGGAAATGCCCGTATCACAATGGAAGAATGTGCATTGAAGTTATCAGGAGGACACAAAATGTTGCATGAACAGTATTATGTAGAGAAGGCAAAGGTAGACCGTCTGGTTGCACGCAAGAACAGGAAGACAGATTTTTATAACGGTATATACGACAGATATGAGTTCCCTGTACTTACAAGAGAGTTTGCTCCGGTTCACTGGAGATACGACCTGAATAAAGAGACAAATCCATATTTTATGGAGCGGCTGGGGATTAATGCGGTAATGAATTCAGGAGCGATTGAACTGAACGGGAAATACTATCTTGTCGTCCGTGTGGAAGGAAATGACAGGAAATCGTTTTTTGCTGTGGCAGAAAGTGACAGCGGAGTAGATGGATTTCATTTCTGGGATTATCCTGTTGTGCTCCCGGATACCTGCCCGGAAGAGACAAATGTATATGATATGCGTCTGACAAAACATGAGGACGGATGGATCTACGGAGTGTTCTGTTCTGAAAGTAAAGATAAAGACAATCAGGATCTTTCCGCGGCAGTGGCGGCAGCAGGAATTGTCCGGACAAAAGATTTAAAGACATGGGAAAGACTGGATAATCTGAAGACACTTCATTCGCCGCAGCAGAGAAATGTTGCCCTTCATCCGGAATTTGTGGATGGAAAATATGCTTTCTATACACGGCCTATGGACGGATTTATTGAGACCGGATCCGGCGGCGGAATTGGATTTGGGCTTTGTGATGATATCGAACATGCTGTAATTGATGAAGAAAAAATCATCAGCAGGCGGATTTATCATACGCTGACTGAGTCGAAAAACGGAGCGGGCGCAGTCCCGATCCGAGGGAAAAAATGCTGGATACACATCGCGCATGGCGTAAGAAATACGGCGGCTGGTCTCAGATATGTACTTTATGCATTCGGTACAGATCTTGAACATCCGGATCAGGTGATCGCAGAGCCATCTGGCGTGTTCCTCGTACCGCTTGGCTCCGAGAGGGTGGGAGATGTTTCAAATGTTGTGTTTACAAATGGAGCCATTGCAAAGGAAAACGGGGATATTTATATTTACTATGCATCTTGTGATACGAGGATGCATGTAGCTACGACTACGGTTGACAAGATGGAAGATTATCTGTTCAATACACCGAAAGATCCTTTGAGATCTCCGGACTGTGTGAAACAGAGATGTGAACTGATTGACAGAAATATGGAACTTCTTAAATAAAAATCGAATGAGTTGTTGAAAACCCGGAGAAAATCGGCGGCCTGTTAAACAGTCGTTGGAAGGAGGTCGCCGGTTTTCCGGGAGACGGTGGATAAACAGAAAGCAAAAAAAGGATCAGGAAAGGCTGACAGGCATGAGGCATTATATCAGAGAGATCAGGAAAAACACCGCCGGAATGGGCCGGCGCGAAAAAGCGGAATATATTCTGACATATTACTGGTATCATTTGCTGGGAGTAATTGCGGCAGTATGTCTGGTCCTTTTTCTTATCATACATTTCGGATTCCGTGAAGATCCTCCTCTTTTTACCTGTGCGCTGGTAAATCAGGAGATAAATTTTACCAGAGACGGGCAGATAGAAAAGGATTTTTCGCAGACATCAGGAATCGACGAGAACAGAATGGATATAAATTCAGATTATAATATATCCTACGGTAATGTAAAACTTGAAGGTGTCAACGAAAGTTCTTATGAAAAATTTTTCTTTAAGTGGCAGAACAAAGAGTTGGATGCTGTTGTACTGCCGGAGAGCTTTTATAAATACTGCCGGGAGATGGGAGGAAGCTTCAAAAGCCTCGAGGGATGGAATGTGGAAGGATTTACCCTATACGAAGATGGCGGAAATATAACGGCGGTGGAAGTGGAGAACACGTTACTTTCCCATTATCTGGATAATGAGACAGGAGAAAAAGTACTTCTTGCTTTTCCGGATACAGGGCAGCATGAGGATGAGTGCAGAGCTTTTCTTGATTTTATACGGAGGTGAGATTATGAAGAAGTTCGGGATTGATAATCCGTTTTTCGGATTTATGGAGAGAGTAGGTGACATTCTCATATTAAATGTACTGTTTGTTATTACCAGTATTCCCATACTGACAATCGGAATGTCCCTTTCGGCAATGTACCGGGTGACGCTTCGTATGGTGAGAAGAGAGTGCAGTTATGTGGCAAAGGAATATTTCCGTGCGTTCAGAGAGGAATGGAGAAAAAGCACAGCTATCTGGATGATTCTGCTTGTGTCAGGAATTCTGTTGTTTTTTGATGTGACAGTGGGAAAGGATATGTGGAATATCCTTAATGCTGCAGTGGGAGCTTTAGTTTTTATATGGGGGATGTTGTTTACATATGTATTTGCGGTACAGGCGAGATTTGAAAATACAGTAAAGAATATTTTTAAAAATTCCATGTATATGGCAATCCGTCATTTCCCGTTTACAGTTATAATGGTGGTCTTAAATGCGATCCCGGCAGTGTGTTTTTTTTCGGAAGCGTCACTATGGCGCTTGCGACACCAATCTACATAGTTGCCGGATTTGCGGCGACTGCAAGACTTAATTCAGTTTTTCTGAACAGAATTTTTCAAAAATATATGCCGGAAGAAGGGGAGGCTGGATATGTGGATCAGGCCACAGCATAAACAACTGCAGTATGCCGGAAGGATTGACTGGACCGACCGGAATGCGCCTGTATTTGTGTTCCCCTGTACGTCGGTGCAGATGCGGTTTACAGGTGATACGCTGAAAGTATATGTGAGAAACAAAAAGGCATATTGGGAGAATTATCTCGGCTGCATTCTGGACGGGGAGCAGACAAAGCTCCGCCTGCCGGATGACGGGGACGTCCTTCTTGAGATTCCGGTAAAGCCATCGGCTGAACAGACAGATGGGGACGGTTCTCATGAGGTGCTTCTGTTTAAGCGGCAGGATTCCTGCCACGAGGTAACATTCCTTGGATTTGAGATCGGGGAAGGAGAAACCGTGCTGGATCTTCCTTACGTTCCGCAGCGCAGGATCGAAGTGTACGGCGATTCCGTGTCAGCAGGCGAAGTATCTGAGGCTTTGGATTATGTGGGGAAACCGGATCCGGAGCATAAAGGACAGTATTCCAACAGCTGGTATTCCTACGCCTGGATGACAGCACGTAAGCTGGGAGCCCAGATTCATGATGTGGCTCAGGGAGGCATTGCTCTTCTTGACGGTACGGGCTGGTTCAACGAGCCGGACTATATAGGGATGGAGACTGTATGGAACAAGATACATTACAACCCGGTATTCGGGCCGTCGACAGACTGGGATTTCACACAGTATAAGCCGCAGGTCGTGATCGTTGCCATAGGACAGAATGACAGCCATCCAGAAGATTATATGAAAGAAGACTACAACTGTTCCCGCTCTGCGCGTTGGAGAAGAGAATATGGCGAGCTGCTGAAAAAGATACGCGGGCAGTATCCGGATGCATGGATCGTGTGTATTACCACTCTGCTGGAACACGATCCGTCATGGGATCAGTCTGTTGATGAAGTGTGCGGCTCGCTGCAGGATGAGAAGATACGTCATTTTGTGTTCCGCAGAAACGGAAGCGGAACGCCGGGGCATCTGAGGATTCCCGAGGCTGAGGAGATGGCGGAAGAACTGAGTACATATATTGAGGAACTGGATATCGAGTGGTAATAAATCGAAAAATACCGGTGTTTCAGGTCAGAAGTACCGGAGAAAGGCAGAACAACAGATGAACAGACCAGATCTTACCAGACTGAAATCATGTATGAGACGGGCGGAGGCGGGGAAAGAACTGACGATCGGTTTTTTCGGCGGTTCTATTACCCAGGACAGCCTTGCCACAAAGCACGAGAATTGTTATGCATACAGAGTGTTCCGGTGGTGGGAAGAGACCTTTCCGAAAGCAGTGTTCCATTATGTAAACGGAGGAATCGGCGGAACAACCTCTCACTATGGAGTTTCCCGCATAGTGACTGATGTGCTGATGTATCAGCCAGATTTTGTGGTAGTGGACTTTTCCGTAAATGATGATCCGAATGAGTTTTTTCAGGAAACCTATGAGGGGATGATACGGAGAATGCTGATGTGGAGTTCAAAACCGGCCGTATTGCTTCTTAACAATGTATTTTACGATACAGGGAAAAATGCGCAGGAATATCACAATCAAGTGGGAGACTGGTATCATCTGCCCCATGTGAGTATAAAGGATACGGTGTGGCGGAGAATGAAAGCCGGAGAGTTTACCCGGGAAGAGATCACTCCTGACGGGCTTCACCCGAATGATAAGGGACACGGACTTGTTGCGGCGGAGATCATGTCATATCTGGAACAGGTGAAAGAACATATGTGGGAGGATGAATCGGTGCAGAAGTTCTTCTTACCAATGACGGATAATGCCTATGAAAATGCCTGCAGGCTTACAATCCGGGAGAGCTGTCCAAAGCTTGACGGATTCCTGGCTGATGCAGAAGAAAAGAAAGGACATCTTGATCATTTTAAAAATGGGTGGATCGGGAAAAAGGCGGGGGAGCGAATCACATTTGAAGTCGAGGCATCCTGTATCGCAGTCCAGTACCGGAAGACAATTCATCATCCTGCCAGAAAAGCAGTACTGATTCTGGATGGCGATACGGAACAACCTGTGATGCTGGACGGGAATTTCGATGAAAACTGGGGAGACTGTCTGTATCTGGAGCCGGTACTCCATCATGGGGAATTCGGTCGGCATACAGTGGAAATAGAGGTTTTGCCAGACGAGTATGAGACTGCAGAGCCGTTTTATCTGATGTCTCTGATTATAGCGTAAAGAAAAGGAAAAAGGAGGAAAAGTAAAATGGATGCAAAGAAAAGATATGAAGAGTGGCTTGAGAACCCATACTTTGATGAGACTACAAAATCCGAACTAAAAAGCATAGCAAGCGATGAAAAAGAGATAGAGGAAAGATTTTACCGTGATCTGGAATTCGGGACGGGAGGTCTCCGTGGAATCATCGGAGCAGGAACCAACCGGATGAATATCTATACGGTGAGAAAGGCGACTCAGGGGCTTTCCAATTTCATTTTGAAAGAAAAGACGGAGAAAAAGGGAGTGGCCATCGCGTTTGACTCGAGAAATATGTCCCCAGAGTTTGCCGAAGAAGCGGCGCTCTGTCTTGCTGCAAACGGGATCAAAGCCTATATCTTTCCGTCGCTTCGCCCTACTCCCATGCTCTCCTTTGCGCTCAGAGAGCTGGGGTGTACAGCTGGAATCGTGGTGACTGCCAGCCATAATCCGCCGGAGTATAACGGATACAAAGTATATTGGGAGGACGGCGCCCAGATCACATATCCGAAGGATGAGCAGATCATCGGAGAGGTCAACGCGGTGACAGATTATGCCAGCGTGAAGACAATGAGCCGGGAAGAGGCTGAAAAAGCTGGACTGTATCAGGTGATCGGACCAGAGATCGACGATAAATATATCGAGGCATTGAAATCTCTCGCTATTCACCCGGAGATCATCCGCGAGGAGGCACAGAACTTAAAAATCGTGTACACCCCTCTCCACGGGACAGGAAATATTCCGGTCAGGAGAATCCTGAAAGAGCTGGGGTTTGAAAAGGTCTATGTTGTCAAAGAACAGGAACTCCCGGACGGGAATTTCCCGACAGTGTCCTACCCGAATCCGGAGGATAAAAATGCGTTCAGGCTGGCGCTGGAGCTTGCGAAAGAAGTGGACGCGGATATCGTTCTTGCCACAGATCCGGATGCGGACCGTCTCGGCGTATATGCGAAAGATACGAAGACAGGCGAATACATGAGCTTCACCGGGAATATGTCCGGCATGCTCATTCTGGAATATATCCTTTCCCAGAGAAAAGCGCTCGGAACACTTCCGGAAAACGGAGCAGTGGTTACCACCATCGTATCCGGAAAGATGTCAAAGGAGATCACAAAAGAGTATGGCATGACTCTCATTGAGACACTTACCGGATTCAAATACATTGGAGAGCAGATCAAGTTCTTCGAGCAGTCGGGCAGCCATGAGTATGTGTTCGGATATGAGGAAAGTTATGGCTGTCTTGTAGGAACTCATGCAAGAGATAAGGACGCAGTCGTTGCCGTGATGGCACTCTGCGAAGTGGCGGCATACTGCAGACATCAGGGCATCACTCTGTGCGATCAGATGGAAACGCTCTTTAAGAAATACGGATATTACAAGGAGGGTCTCTGTACCGTGACGCTGAAAGGACAGGAAGGCGCGAAGAAGATTCAGTCCATGATGGAGCAGATCCGCACAAATGTGCCGGATACAGTCGGTGGACTGAAGATACTGCGGTTCCGGGATTACAGAGAAAATATTATAAGAGACTGCGCGACAGGCGAAGAGACGGCTACGGGACTTCCGAGGTCAAACGTGCTTTACTTTGAGCTGGAAAATGACGCGTGGTGCTGTATCCGACCGTCAGGGACAGAGCCTAAGATCAAGTTCTATATCGGGGTAAAGGGAACAGATGATGCAGACGCACAGGAAAAGCTGGATACGCTGACAAAAGCTGTGGAAGCGCTGGCAGAGTAATTCTAAGCTGCAGACCGGGACCCATGTACTGGTACAGAGATGGGAGCCGGTCAAACGGTAAAAATTTTAAATAGAGGAGTGGAAGTATGAGTGTTTATAAACTGAAACCAAGCTGCAAGGACTACCTCTGGGGAGGCCACCGGCTGGTGGATGAGTACGGGAAAGAATATGACGGCGATGTACTTGCAGAGACATGGGAGCTTTCCTGTCATCCGGACGGTCCCTCTACGATCGTAAACGGTCCGTATGCCGGAAAGACATTGGAACAGTACATAGAAGCGGCAGGGAAAGAAGTCCTTGGGACCAACTGCAGAAGATTCCGAGATTTTCCGATTCTGATCAAATTTATCGACGCAAAGCAGAACCTGTCGATCCAGGTCCATCCGGATAACCGGTATGCCCTGAAAAATGAGGGGCAGTACGGTAAAACTGAGATGTGGTACGTGATGGACGCGGAGAAAGACGCATTTCTCTACTATGGTTTTAAGACGGAGATCAGTAAGGAAGAATTTGCCAGAAGAATTCAGGAGGATACACTCCTTGAGGTTCTCAATGCGGTGCCTGTGCAGAAGGGAGACGTGCTTTTTATTGAGTCCGGAACAATCCATGCTATCGGAGCCGGTATTCTGATCGCGGAGATTCAGCAGAATTCCAATGTAACCTACAGAGTCTATGATTATGGGAGGGTCGGAAAGGATGGAAAAAAACGTGACCTTCATATTGAAAAGGCACTTGCCGTCACGAACCGGGTTCCGCTGATCAAGAGTAAGAGCAGCTATCCTCATGTTGCAGACTGTGATTATTTCACTGTGGACAAGCTGAATCTGGACGGACGGATGATGCGCAGGATGGAAGGGAGTGTATCGGAAGAGTCGTTTGTCAGTATTCTGATCCTTGACGGTGAGGGGACTGTCTCCTGCGGCGGGCAGGAAGCGGAAATCGGTCAGGATAAAGATGCCGCAGGAGATATGAAAGTCTCATATAAGAAAGGAGACAGCCTGTTCCTTCCGGCAGGGAGCGGCACCTATGTGATCGAAGGAAGCTGTGACGCGCTGATCACCACGATCCGCGAGAAAGCAGCGCCTGTCCGGATCGGTATCGATATGGGAGGAACGGACACGAAGATCGGTCTTGTGGATGTACACCAGAAGATGATTGATTCTGTATGCATCCCCACAGATGCAAAGCGGCCGGCGGAGGAAGTGATCCGGACTGTTGGAGAGGCCGCGCTGACTCTTCTGGAGAAGAACGGAATCGCTATGGATCAGTGCGTTGGAGCGGGAATCGGTGTCCCGGGAACTGTGGACCGTAAGAACGGCGTTGTCCGTTATTCCAATAATATCCGCTGGGAAGAAGTGCCGCTGGCGGAAGAGATGGGATCCTATCTTCCGATTCCGGTTGAAATTGCAAATGACGCGGACTGCGCAGCGCTTGGCGAGGCGATCGCAGGAGCGGGAAAGGACTGCAGCGATGTGGTTATGCTGACTCTTGGAACCGGCGTTGGAGGAGGAATTATTCTGGACGGCGAGATCTATGAGGGAAGGGGGATCGGCGGAAGCGAGCTGGGGCATATGGTTATTGTCGAGAACGGAGAACCCTGTACCTGCGGAAGGCGGGGGTGCCTGGAAGCCTATGCTTCTGCGACTGCATTAAAAAGAGATGCACGCCGTGTCTCAGGAAAGGATCTGGATCCGGAAGAGATTTTTACACTGGCAGAACAGGGAGACGCTGTGATGAAAGCAGTTGTAGATACCTATATTCGCAGGCTGGGGCTGGGGATAGTAAATATCGTGAATATTTTCCGGTCGCAGCTCGTGCTGCTGGGAGGCGGTATTTCCAGACAGGGAGAGACGCTTCTTGCCCCGCTTCGTGAGATTGTGAAAAAAGAGTGCTTTGGAGGAGAAAAAGGGGATGTGCCGGAGATCGAAGCAGCTGTGCTCGGCAATGACGCCGGAATGATCGGTGCGGCAGGATTAATATGATATAATAAAATAAAGATGAATAAGCGGCAGGAGTTGACCCTGCCGTTTTTGCTATCAGATTTATGAAAAAAGGAGAAAGAAACCATGAGTGAAAAAAATCCGTTTGTGACATTGAAATCAGAAAAGATACAGGCAGGTCGTTTTCAGATTGTACAGGATCAGGTAAAGGTGAACGGTCATGAACAGCCATATGACTATCTGGAAATCAGGGAGGGGGTAAGTATACTTCCGATGTTGGAAAATCGAATCCTTCTGCAGAGACAATATCGATATCCGGTACGTTCATGGCAGTGGGAACTCCCCGGCGGTTTCGTAGATCCGGGGGAGACACCGGAGGAAGCAGCTGTAAGGGAACTGGAAGAGGAAACCGGATATACGGTGAAAGCACTGCACTCTCTGGGGGCGTTTTACCCGTCTTTCGGATCAACAAATGAAAAAATATGGCTTTTTGCGGCAGAGTGTGGCAATTCGGGGGATACGGACAGAGAGCCGGGAGAGATTATCAGCCTGACAGATATGACACTGGACGAATTTCGCGGTCTTGTGGCAAGAGGAGAGTTTATGCATGGGGCCGGACTGGCTGCGTGGGCAAGATACATGAGCCGGAAGCAGGATTTTGAATACCAGGAAGAAACGGGAGAATAGAGAATGGCGACTGACGATAAAAACAGAATGAGCACTATTGAAATTGAAGAAAATGGTATATATATCGTCCTTGGGATTCTGGGTGACGGGACAATCCGTCTGCTCCATTTTTCGTCTATTCCATTCTGCGTGGATGATCTTGAAGCCGAGGATATAAAAGAAGGTTTTCCGCTTGTGGGCTTTAACCTCTCCGGATATGACAGGCCTTATGAGAGACATGGCAATAAATATATTATAACAGCACCCGGATACCGCCTGAAATACTGTTCCCATACGGATAAGTATAATGATATCGGACGGAAAATAGTGTTTTACCTGACAGATGAACAGACCGGTGTGGATGTTTTCTGTCATTGGCAGTTTTATAAAGATATCCCGGTGATACGGTGCTGGAACAGAGTGGAGAACAATGGGGAAGAAGAGCAGATTGTGGAATATATCTCAAATTTTTATTATGAAGGCTTTGAAAAAGAAGGCCGGATACGGCAAGATGAAAAACTGCTGCTGAAAATACCGCATAACAGCTGGCAGAGGGAGATGAACTGGAAAGAATATTCTTTGAGGGATCTTGGAATGGATCTTACGCAGAAAAAAGAACTGCAGCGTTCTTCTTCTATGATACGTGTTAATAATACGGGGAACTGGTCAACAAAGGAATATCTTCCGATAGCCTGCCTGGAGAATACAGAAATACGAACCGGACTTTTCTGGCAGATTGAGCATAATGGTTCATGGCACTGGGAGATCGGCGACCGGAACGGCCATCTTTATCTTGCGCTGGGAGGACCGAATGAACTTTATTCCCACTGGACAAAACAGCTTAAGCCGGGCGAAGTGTTTGATACAGTGCCTGCTGCTGTGGGTACTTCGTGTGAAAAGACAGGGAAAAGTGTATTTGAAGATGCTGTGGAGACGCTGACGCAATATCGGCGCCGCATCCGAAGACAAAATAAAGATAACGAAAAACTTCCGGTGATCTTTAATGACTATATGAACTGTCTGTGGGGAAAACCGACAGCGGAGCAGGAAATACCGATGATCGATGCCGCTGCTGACGCGGGATGTGAATATTACTGCATCGATGCAGGATGGTATGCAGACGGAGACTGGTGGGACAGTGTGGGAGAGTGGCAGGTGAGCAGCAGGCGCTTCCCGGACGGACTGGAAGCGGTGACAGATTATATCAGGAAAAAAGGAATGATTCCGGGGGTCTGGCTGGAGCCGGAAGTAATGGGAGTCAATTGCACACTTGCCCGGAGAGTACCGGAAGACTGGTTTTTTATCCGTCACGGAAAACCGGTATATGACAGAAGCCGTTTACAGCTGGACTACCGTAATCCGAAGGTCCGGGCGTATATGGATTCAGTAGTGGACCGGCTTGTCCGGGAGTATAATGTGGGCTACATTAAAATGGATTACAACATAGAACCGGGGATCGGGACAGAGCTGCATGCGGACAGTCCCGGGGAGGGGCTCCTGGAACATGAAAGGGCATATCTCGGATGGCTGGACGGACTTTTCAGGCGCTATCCCGGTCTTGTGATTGAAAACTGTGCGAGCGGAGGACTCAGAATGGATTATGCCATGCTGTCCAGACTCAGTATTCAGTCTACCAGTGATACGGAAGACTATATGAACTATCCGGTTATTGCTGCCAATGCGGCTGCGGCAGTAACTCCGGAACAGGCGGCAGTGTGGTCTTACCCGATGACACATGATTCATGGAAGGATAAGGATGAATTATGTGAGGAAACGGCATTTAATATGGTCAGTTCCATGCTGCTTCGTATCCATCTGAGCGGACATCTGGTACAACTGGATGAGATGAGGAAAAGTCTCGTAAAAGAAGGAATTGAAGTATATAAAATGCTCCGTTCGGATATCCCTGAATCTTTGCCTTTCTGGCCGCTGGGACTGGCATCGTATCAGGATGAATGGATTGCTTTTGGATTAAAAAGAAATGATCATGCATATCTTGCCGTATGGAAGCGT
>DWUT01000154.1 GCA_019120615.1 Candidatus Mediterraneibacter norfolkensis
AGAGATAAACAAAACCGTCATGGACACCAGGATCACTTTAAACAGTGTCAGTTGTTTTTCTTTCACGATCATAATAATGCTGATGATCATCAGGAGAATAGAATAATAGTAATTCTTAAATAATACATTTGATAGGATCAAACCAAGGGTAAGCCAGAGTTTGCTCCGTGGGTTTAATTTTTTTAGCAGACTTGATCTGTCACGGGTATGTATCATAAGCTTCTCCTTTTACGCTTTCTCTGCTGTTTTATTCTCTTTGCTTCCGTTTAGTTTTCGCATATTTTCAGGAAGTTTCAGCAGGATGATCCATGCGATTACGCAGGCTATACCTTTATCGATCAGATTTGCAGGAATTCTTGCAATAAAAGCTGCGCTTGCCAGATCAGAACCGAATGCCTGCATTCCGGCGATCAGAAGATTGGTTCCCGCATTTCCGTCAACACCGCCGTATACTACCATGGAAATAGGGGTTGCGACGATAGAGTTCCAGAGGGATACAAGGAAAGTTGCAACCGCAATATGCCATACCTTAGAATATTTATTCATTCTCGCCATATAACCGACGATCAGACCGGAGCCGAGGTTGCAAAGGCCAAACAGTGCTGCCATAATATTTCCATTGATGATACCTGAAATAATATTGTACAGAATTCCGGATGCGGCACCGCACCAGGGTCCCATAATGGCGGCTACCACGATCGTTCCGATAGAATCCAGATAAATAGGAAGCCCCAGGCCGGTTGCGATCGTACCGCCCACATAGTTGATCGCAACGCCTAAAGGAATCATAATTGCAATATAGGTGCTGCGAAGCCTTCCTTTGGATGAGTTTACAGAATTCATTGCCATAACAAAATACCTCCTCCTACTCTTTTATTTATATTTTTTTATAAAATCTTCGACTGTTAAAGCTACAGTATCGGTTTTTCCCTGTTTATCCGAAAGATACAGATCCAGTTGTGAAATCTGAGGTGGCTCCACCTGGGCATGTTTTAAAACTTTGCGATTTGTAAATATTTTTTCAGGAATACCGTCGTCCTGAATTTGTCCTTCCGCCATAACAATAATCCGATTTGACACTTCAGCGACATAATCCATGTCATGAGAGATCATAACTACAGTGTGTCCTATATCATGCATCATATCTATAATCTGGGTCAGCATCTGCCGCCCAACCTCATCCAGACCACCGGTAGGTTCATCCAGTACCAGAATAGTTGGTTTAAATACCAGGACAGAGGCGATCGTGACGATTTTCTTTGATGTATAATCCAGAGTCATGGGATGAGCGTTCAGTATATCTTTCAGTTTCATCATCTCTACGACTTCATCCACACACTGACGGGTTTTCTCTTCGTCAAATCCAAAATTAGCTGGTGCTACTTCCAGTTCTTCTTTTACCGTGGTACAGAAAATCTGATGATTGGGATTTTGAAATACATATCCGCAAATATGTGACATTTCAGCCACTGATTTTCCGGCAGTATCCTCTCCAAGGAGTTTTACGCACCCCGAGGTAGGTCTGAGCAGTCCGTTAAAATGTCTGACAAGGGTTGTTTTTCCGCTTCCGTTTTGTCCGACGATTGAGACGATATCTCCCTCCTCAATTTTAAGATTTACTCCTTTTAATGCAGTGACCCCGCCTTTGGGATATGTGTGCACCAGATCTTCTGTCTGTACTACTGTTTTTCCCATTTCTACCGCCCTCCTTCGATGATTTTGTCGAAGACAGCTTCCGCTTCATCAAGTTTGATCGGAAGTGGAGCGATCTTTCCGAGACGGTCTTTCAGACCGATTGCCGCGTCTGTCACCTGCGGAACTCTTACGAAATGCTCATTCAGCATTTTTTTATTTCCGAATACAGCATGAGGTTCCTCATAAGCAATAAGCTCTCCTTCGTGCAGGACTAAAATCTTGTCAACTGATTCGGCAATTTTTTCAATGTTGTGATCTACCATGATGATTGTTTTGCCTTCCTCATGTAATTGAGATACCAGTCGGAACACTTCATCCCGTCCGATCGGATCCAGTTGAGAAGTCGTTTCATCCAGGATGATCACTCTGGGCTGCAGGGCTAAAATGCAGGCTACAGCCAGTCTCTGCTGTTGACCGCCGCTCAGGCGATAAGGGGAGCGGCCCAGCAGGTTTTCCAGATTGCAGGCTTTTGCAGCAAAAGCCACACGTTCACGCATTAAGTCTCTTTCATATCCAAAATTACACATCGCAAATGCTATTTCATCTTCAACCGTCTGCTGCGTGAACTGACTTTCTGCATCCTGAAAAACAACGCCGATAATGTCAGTGACACCAATTCCTTTGGAGTCGTTCATGCTTGTACCGTCAATTATGATCTCGCCATCCCACTGACCTCCGGACACAAAAGGCAGAATTCCCACAAGGGATTTACAAAGAGTTGATTTCCCTGCCCGGTTGCAGCCGATTACACCGACAAAATCCCCTTCATTGATTGTGAGAGTTATATTTTTAAGTGCAAGCTGATCCGTATCTTCATACTTATAACTATAATTTTTAATCTCTATAATTGGCTTCATGTATCCTCCTGAATCAATAATTTTACGGCATCACAGGCCACCTGAATGGTATTGTCCATACATCCCCAGTTCATAATGGCTGCAGCACGTTTCCTACGGATACTGGATATTACGAAGAGGGCAGCGCACTCCATTTCAGAGCAGGCCACATTTCCCCGGCGCCATGCCTCCCATCTTGTTTTTAAGCGTGAACTGACCGGTGAACTATCTGGATCAGTCTCTCCGAAAAAGGAATCTTTTGACTGACTGATGCCTTCAAGATAATTCATGCCTTTCGCTTTGGCCGCATTTGAAAGGGCGGCCACTACATGCCGGTCTGCAACTGCAGGATATCCTGCCGGTACATAATGGAGTGTGGTTCCCTCATCTCGTACTGCCGCGGTGACGATCGTGCCGTCATATTTCTCACAGTCTTCAGGATCTTTTACAGGACCTGCTGTCCCGATGCGTATAAAGGTATCTGCGCCGACTTTTATGAGTTCCTCCACGGCGATTGCCGTGGAAGGACAACCCATTCCTGTGGATGTCACAGAAACCTTTACACCATTTAATGTTCCTGTCCAGGTTTTGTGTTCACGGTGATGAGCGATAAGTTTTGCATCATCCAGGAAACCTGCGATGAGATCAGTTCGGAACGGATCTCCAGGAAGAAAAACATAGCGGCCAACATCTCCGACAGCAAGCTGTGTGTGATATTGTTTGTCCATTCTGATCTTCCTCCGGATGAATTATTCCTGATCTGCCGCAATCAATTTTTTCAATGCACCACATGCAACTTCTATGGTTTTCGGCATATCTCCAAATGACATAATAGAAGCTGCCCGGCATTTTCGAATAGAACAGATCACAAAGATGGCTGCCGCTTCCATTTCAGATGTCATGACGTTACCCCTGCGCCATGCTTCCCACCGCTCTTTCAGACGGGCTTCAGCCGGCATGTTTTCCGGTTCATGCTGTCCGAAGAAGGAATCTTTCGACTGTGTAATACCCTCAGCATAGTTGTAGCCGAGATCTGCAGCTGACTGTGAGAGTGCTTCCACCAGATGGCGGTCTGCGACAGCGGGATATTCGATAGGAATATAGTGTATGGTTGTTCCTTCATCACGTACTGCCGCTGTATTGATTACACCGTCCAGAGATTCATCAAATGCAGCATCGCAGACACGCCCTGCCGTACCGACCCGGATAAAGGTATCCGCACCGATTTTGATCAGCTCTTCCAGAGCGATCGCTGCGGACGGGCAGCCCATTCCCGTGGATGTCACAGAAACTTTTACGCCGTTTAATGTACCGGTCCAGGTTTTATGCTCACGGTTATGGGCTATAAGCTTCGCGTCATCAAAGTAGCCTGCGATCAGATCTGTGCGAAACGGATCCCCGGGCAGAAGTACATAACGTCCTACATCGCCTTTTTTTAAGTGAGTATGATACATCGTTCCGTCTTCATTTACAATTCCCATTTTTCTTCTCCTTCCTACTGTCTCGTAATAAATAACGGATTTTACATTTTCAAATGAAATACCGAAGCATATCTGTGCGCCGCGCGCTGCGTTCAGAGGTCAGAATTATTTAAAAAATGTAAAATCAGTAACATCTATAATGTTATTATATAAACATTAGTAAACAAAGTCAACAAAAATATAGATAATTAGCAAAGAAATACGTGATAATGCACAAATGAATGTTTATGTATAAACAATATTTAATGTGAATTTATGCTCTGTTTCTTGATAAAATATGTTTACTTTTATATAATTGTTGTAAAGGTGGAAATACTCGGAAGCAAAAGTCCGCAACGGGCGTTTTGGTACTCAAAGGGAGGAAATTTATGAGTAAGTCGAATCAGCGAATTCGCATGATGGAAAAGGTTTTAAAAGAACAGGAATCAGTCTCTGTCAAGAAGATGTCAGAGCTTCTTCATGTTTCAGAGATGACGGTGCGCCGTGATCTGATCTCGGCGCAGAATCATTGCAGGATCAGAAATATAAGGGGATTGCTTATCTATGATTCTGCGGAAAAAAACAAGTACAGTATATCGGATGCAATGGATGCAAACAGTAATGAGAAAATGCGGATTGGGGCAGCGGCAGCGGCAATGATCTGTGAAAATGATGTTGTTATGCTGGATATAGGATCTACGACAGAGTATGTTGCCAGAGCGCTGAATCCCGATCTGAAGGCAACGGTGATCTGTACGGGCTGCAATGCTCTTACATATCTCACACAGAAAAAAAATCTGAAAATATTTTGTACCGGTGGGGAATTTCACGCCGACACACAGCTGCTTGAGTCAGAGGAGAGTCTTGTTTTTTTGAACAGAATACGGGCTACCAGACTATTTGCATCCGCTGCAGGGATTCATCAGAGATTAGGAGTCACCTGTGTCAACAGCTATGAAGTCCCGATAAAAAAAGCGTTGATCGCATCCAGCGCAGAGAGAATTCTTCTGGTTGACTCCAGCAAATTCGGATGTGTGCAGAGTTCCTGTTTTACAACACTGTCATGTTATCAGAAAATAATTACGGATACAAATATTACTCCGGAATGGGAACAATATCTGCTGCAAAAGGGAATTGAACTTATTAAAGTGTGACAATATGCTTAATATAGTTTTCTTTGCGTGAAGGCAGGAAGGAGAAACTCAGATGAATCTGATAGGCCGTAGAAATGCAGGTATAGAGCATGAGAGGAAATAAGATTCTGCTCGTGCAGGAGAACAATGGCAGCTGGTCTATGCCCGGCGGCTGGGTCGACGTAGACGTCTCGGTGGGAGAGAACGTGGTCAAAGAAGTGAAAGGGGATGCGGGACTGGATGTTACGGCGGATCTGGTCATTGCCATTCAGGACAGGGAGAAACATAATCTTCCAATCTATGCTTATAAAGTATGTAAGGTATTTGTGCTGTGCTCTGTCACGGGAGGGTCTTTTGAGAAGAACATAGAAACTGTGGAGAGCCGGTATTTTGGCATGGATGAACTTCCTCAGCTTGCCACAGAAAAAAATAGTGAGGAGCAGATAAGAATGTGCTTTGAGGCATACCATTCCGGAAACTGGAAGACTCTGCTGGAATAAAAGTATCTATAAAAAACGTACTTGTAATGACAGATCCACATTGTAAGAATTACGGAGCACTGATATGAGTAAGAGTTTATCAGAGGCGGATTGTTTTTTTGAGAGGGAAAAAGGCTTGTAGACAACACAGATTAGTGGTATGATGAACATCGGTGCAAAAGGATGATTTTGCGCAGAAAATGGAATATCGAAAGGAAACGAAGAACGTGACCTATAAAGAAGCAAGGGTATATTTGGACGAAATGTCGAAATACGGAAGTGTACTTGGCTTGGATACGATTCGAGGTCTGTTGCGTGAACTTGGGAATCCCCAGGATGACTTGAAGTTCATACATATTGCAGGAACGAATGGCAAGGGATCTGTGCTTGCATACACTTCGACGATATTAAGTGAGGCAGGATACAGGATCGGGCGGTATGTTTCACCGACAGTGGTTTCCTATCTGGAGCGGATCCAGGTAGACGGAAGATGGATACCGGAAGAGAAATTTGCGGATCTGACTGACAAAGTAAGAGATGCTATCGCCCGAATGGAAGCGGCTGGGGAGCATTCCCCCACCGTGTTTGAAGCAGAGACGGCGATAGCTTTTTTATATTTTAAGGAACTGCATTGTGACCTTGTTGTCCTGGAAGCAGGTCTGGGCGGTGAACTGGATGCCACCAATATCGTGAAAAATACAGTCTGCGCTGTGTTTACCAGCATCAGTATGGATCACATCGGTGTGCTTGGAAATACGCTGGAGGAGATCGCGGAGAATAAGGCCGGTATTATAAAACCGGGCTGTGCTGTGATCTCAGCAGTACAGAAGCCGGAAGTGACAGATATCCTGAAAAGAAGGGCAGAGAAGCTGGGACTGGAATTCGCCCAGGCGGGACGTGCTCAGATTATCCGTGAGGATTACCGGGGAATCCGGTTCTCCTATAAAGAATTCGGGGATCTTTACAGCCCCCTGGCGGGAAAAAGTCAGATCGTGAATGTGGCGGCGGCGTTGGAAGTGATTCGGACTCTGCGGAAGAAAGGATACAGGATTGATTCTGATGCGGTGAAAAACGGCGTCGCCGGGACTGTATGGCAGGGCAGGTTTTCCTGTGTCATGGAACACCCGGTGTTCCTTCTGGACGGAGCCCACAATGAGGATGCGGCGCTGCGTCTCAGGGAATCGGTGGAGAGTTATTTCCCGGAAAAGAAGCTGATCTGCATTATGGGCATCTTTAAAGATAAAGAATGTGAAAAGATCACAGACATCATGTGTCCGCTGGCATCTTCTGTGCATACGGTAAATCTGCCGGATGCAAAGAGAACACTGCCTGCTTCAAAACTGGCGGGGACCGTGCGGGAAAGATGCCCGGATGTCCACGTGAAGGCAGATGGGAGCGTGGACCAGGCAGTCCGGGAGGCGCTTGACGAGGCTGGAAGAGAAGATGTGATCCTGGCTTTTGGTTCCCTGTCCTATCTGGAACAGGTGAAGGAAGCGCTGGATCAGGAAAGAGGAGTTGGAAGATGACAGATCAGGAGAAAATCAGACAGGCGGTCCGTCTTTTTCTGGAAGGGATTGGAGAGGATCCTGAACGGGAAGGTTTAAAGGATACGCCGGACCGGATGGCGAGAATGTGCAGCGAACTGTTCCGGGGAATGGATGAGGATGCGGGAGTGCATCTGGCGAGGACGTTCTCTTCGGATAAAAGCGAGATGGTACTGGAGAAGGACATCACATTTTATTCCATGTGTGAGCACCATGCTCTGCCCTTTTACGGAAAGGCGCATATCGCCTACATCCCGGATGGGAAAGTAGTGGGCTTAAGCAAACTGGCAAGGACAGTGGAGGTGTTTGCCAGAAGGCTTCAGATCCAGGAACAGATCACCGGGCAGATTGCGGATGCGCTGATGGAATATATGCAGCCCAAAGGAGCTATTGTCATGCTGGAGGCGGAACATATGTGCATGACCATGCGTGGGATCAAAAAGCCGGGAAGTCAGACAGTCACGCTGGCAAGGCGCGGTCTGTTCGAGGAGGATCCGTCCCTGGAGGCGCGGTTTTTCCGTCTGCTGGGAAGATAAGGATCGGATGACCAGACAGGAATAAGGAAGGACGGGCAGAAAGGAAGAGCGGGAAACAAAAGGCACAGGACAGGCTGAGGAGGAAAAAGATGGACAGAGTCAATGCAGTGCGGAAGCATCCGCTTTACCGGGAGTATTATGACCGGCTGGAAAAGCTGGAAGAGGACAGGATCTTCTGCCGGCATCAGATGCCCCATCTTCTGGATGTGGCGAGGATTGCGTATATCCGGAATCAGGAGGAAAAACTCGGATTTCCCAGAGATGTGATCTATACGGCGGCGATCCTTCACGATATCGGAAAATCCCTTCAATATGAAAAGAAGATCCCTCATGAGATCGCGGGAGCAGAGATTGCGGAGAAGATCCTGGAGGGACTTCCCGGTGAGTTTTCCTTTTCAGAGACAGAAAAAAAGCAGATCCTGACAGCCATAAAAGGGCACCGAAGGCTTCGGGAGGACGCTGAGCCCCTGGAACAGCTCCTCTACGAGAGCGACAAGGCGTCCAGGATGTGCTTTGCCTGCCCGGCGGAGGCGCAGTGCGACTGGAGCAAAGAGAAAAAGAATATGGAGATAAAGGTATGATCATAGGCGGAAAAGAATTTGACACAGAAAACAATACCTATATTATGGGAATCCTCAATGTCACACCGGATTCCTTTTCTGATGGGGGAAAGTACAATACGATGGACGCCGCGCTGCGCCACGGAGAACAGATGGTAAGAGAGGGGGCGGATGTCCTGGATGTGGGCGGGGAATCCACTCGTCCGGGACATGTACAGATTCCGGATGATGAGGAAGCACAGAGAGTGGTGCCGGTGATCCGGGCGCTCAAAAAAGAATTCAATGTTCCTGTGTCGGTTGACACATACAAGAGTTATGTGGCGGAGGCTGCGCTGGATGCAGGAGCCGACCTGGTAAATGACATCTGGGGACTGAAGTACGACGACCGGATGGCTTCAGTCATTGCAGAATACGGCGCGGCGTGCTGCCTGATGCACAACAGAGATTCGGCTGAGTATGGAGAGTTCCTTCCGGATTTTATGGAGGATATGCGGGAGTGCGTCCGCCTCGCGGAGAAGGCGGGGATCCGGGAAGACGGGATCCTTCTTGATCCGGGTGTGGGATTCGGGAAAACATATGAGATGAATCTGGAGATCATCAGCCGTCTGGAGATTATGCACGAGCTCGGCTGTCCCATCCTTCTCGGTACATCCCGAAAATCTGTGATCGGACTGACTCTGGATCTTCCGGCGGATCAACGTGAAGAGGGCACGCTGGTGACAACGGTGTACGGAGTGCAGAAGAGATGTGCTTTTGTTCGTGTCCATGATGTGGAAAAGAACAAGAAAGCGATTCGGATGACACAGGCGCTGATGAGGGAACATAACCTGTGATCATGCCTTGGATTCACAGAAAGAGTGAGGGAAAAAAGATGAGACTGGATGAGATCAGGATCGAAGAGATGGAAGTATTTGCTAATCACGGGGTATTCCCCGAGGAAAACGTGCTGGGACAGAAATTTCTTGTGACAGCAATTCTTTATACGGATACGCGAAGAGCCGGAAAGACAGATGAGCTTACCGCGTCCATCCACTACGGAGAGGTAAGTGCTTTTATAGAGAAATATTTAAGGGAACATACCTTCCATTTACTGGAACGTGCAGCGGAGAGCCTGGCGGAAGAGATGCTTCTATCCATTCCGTTGCTCCGAAAAGTAAGACTGACGATCAAGAAGCCCTGGGCGCCGGTCCGGCTTCCCCTCAAGACAGTGAGTGTGTCGGTGGAGAGGGGATGGCATACGGCATACATCGCTCTGGGTTCGAATATGGGGGACCGGGAGGCGTATCTGAACCATGCTGTGGAATCCCTGAGAACTCTGCGCGGCTGTAGAACCGAAAAGGTCTCGGGATTTATCGAGACGCCCCCTTACGGGGTGACCGACCAGGCGGATTTCCTGAACGGATGTCTGAAAATGGAAACCCTTCTGTACCCACGGGAACTTCTGGAGGAACTTCACCGTATCGAGCAGGAGGCGGGACGAGAGAGGATCATACACTGGGGACCCAGGACGTTGGATCTGGATATCATCTTTTACGATGATCTGGTCTGCGAGGAGAATGATCTGTGCATCCCCCATGTGGAAATGCATAAGAGGAAGTTTGTGCTGGAGCCGCTTGCGGAGATCGCGCCGTATAAGAGGCATCCGGTGTATGGGAAGACGGTAAAAGAGATGCTGGCAGAGCTGGCGGAGTGAGGACAGGGTTTCCGCCGGAGAAGTGTGCAGTCTGCGGACACGCTCTCGCTCGGAAAACAATGCAGCGGACACGTAAGAGCGCAGAGTACGCGCTCTAAGTGCCGGCATTGTTTTACGGTCCTTAGCCAGCACACATCTCCGGCTGGTCTATCCTCTCTCCGGCAGTCTGCGAGAAGGGACGGGAGGACGCGCCCGGTGGGCGCTGCTCCCTGGAAGTTGGGAGTGGGAAGCGAAATTTGCTGAGCTTTGAATCTGTTGATTTTTATCTATAGACCCGAAAACTGTGAGAAGCGATTGCGAAAACCTTTCGGGAGGAGAATCTGCGGGGCGGAGAAGGTGACTTTGGAGAGATTCGTGGAAATAGTCAGGACTCCGAGATCCGGCGTTAACCCTTACCATGGTGATTGTCTGAGCCAAAGGCGAGTTGCACCATGGTAAGGATTTTTTTAGCCGGAACGCGGAGTACTTAGTATTTCCCGGATCACGGAACGGAGCCTGAGCCATCCCGCAGATTCTCTGCACGAATACGTTTTTAAATTTCTTACAGCAGTTGCTCAAAGGTGTCGTAGAAATCCGGATAGGACACCTCGATGCACTTGCTGTCCAGGATCTTTGTATGTCCTTCTGCGATCAGAGCGGCGATGCTGAACGCCATGGCGATGCGGTGATCCAGGAGTGTGTGGATGTTCGTTCCTTTCAGGGGTGCACCTCCGGTGATGATCATGCCGTCGTCAGTGGGAGTTACCTGGCAGCCCATTGCCTTCAGATTGTCGGTGACGGTCTCGATCCGGTCGGTCTCTTTCACTTTGAGTTCCGCGGCGTCTTTGATGACAGTTGTGCCTTCCGCAGCAGCTGCCATGACAGCGATGATCGGAATCTCGTCGATCAGGGTGGGGATGATATCCCCTTCGATCCGGATGCCGTGAAGCTGGCTGGTGCGGACAAGGATGTCGGCAATCTTTTCTCCGCCTTCTGTCCGTTCATTCAGCAGGGTGATGTCCCCGCCCATGTCCTCGCACACTTTGAGGATGCCTGCGCGGGTGGGATTGATCCCCACTCCCTCGATCAGGATCTCGGAATCCGGAACGATCAGCCCTGCCGCGATAAAGTAGGCGGCGGAGGAAATATCGCCGGGAACAGTGAGCTTCTGCCCGTACAGTTCGTTCCCGGGGCGGATGGAAGCCGTCGCTCGGGTGCTTCCGATCTCAAAGGTGGAGCGGATGTCCGCACCGAACTCTCTGAGCATGAGTTCTGTATGGTTCCTGGAAAGAGACGGCTCTGTGACAGAGGTCTCACCTTCAGCATAAAGTCCGGCAAGAAGAACGCAGGATTTTACCTGAGCTGATGCTACAGGAGAATCATAGTGGATCCCGTGAAGCTTTCCGGGGGCGATATACAGCGGCGCACAGTCGTTCCGCAGGATACTTGAGATATTTGCGCCCATCTGGGTGAGCGGGGCCATGATCCGCTTCATGGGTCTTGAGTTGAGGGACTCGTCTCCGGACAGCTTGGAGTCAAAAGGCTGTCCTGTCAGGATGCCCGAAATGAGACGGGTCGTTGTCCCGCTGTTTCCCACATCGAGGATGTGATCCGGAGCAGAGAGACCATGAAGCCCCTTTCCATGTACGATGACTGTGGAGTCTTTTTCTTCTATATCGATGCCCATTGCCCGAAAACAGCAGATCGTGGCGAGGCAGTCCGCACCATTTAGAAAATGATGGATCTCGGTGGTGCCCTGTGCGATGGAGCCAAACATAACGCTCCGGTGGGAGATAGATTTGTCTCCCGGGACAGTGACCTTCCCCTTTAATCCGGTGATAGTGCATAATTCCATTGTAAATATCCTTCTTTCCTTCAGATTTAAACGATCCGGCAAAGCTTTTTATACTTCGTATACGATATAGTGATATTTCTGGAGCAGTGCTGTAGCCTTGGAAGAGGATTCTTCATCGTAGAATTCAATGCGGAGCACACCTTCCTCAAATTCTCTGTTGTGTACGATGCCGATGTTTTTGATGTTGATATTGTTGCTTGCGAGTATAGTGGCGATAGTGGCGATTCCTCCTGCCTCGTCGATAATGTCGCAGTACAGGGCGAACTGTTTCTTGATGGGGCCGGCGGAGCTGTTTGGCATGGAATCCCGGTAATCCTTTGAGGACTCGAACATGCTGTAGAGTTTCTCATCATCCGCGGAGTCAACAAGAAGTTTTGCCTGGTTCAGTGCCTCGATATATTTCCCGAGGATCGCGGAAATATTTTTCCCGTTTTTCAGACAGATCTGCTGCCACATGACAGGGGAGGAAGAAGCGATCCTTGTGATATCCTTGAATCCTCCGGCGGCCAGTGCTTTCATCAGTTCATCCTTTGAATCCGTATCATGTACGAAGTTGACCAGGGTAGAAGCAATGATATGGGGCAGATGGCTGATGGTTCCGGTGATCCGGTCGTGCTCCCGGTAATCAAGGATGACCGGAAGAGCCTTCAGTGATGACACAAAATCCCGATAGGCAGCTACCTTCTCCTCTGCCACTTTTGAAGTGGGAGTGAGGATATAGTAGGCGTTCTCGATCAAATGAGCCTTAGAATTTGCAAATCCGCTTTTTTCCGATCCCGCCATGGGGTGTCCTCCGATAAAGTTTTCTTCCATTCCCAGTGCGGTGACTTCCTCATGGATCGAGGTCTTGACACTCCCCACGTCGGTGAGGATACAGTCTTTATCCACAAGTTCTCTGAGCTGCGCCAGATATGCGGTATTATAGGAGACCGGAGCGCACAGAAAAATGTAGGAGCATCCCCTGAAATTATCGTCAATCGAGGAACAGGATATATGGATCGTCCCTTCCTGTACTGCGAGAGCCAGCGTCTCCCGGTTTTTGTCAAAGGCAAGTATCTCATAGTCCGGGTAGTAGCGGCGGACTGCTTTTGCGATGGAGCCGCCGATCAGTCCGAGACCGATAAAGCCTATTTTTACTGAAGCCATAGCTGAATATCCTTTCATTATATAGTGTAATAAATCCGTATTCGGCAAGTATGTATCCGCATGATCTGCCGTTCAGGAAGCATGCCTGAGGACAGATAAGCAGAGTTTGCACATACAGAGATATTTTAACACTTTGACCTGTAAAAGTAAACTCCTTCTAGATATGTGAAAAATGAATAAAATAGTTGTATTTACGAAGAAGTTTTAGTACAATATATCCATAGCGTGCATGCTTGTGAAAGACAGAGAACATGCACAATAACTATACAAGGAGGCAGCAGCATGAAGGTTTACAGAACAGACGAAATTAGGAACGTGGTCCTGCTCGGACATGGCGGAAGCGGCAAGACAAGTCTTGTTGAGGCGATGCTGTATGTATCGGGGGCTGCAAACCGCATGGGTAAGATCTCAGAATCCAATACGGTGAGCGATTTTGATAAAGAGGAGCAGAAACGTGGATTTTCGATCAGCACAAGTCTGATCCCGATCGAGTGGGAGAAAGCGAAGATCAATATACTGGATACGCCGGGATACTTTGATTTTGTCGGTGAAGTAGAGGAGGCGGTGAGCGCTGCGGACGCCGCGGTCATCGTGGTTTCCGGTAAGGCTGGCGTGCAGGTGGGAACGGAGAAAGCGTGGGAACTCTGCGACAAGTACAATCTTCCGAGGATGGTATATGTCACAGAGATGGATGTAGATGATGCAAGTTTCCGCCAGGTGGTAGAGGATCTGACTGCAAGATACGGGAAAAAGATCGCACCTCATTTCCAGCCGATCCGTGAGAATGAAAAACTTGTAGGATACATCAATGTCATCAAGAACGCGGGACGGAGATACACAGGGATCGGACAGAGAGAAGAGTGCGAGATCCCGGATTATTGTAGACCAAACCTGGAGATGCTGAGAGATTCTCTGATGGAAGCCGTCGCAGAGACCAGTGAAGAGTTTATGGAACGCTATTTTAACGGCGAAGAATTCTCGATCGAAGAGATCCGCGCCGCAATGCGTACAGAGGTAATGGATGGAGATATCGTTCCGGTGGCAATGGGATCCAATATCCAGGCACAGGGCGTTGCAAACCTTCTCTCTGATATCGTCAGATTCTTCCCCAGCCCGGATAAGAGGAACTGCGCAGGGATCAACCGCACGACAAACGATATCTTTGAGGCTGACTATGATTTTTCAAAGGCAAAGACAGCTTATGTGTTCAAGACTATGGTAGATCCGTTCATCGGAAAGTATTCCTTTATAAAAGTATGCTCTGGCGTGCTCAAAGGCGACGATGTTCTCTATAATGCGGATACGGAATCCGAGGAGAAACCTGGCAAGCTGTACACTATGTGCGGAAACAAGCCGTCAGAAGTTTCCGAACTGTTTGCGGGAGATATCGGCGCGATCGCCAAGCTTGCGAACACCCGCAC
This sequence comes from Candidatus Mediterraneibacter norfolkensis, assembly GCA_019120615.1. Taxonomy (GTDB): domain Bacteria; phylum Bacillota; class Clostridia; order Lachnospirales; family Lachnospiraceae; genus Mediterraneibacter; species Mediterraneibacter norfolkensis. The sequence continues at coordinate 14,338 of DWUT01000154.1, forward strand.
AGGTGACACTCTGTCAACCAAAGCGACTCAGGTGATTTATGCGAAGACAGATTACTCTGTTCCGTATACATATATGAAATATACAGTGAACAAGAAAGGTGACGAGGATAAAGTATCTCAGGCGCTCGCAAGGATGACAGCGGAGGACGTTACGCTGAAGGTGGTAAACGACAGCGAGAACAGGCAGACCCTTTTGTACGGCATGGGAGATCAGCATCTTGAGATTACAGCCAGCAAGCTGGCGGCAAGATATAAAGTGGAGATTACGCTGTCCACACCGAAGGTGGCGTTCCGTGAGACCATCCGCAAGAATTCCGACGTGGATATGAAGTATAAGAAACAGACCGGCGGGCATGGGCAGTACGGCCATGTTAAGATGAAATTCGAGCCGTCCGGCGATTTGGAGACGCCGTATGTATTCGAAGAGTGCGTTGTCGGAGGCGCGGTTCCGAAGAACTACTTCCCGGCAG
>DWUT01000155.1 GCA_019120615.1 Candidatus Mediterraneibacter norfolkensis
ATCTGAAGCTTATAGCTAAGAGCAGATATTTTGCGCCTCTTGAGTTTATTACTTTTATGCAGGTGACGGCTTATAAAATGGCGGAGGCCAGAGGAAGGGATCTGTCCAGAGGGGTTAACAGCATTGTCTCAAAGTACATTCAGAAGACGATAGAAAGGAAAGAAAAATGAGAAAAATCCTGATTGCTACACATGAAAAATATGCGGAAGGGATTCGGGCGGCTGCTGAGCTGATTTTGGGACCGCAGCCGGAGGTGTCTGTCATTTGTGCCTATACAGGAGAAATCGAACTGAGCAGACAGCTGGAGAATTATTTTTCTGCCTGTACATCTGAGGATGAGGTTCTCGTGCTGACAGATCTTTATGGAGGAAGCGTAAATCAGGCGTGTATGCAGTATACGACAAGACCTGGCACACACCTTGTTACTGGCATTAACCTGGCTTTGCTGATTCAGATTCTGACCATGGACAAAGAGCATATTGATATAGAGGGGCTTCGGGCCGCGGTTGAGGAAGCAAAAAATCAGATTATTTACGTAAACGAAGTTATGAAAGAAATGGTTACCGATGACTTTGGTTTTTAAGGAGCATCATGCACATGTACTGCTGTCGTACATGAATGCTAAGGATAAATAAAAGGAGGGAAAAGACATGATTTTAAAAATCAGGATTGACGACAGGCTCCTGCATGGTCAGGTGGCTTACAGCTGGAAATCGGCTCTGAGCTATGACGCTATAGTCATTGCCAGTGACAGTGCGGCAAAAGACGAAGTGCGTAAGATGGCTTTGAAGCTTTGCTGTCCGGATGGAGTAAGGCTTGCTACCAGGACGGTGGAGGATGCGGCGGAGCTTTTGCGCAATCCGAAGCTTAAGAGCATGAGAGTGTTTGTGATTGCACCGGATCCGGAGACTGTCTGTCGTCTGACAGGACTTTTGGAGGAAAAACCGCCGATTAACGTAGGCGGCATGCAGATGCGTGAAGGGAAAACGATGTTTTCCAAGGCAGTGTATGTGGACAGTACAGATGTGGAATATCTGGACAGGCTGGCGGAACAGGGTTATACCGTGGAAGTGCAGGAGGTTCCGGCCACACCGGTCTATGAGTATCAGTCTGTAAGAAAAAAGTATAAGACGGGAGGGAATACATAATGTATGAAGCAATGATTGTGGGTCTGATACTGGGGGCTCTGTGGTTTATTGAGAAATTTTTTGGCACTTGTATGGTGATACGTCCACTGGTGGTTTCCCCTCTGGTGGGCCTGGCGTTGGGAGACTTACAGACGGGCGTTATCATCGGAGCCACTCTTGAGCTGGTATTTATGGGAGCGATCCAGATAGGAGGAGCGGTTCCTCCTGACGCTTTGGTAGGAGCGGGACTTGGAACAGCATTTGCAATCCTGACTGGTCAGGGTGCGGAGATAGCGTTGACATTGGCGCTTCCCATCGCCATCCTTGCTCAGTCAGTGAAGGTGCTTCTGTTTATTGTGCGAAGCGGATTTATGACTCCGGCTATTAAATACGCCCAGGAGGGCAATATCCGTAAGATGAAAATGCTGAATTACGCAGGCCTGATACTTCAAAGCCTGATGTATTTTTCCGTAGCTTTCGTAGCGATTATGTTCGGCTCCGCTGCGGTGGAGGCGTTTGTAAACAACATTCCCGAATCCATTATGCAGGGTCTGAATGTGGCGGCCGGACTGCTTCCGGCAGTTGGATTTGCACTGCTTTTGCTTCCGATGATGAATCTGAAAAATGTGATTTATTTTGTGGTCGGATTTATTCTTGTATCTTATCTGGAGCTTCCTATTATGGCAGTGACAATTCTGGGAATTTTGCTTGCGTTTATAGTAGCTTATGAGAAGGGAAGCTTTAAGCCTCAGAGTGTAAATGCAGCTCAGGAAGGAGAGGAGGATCTGTTCGATGAGTAATACGATGACGAAAGAAGATAAAAAGCTGATTATGGAGCTGTTTAAAAGCTCATTTATGCTGGAAGGCTGCTATAATTATGAGAGACAGCAGGCGCTGGGATATGCCATCGCCATCTGGCCGGCGATTAAAACCTTCTATCACACAAAGGAGGAGCAGGCAAAGGCTCTGGTGCGGCATATGGAGATCTTCAATACCACGCCTCATGTACTTACAGCCATTACAGGTGTAAACGCGGCGCTGGAAAAAGAAGCAAGTATGAATCCGGATTTTGATGTAACTTCTATTAACAGTATTAAGGTGGGGTTGATGGGACCCTTTGCAGGAATCGGTGATTCCTTCTTCTGGGGAACATTCCGCATTATCGCGTCTGCTATTGGTATTTCTCTGGCTCAGCAGGGAAGCGCGTTTGGCTTTATCCTGTTTCTGCTTTTGTTTAATATTCCGCATTTCGTAATTCGTTATTATCTGACGGTTGTTGGATATCGTTTTGGTACGGGAATTATGGGAAATGCAAAGGAAAGCGGTATTCTGCAGATGATCAGCAAAGGAGCCACAATTGTGGGACTGATGGTAATTGGCGGTATGAGCGCTTCCATGGTAGCCCTGACGACGCCGCTGCAGGTGACACTGGGAGAGACTTCTTTTACCATTCAAAGCTACCTGGATCAGATTTTCCCGTTGCTGCTGCCCTTCCTGTACGTACTGGCCATGTTTGGACTGCTGAAAAAAGGCGTAAGCTCCACCTGGGTATTGCTGATCACGGTTGCAGTAGGTATTTTAGGCGCTTTGATTGGTATTTTTTAAGTATAAGGTGTCTTAAAAGTGGAGAAGAACGACAATATCAGAACAGCAGTGGATTGGAAAAATTACGCGGGTATTTTCATTGGAGCTTTTCTTTTTGCTGCCCCGTATAATCTGATTACCACGCCACTGGGATTGTACAGCGGGAATCTCACGGGAGCAGCGCAGATTATACGGACGGTTCTGACGGATGTGTTTCAGATTCCCATGAACTTTGATTGTACAGGAATTATTTTGTATATGATGAATATTCCGCTGTTCTTTCTGGCATACAGAGAGTTGGGGAAAAGGTTCTTTTGGAGAACGCTGATTACGGTGACTTTGACAGCATTATTTTTTTCCATTCTTCCGATCCCGCCGGGTCCGCTGATTGCAGATAAGCTTACATCCTGTCTGATTGCAGGCGCTGTCAGCGGATTTGGCGCAGGACTCATTTTAAGATGTGGCAGTTCCGGGGGTGGAATTGATATTATCGGAATGTATTGTCTGAAAAAAAATCCGGATTTCGGCGTTGGAAAGATTACTTTACTGATAGCCGCTTTTATCTTTTTGTACTGTGGAATATTTTACGAGTTAGAAACTATGATCTATTCTGCGGTATTTACGGTAATCAGTACATTCGCCATGGATAAAGCGCATTACCAGAATGTGAAGATGTCAGTCATCATTATTTCAAAATCTTCTTATATAGGAGACCTGATTACCTGTTCTCTGAGACGCAGCGCTACCTACTGGAAAGGAACAGGGGCATATAGTATGGATCCATATTATGTGTATGTATCAGCCTTGTCCAGGTACGAAGCAGAACGCCTTCGTGCGGATGTGGAAAAGATTGATCCGGATGCATTCATCATTATCCAGAATGTTCAGGCGGTAACAGGACATTTTGAAAGTCATCTGTAATTACTGTCAAAAAGAAGAACTAATTTAAGAGACCAGTACAGTAGCAGA
>DWUT01000156.1 GCA_019120615.1 Candidatus Mediterraneibacter norfolkensis
ATATATAGGATTGGATTTGAGACCTTCGTGAAACAGCCCTAATGCTTCACAACGATTGATTGACAAAAGAATATGTAGTTGATACAATGTTATGAGTGCATTTTGGTTTTATTTGGACAATAATATATTGGAGGAGCATTTCAGATATGGAAAAGTTAGTTTATGCTGTAATACTGGCAGGCGGACATGGAACCAGAATGGGAAATTTGGATAAGCCAAAGCAGTTTATTGAAATAGGAGGCAGACCTGTCATTATCCATACAATCGAGAAATTTGCTGTAAATCCTAAATTTGCAGAAATTATTGTCCTTGTCCCAAAGCAATGGCTTGCATATACAAAGGATATTATTCGTCGGAATATTTCATGTTCTGTCAGTATAGTTGTGATTCCAGGCGGAGACACAAGAAATGAAACGATTATGAATTCAATCAAATATATCGAAGACAAGGGAAAATTGACTGATGAAACAGTTATTATTACACATGATTCAGTGAGACCTTTTGTGACATATCGCATTATTGAAGAAAATATCAGGTATGCTATGGAGTGTGGGGCATGTGATACAGTTGTTCCTGCATCAGATACGATTGTTGAGAGTTGTGATGGAAAGTATATAAGTCATATACCAGACAGGAAAATAATGTATCAGGGGCAGACCCCTCAGTCATTCCGGGCAAAAAAATTGAGGGATGTTTATGCTAGTCTCACAGAAGAAGAAAAAGAAGTGTTGACAGACGCTTGTAAGATATATGTGTTAAAGAATGAACCTGTACATTTAGTGGACGGAGAGGTTTCCAATATAAAGATCACATATCCTCATGATATCAGGGTTGCCGAAGCGATTTTGGGAGGAACAAAATAATGCTTAATACTGTCTATCAGTTGAAGCGTCCGCGCCAATTTGAAGCGGTATTTAAAAATGTTGAATTAGATGACAAGCATGTTCTTATACGGCCGACTTATTTATCGATATGCAATGCTGATCAGCGGTATTATCAGGGTACAAGAAATAAGGAGATACTGAAGGAAAAGCTGCCGATGGCACTGGTCCATGAGGGAATAGGACGTGTTATCTGCGATCCGACAGAAACCTTCAAGGTCGGAACTGATGTTATCATTATCCCCAATATACCAGTAGAAACGGATGAAATTATTGCGGAGAACTATCTATATTCAAGCAGGTTCTGTTCAAGTAATGAAGACGGATTTTTACAAGAATTTATTCAGACACGACCCGACAGGCTGCTTCGATTGCCGGAGGGGATTAATCCATCAGTTGCCGCATTTACAGAGCTTGTCAGTGTATCCTATCATGCTGTTGAAAGATTCAATAGGCTTGCACATGCACGAAGAGATATTATCGGAGTATGGGGAGACGGTAACCTTTCGTTTGTTACGGCACTTCTGTTAAAAAAGAGATTTTCTGACAGTCAGATTTATGTCTTTGGAAAACACCGGCAGAAGATTGCAGAGTTTACTTTCGCAGACAAAACATTTGAGATCACGGAGATTCCGGAGAAAACTGAAGTGGATCACGCATTTGAATGTGTGGGAGGAAATGGAGCGCCCAGAGCGATCAGCCAGATTATTGATCACATTCGCCCTGAGGGTACGATCAGCATTCTCGGCGTCACGGAAGATCCGGCTCCGATCAATACCCGTATGATTCTGGAAAAAGGTCTTGTTATACAGGGGAGCAGCCGAAGCGGCAGAAAGGATTATGAAGATTTGCTTTCAATGTATAAGAGATATCCTGAAATTATTGATTATCTTGAAAATATTGTTGGAGAACAGGTGAAGGTTCGTACAATCGATGACATTGTAAGAGCATTTGAGAAAGATATTTATAAACCATCAGGTAAAACAATAATCATATGGGATAAATAGAAGAGGTAAAACAATGTTTAAAGGCGTAAGATACGTAGTGCGTGAAAATGCAAATAATCTATATAGAATTTATTCTATCGCCAAATATGAACTTCTGGCAGACATGAGAGATAGTAAACTGGGAATGTTCTGGAATTTTGCGAATCCTGCTATACAGGTAATAACGTATTGGTTTGTATTCGGCTTTGTATTTAACAGAAGTCAGGTTGATGGAATAGATTTCCTTTCATGGATGCTGGGAGGAATGGTTATCTGGTTTTTTATCAGTCCATGTATTACAAATGGATGTAACGCAATATATCAGAAAATCAACATAATTACTAAAATGAAATTTCCGGTAAGTATTCTTCCGGCAACCGTTGTTCTGAAAGAAGCTTTTAATCACTTATGTCTGATGATTATTGTGGTTGTTCTTTTTGCGGTCAATGGGCATTTTCCATCATTGCATTGGCTTGGCCTGATATATTATTTCGTTTGCAGCATACTTTTCAGTATTTCCTTATCATTGATGACATCAGTTTTAAATATGCTGGCACGTGATACAAGAAAACTGATTCTTGCATGTATGCGTCTGTTAATGTACCTGACTCCAATCCTGTGGGACATTAAAAGTCTTCCACATGTATTTCAGGTCATTATGAAGCTCAATCCAATTTATTATCTTGTATGTGGATATAGAGACTGCTTTTTCTATCACGAGGGGATTCTGTTTTATTGGAAGCAGATGCTTGTTTTCTGGACATGGACAATCCTGCTTTTCTGGATTGGAAGTACAATTATGTACAAATTCAGAACAAAATTCATGGATTTAATATAGGTGTTGTAGATGATGGAAGATTATGCGATTGAATTTAGAAACGTTTCAAAAATATATAAGTTAAATGGCAAGGAAAAGAAAAAAACTGAGCACAAGATGTTCTATGCCCTAAAAGATGTCTGCTTTTGTATTCCTGTAGGGGAGGTTGTCGGTATTCTGGGAACAAATGGCTCTGGAAAGTCTACAATGGCAACTATATTGGCAGGAATCTCGGAAATTGATGAGGGAGAGATGATTGTTAACGGTGAGCAGGCGCTGATAGCAATCAATACAGGACTGAATAACCAGCTGACTGGATTAGAAAATATAGAATTAAAAGGTGCTCTTTTAGGATTGAAGCCTCAAAGAGTTAATGAGATTATAGAAGGCGTTGCAGATTTTGCTGAACTTGGAGAGTTCTTGTATCAGCCTGTAAAAAAATATTCCAGTGGAATGAAGTCAAGGCTTGGGTTTTCCATTAATCTTTGCCTGGATCCGGATATCCTTATCATTGATGAGGCATTGTCGGTTGGGGATAAGGGCTTTGCCAACAAGTGCCTTAAAAGAATGAAGGAGTTAAAAAAACATGGGAAGACGATAGTGTTTGTATCGCATTCGCTCCCTCAGGTTCGTGAATTTTGCGATACTGCACTTTGGATTGAAGCAGGCATGCTAAAAGAGTACGGTGAAGTAAACGCTGTATGTGATCACTATTCTGATTATGTAGACCGACTCAATAAAATGAGCGCAGAAGAAAAGAAAAGAGAGAATGAAGAAAAATTTCAGAAACGGCTTGTTACAGATGCAAAGGAAGGATTTTGGGATAAAGCTTTAACGTTTTTTCAGAAACATATGTGAAATGCAGAAAGACAAAAGTTAGTTTGGAGTTGTGGCAATGGGAAAAATCAGTGTTATCATACCTACGCATGACCGGGCTGATATATTGCCCCGTGCGATAAAAAGCGTTCAAAAGCAGACGCGTCCCGTGGATGAGATAATTGTTGTTTCAGATGGGTCTACAGATAATACAGAAGAAGTTGTAGAAGAACTTGCAAAAAATGATGAGAGAATACGTCTGATTGCCTATTATCCTGGACATAATGGGAATTATGCCAGAAATCGAGGGATTGAAGCAGCAACTGGGGAATTTATTGCGTTTCTGGATGATGATGATGAGTGGCTTCCAAGAAAGACAGAGCTGCAGATGGATCTTTTTGAAAAAGATCCGGAGGTGGGGCTTGTCTACTCAAGTCAGAACTGCATCTATCTTGACAGTGGTATTACTTACCAGACACAGCCCATGTGGAGGGGAGATCTGTCAAAAAGAATTTTTATTCGCGGTGAGATGGGAACCCCGTCTCAGGTGATGGTGCGCAGGAGTGTATTAGAACAGGCTGGTCCATTTGATCTTGAACTTACGGCACTGCAGGACTATGACCTGTGGATCAGATGCTGCCTGGTTACGAGAGTTGATTTTGTGCCAGAGCCATGTATCAATTATTACAATTCTGCAAAAACAAATCAGGTTTCGGCAAATACGGAAAACTATATTCGATCCCGGCTTTATATCAGGGAAAAGTATCGTAATGAGATAGCAAAATTTGGAAAAGATTTTAAAGATAAAGTTGACATTATTGTTCAAAATCGCATTGCTGAAAGATGTCTTAGAAATGGAGAGAAGGGGAAAGCGCGGCGGCATGCTGTTGAGGCATGGAAAATAAAGCCTACAAAAGTATCAATTTTGCTTATTGCCGCATCTCTATTCCCATATTCTGTTATCGTTAAGGTTCGAAGTGGTATAAAAAGTCGAAATCTATATTGGCGTATTAAAAATATGTGGTCATAATTATGAAAAAATATTTGATTGGAGTATTCGCGGCTGTGCTAAACTGTCTGTACGGTCTGATGAAGTTACTCCCTGTACAGAAAAAAATAACGTATATATCGAGACAGAGTAATGAACTTTCTGTTGATTTCAGACTGATAATCAATGAGATGAAAAGAAGACATCCGGAATATGAGAATGTGGCCCTGATTAAAATGATCGGAAAAAGTGTTCCGGATAAAATAGGATATGGCTTTCATATGCTGCGACAGATGTATCATGCCGCGACATCTGAAATGGTTGTCCTTGATACGTACTGTATTATTATTTCACTGTTAAAGCAGAGGAAAAGCTTGAAAGTTATACAGATGTGGCATGCGTTGGGTGCGATGAAAAAATTTGGATACAGTATCCTGGATAAAGGGGAAGGGACACAACGTTCTTTGGCTGAGACCATGAAGATGCATAAGAATTATACTTACGTATTTTCAAGCAGTGTTTTCTGTAGTCGTTTTTTTGCTGAAGCATTTCATGTATCTATGGATCATATGGTTGTTATGCCTCTTCCAAGATTAGATCTTCTATTGGATGATGATTATTCCGGGAAAATCGAGATGGAGATAACGAAACAGTATCCTCAGCTTTTGGAAAAAAGGAAAAAGACTATTGTCTATGCACCTACCTTCAGAAAAGATGGTGGTGACTTTGAGGAAGAAGAATTGAGAATAGCGGCGGAGATGCTTGCGGATTCTGTGGATTACGACCGCTATAATCTTGTGATGAAGTTTCATCCCCTCAGTAAGATTGAGATAAGTAATAAATCGGTGATCCAGGATGCAAAGTTCTCGACGATAGATTTCTGCCGTGTGGCTGACTTCGTGATCCTGGATTATTCTGCGGTTGTTTTTGAAGCAGTGATGCTTGGTAAACCGCTATATTTTTATACTTTTGATTATGACGCATATATGGAGAACAGAGACGTTTATATTGATTTCAGGAAGTATGTGCCGGGTATGATAGCGGAAACTCCTGGAGAGCTGATGTCAGCGATTGACAGCGGAACGACGCATACTGAAAAACTGGAGGCATTCAGGACTCTTATGATCAGCAAGCCGAGAGGGACAAGCTATACAGACGATGTCATAGATTTCTTTGAAAAAATTTTAGTGGATAATCATAAATAAGAGAGAGGCAGTGGATAAAATGGTAAAGGTCTCAGTCATTGTACCTGTTTATAATGTGGAATTATATCTGGCTGAATGCATGGAAAGTATTATCGGGCAGACGTTAAAAGAACTGGAGATTATCTGCGTTAATGATGGCTCTACAGATTCTTCTCCTGAAATCTTAAAAAAATATGCGGAGAAAGACGAGAGGATCATTCTTATTGACAAAAAAAATGAAGGATATGGCTGTGCGATGAATGATGGACTTGACAGGGCTTCAGGAGAATACATCGGTATCGTGGAACCGGATGATTTTATAGATCTTCACATGTATGAAGATCTTTATACCATTGCGAAAGAAAAAGATCTCGACATTATAAAAGCGGATTTTTATCGTTTTGTATGTAATAAAAAAGGAGAAGTGTTAAAAAGTTATGACGCTCTTTCAAAAGATGGAACAGGTTATAATGAAGTAATCAATCCAAAAGAAAACGACAGAATATTTCGTTACGTATTGAATACCTGGAGCGGGATTTATAGAAAAGAATTCATTGAAAAATATCATATCAGGCATAATACAACACCCGGGGCTTCTTTTCAGGACAATGGTTTCTGGTTTCAGACCTTCTGCCTGGCAGAGAGGGTCTGTTTTGTAAACAGGCCTTATTATATGAATCGAAGAGATAATCCAAATTCTTCTGTGAAGAGCAGAGAGAAAGTTTATTGCATGAATGAAGAGTATAAATTTATCTATCAGTTTTTGAACAGCCATCCGGAGCTGAAGCCATGCTTTATAAAAGTATACTCTATGCAGCGCTTTCGCAATTATTTTACCACATATAACAGAATCGACAGAAAATTCAGAAGTGAGTATTTGAGGACGATGTCAGATGAATTGAAGGAGGCGAAGAAAAAAGGGGAACTGGACAAAACATATTTTACTCCGCTGGAATGGAAAAAAATGATGCGGATCATGGATAATCCGAAATCGGCGCGCAAATGGATGGCGGTCAGTATGTTTGCCCGGAAAATGAAGCAGATGCTGAAGCGGGCAGCCAGGGAGAGATAAGACTTCTTTTGAAAAGGTAATCATGTTTATCATGGAGACGGCCAGGTTGTAAATATCATGCGGATATGGTAAGATTGTGATGTTGATTTTCAAAAATGTAGAGGGATCAAAGAGGTGAATTTTTATGAAAATAGCAATTGCGGGAACAGGATATGTAGGATTGTCAAATGCGATCATTCTGGCACTGCATAATAAAGTATATGCTTTTGATATCCTTCCTGAGAAGGTAGAGATGATCAATAACAGAAAGTCTCCTATTGTTGATAAGGAGATAGAAGAATATTTGTCGAATACATCGTTGGACCTGACTGCGACAGCAAATGATGAAGAGGCATATAGAGATGCTGAATATGTTGTTATTGCAACGCCGACTAATTACGATGAAGAGATGAATTATTTTGATACTTCCAGTGTTGAATCTGTGATTGAAAGGGTGCTTCAGATAAATCCGGATGCAGTTATGGTTATTAAATCAACAGTTCCAGTCGGATATACAAAGGAAATACGGGAAAAATACAAAACAGATAATATTATTTTTTCTCCGGAGTTTTTAAGAGAGGGGAAGGCCTTGTATGATAACCTGTATCCGTCCAGGATTATTGTCGGCGAGGACAGCCCACGTGCCAGGAAATTTGTTGGATTGCTTAAGGAAGGAGCAAAAAAAGAAGATATCCCTGTGCTCTATACAGGAGCAACAGAGGCAGAAGCTATAAAGCTTTTTGCTAACACCTATCTTGCTCTTCGGGTGGCATATTTCAATGAACTTGATACTTATGCAGAGGTCAGAGGATTAAATTCAAAACAGATCATCGAGGGTGTTGGGCTTGATCCTCGTATCGGCAATCATTATAACAACCCGTCTTTTGGATACGGAGGTTATTGCCTGCCAAAGGATACCAAGCAGCTTCTGGCTAATTATGATAAGGTTCCCAATAATATCATCAAAGCTATTGTAGATGCAAATACAACAAGAAAGGATCATATTGCGAAAATGATTCTTAGAAGAAATCCGTCTGTTGTAGGTATCTATCGGCTGACGATGAAGACAAATTCAGACAATTTCAGACAGTCATCGATTCAGGGGATTATGAAGAGGATCAAAGCAAAAGGAATTGAGGTCATAGTCTATGAGCCGACGCTGAAAACGGATGAATTTTATCATTCAAAAGTGATCCGCGATTTTGATGAATTTAAGAATAATGCGGATGTGATCGTTGCCAACCGCATGGATGATAAATTGAAGGAAGTAAAGGATAAGGTTTATACAAGAGATATCTATAGCAGAGATTAGGGAAAAGGGCTGTGAAAGGGGAAGTCTGATGGGAAAAAGTGTGTCTGTGATCATACCGGTATATAATGCTGAAAAATATTTGGAAGAATGTTTAGATTCTGTAATTTCACAATCTTTGACAGATATTGAGATAATTTGTGTAAATGACGGCTCAACAGACGGCTCAAGTAGGATTCTGGAGATCTATGCTGCACATGATGAAAGAATGATTGTTCTGAATAAAGAAAACGGAGGACCCTCATCTGCAAGAAATGCGGGAATTCTTCGGGCGGCAGGAGAGTATATTATATTTCTTGACAGTGACGATTATTTCGCGGACAGTGACGTTTTAAAGAAATTGTGGGATAAAGCCATGCACGAAAATCTGGATCAGATTATCTTTGATGCCGCTGTAGTGTTTGAAAGCGAGAGTATAAAAGAAAAAAATTCTAATTATATACAATATTATGTCAGAAAAAAAGACTATCCGGAAATAAGGACAGGAAAAGAATTTTTTTCTGATCTGCAGGAAAACTGGGATTTCAAACCGAGTGCATGTATGCAGATGCTGAAAAGAAAATTAATAACAGAAAATAATCTGCTCTTTTGTGAAGGAATGTTACATGAGGATGAAATATTCACGCTGGAGTCCTATACATTATCGAGCAGGACAGCCTATTTCAGAGGACAGTTCCTTGTACGCAGAGTTCGCGAAGAGTCTATAATGACGACAACCCGGAAAATGAAAAGTATCAGTGGATACTACCAGGGGATACGGGAATTGACAGAGTTTGCAAAAGAAAATCTACAAGAGTGCGGCGAACGTTTTATGAAAGCCTATTACCAAAGAATGTATGTCATTTTGGATCAGGCTGCTAATTTGTACCTGGAAGAGTCATCTGATGAAAAGAAAATAATCATATCTGCTATGGAAATAGATGAAGCATTAAGATTTATGCTTGATATGCGCCAATATGAGAAACTGGATCAGGTTCGCCGCAAGACGGAAAAAGAAATCAATGATATTTATAAAAAATTAGATGATAGAAACAGGGAGATATCTTTATTAAAAGCCAAGATAGAGTCTTTAAAAGCCAAGACAGACTCCTTGGAGGAACAGCTTGAGAAATCGGAAGAAACATTGGAAAGGGTTCGGAATTCTAAGTCTTTTAAAGTGGGGTGCGCTGTGACGTATTTGCCAAGAAAAGTAAAAAAAAGAGTTAAAAATTTGCAAGGATGAAGAATTGAACCGCTGCTCAGTGAACTTTGGAAGAATTGAAACGTAGTATTTATTAGTAAGGAGAAGAAGCATGCCTAAAGTATCAATTATTATACCGACTTATAATGTGGAAAACTATCTGAGAGAATGTATGGAAAGTATCGTCAGGCAGACTCTTCAGGATATAGAGATCATCTGCATTAATGACGGCTCAACTGATGGTTCCCTCCGTATTTTAAAGGAATATGCGGAGAAGGATAAGAGGATTGTTCTGATCGACAAAAAAAATGAGGGGTATGGTGTGGGAATGAACATCGGCCTTGAAAAAGCGACAGGTGAATATATAGGCATTGTTGAACCCGACGATTTTGTCCCTCTCTGTATGTATGAAGATCTTTACACCGTGGCAAAAGAAAATGACCTTGACTTTGTAAAAGCTGATTTTTACCGTTTTACGAGAAATGAGGAAACGGGAGATATGCACCTTGTTTATAATCATCTTGACAGTGAGGGGGAGGAGTACAATAAGGTAATAAATCCATTTGAAAAACCATATATAACGAAATTCACCATGAATACATGGAGTGGAATTTATCGCCGAGAATATATAGAAAAATACCATATCAGACACAATACTACTCCAGGAGCTTCTTTTCAGGATAATGGGTTTTTCTGGCAGACGTTTATTTATGCGAAGAGATGTATGTTCCTTGATAAACCTTATTATATGAACCGCAGAGACAATCCGAATTCTTCTGTAAACAGTAAAGAAAAAGTTTACTGTATGAATGTAGAATATGATTTTGTCAGAGATATTTTCATGCAGAAGGGCAATGAGGAACTTTGGGAACGGTTTAAAGCTTATTACAACTATAAGCGATATTTCAGTTACACGTTTACGATTGGCAGAATCAGTGATGAGTTTAAGCGGGAATATGTTGATCGGATAAGCAGGGAGTTTAAGCGGGCTCAGGAGCTGGAAGAATTAGATATGAGTGTTTTTACACCCAGGACAAGAGAAAGACTCAGTCTTCTTATTAAAGATCCGGACGGATATTATCAGAAATATGCTTTGTTTGAAGGGAGTTCAACAGCGGATCAGATCAGAAAACTGGAACGGGAGCTGAATGACGTAAGGAGATCGACAACGTTTAAAATCGGGAAAGCAATGATGTTCTTACCCCGCTCGATCAAGAAAAAGGTTGTAAGGCGTAAATAGTAAATTGAAAAGGAGCATAAATAAAATGCCGTTAGTATCAGTTATTATTCCGGTATATAATGTAGAGCAGTATTTAAGGCAATGTCTGGACAGTGTGATAACTCAGACACTGTCAGATATTGAAATTATTTGTGTAGATGACAGCTCGACAGACGGTTCTTTAAAAATTCTTGAAGATTATAAAAGGAAAGATGAGCGTATCAAAGTAGTAACTCAGCCTAACAGCGGGGCAGGGGCTGCACGGAACAGAGGATTATCGATAGCCTCAGGGAAATATCTTTCTTTTCTCGATTCGGACGATTTCTTTGAGCCTGATATGCTGGAACTGGCTTGCCGGAAAGCAGAGGAAGACAGAGCAGACTTCGTAGTTTTCAATTCTGATCAGTATTACACGGAGAAGAAAAAATTTATTAATGTCTCCTGGACCCTGAGAGAAAAGGAAATTCCGCCGTATACACCATTCAGCCACCGCCAGATGACAGACAATATTTTTAAAGTCTTTGTGGGATGGGCATGGGATAAGCTGTATAATAAAGAATTTGTGGAAAAAAATCATCTTTTGTTTCAGGAACAGAGAACGAGCAATGATATGCTGTTTGTATTCAGCGCAGTTGCAATTGCAAAAAGAATTTCAGTTGTCAATAAAGTATTGGCACATCAGAGAAGGGATGCAAAAGATTCCTTATCAAAGACAAGGGAAAATTCCTGGTACTGCTTTTATGATGCTCTGACTGCACTGCGAGACAGGCTGAAAGAGGAAGGAATTTATGAAGAGACAGAAAAAGATTACATAAATTATGCGCTTCATGCTGTTTTATGGAATATTAATACGCTAGCGGAGCCTACAAAGTCAAAACTGATTCATAAGATGAAGACAGAGTGGCTTGAGGATTTAGGGATAAAAGATAAGCCGGGGAATTATTTTTATAACGAAAAAGAGTATAAACAATACAAAAAAATTTTATTGTGAGATGGGAAAATATGTTAAAAAAAATTTTGCGAAAAGACGTACTTATTTATTGCATATCATTTTTAATTCCTGTTCTCGTGTTTTTGGCAGCAATGTGGATGAGAGATATATTTCCAATGGGGAAAAATTCTGTCTTAGTATGGGATCTTGAAATACAGTATATCGATTTGTTTGCCTGGTTCAGAAATGCTCTTCATAGTGGGGAAGGTCTTTTTTATTCTTTCTCAAAATCCCTGGGCGGTAACATGTTCGGACTTTTTTCGCTGTATCTTACCAGTCCTTTAAATCTTCTGATCTACTTTTTTGATGTGGAAGATATTCCTGCATTTTTTTCGCTGATGACAATTTTAAAAACAGGTCTGGCAGGACTTACGATGAGTGTTTTTGTCACAAAGCGGTTTGGGATTAAAAACAAATTTATTGTTTTGATCTGTTCGGGAGCATATGCACTGTTTGAATATAATATTGCTTTTTGCAGCAATATTCATTTCCTGGATTCTGTCTATATGCTTCCACTGGCGGCACTGGGCGTCTGGAAACTGGTAAACGGCAGAAAGAATACGCTGCTTTATATCTCGACGGCATATGTGATCATCTGCAACTGGTATATTGGCTACATGGTATGTCTGTTTACCGTATTTGATTTCTTTTTTGAATATTATCTGAGCAGTCAGGGAAAAACTTTAAAAATGTTTCTTTGCAGTGGAATGCGCTACGTGGGGACAATGATCCTGGGAGTGCTTACCAGTTCTGCGTTTTTTATTCCGGCAGTCCTGGCGGCAATGAACGGGAAAGGCACACTGAGTTTTGATAAACTGCTCCCGGATTTTCACGTGGATCCGTTATATCCGCTCAGAGCATTGTTTATAACCTCTCCGACAAATTCGGAACATGGACTTCCTGCAATATATATTACCTACCTGATCATAATTTTCTGTGTGATGCTGATCATTAACAGAAAAATTAGTAAAAGAATAAAAAGAGCAGTTTTGGTATTTTTGTTTTTTGTTTTTATTAGTTTTTCTTTTGTTCCCCTCGAGATTATCTGGACAGATTTTAAAGAAACGTTTTCATTCCATCACAGATATGCATTTGTTTTTGGATTTCTGATGGTAATGGCAACAGCTTTTTTTATAAAAGAGATAGAGAAAGACAGAAGAATCTTTTCGATAAAAGATCTTCTGTTTTCAGGAGCGGCACTGGGATTGTATTTCTGTGTCCAGGATCTAGTATCGGATCTCGGGACAAAAAAGCAGATGTTGCTGACAATGGGAATCATTGGTGTTTATGTGGCTCTTGTCGGGGCGGCGATGCTGTTTTATATGAATAGAAAGATCAGATTTTTGGCAGGATCTGCGATTCTTCTCTGGTTCGTTTCGGAACAAATATATAATGTGAGGAATGATTTTGGAAAATATCATATCACTTTGGCGGAATACCGGGAGTATGCTGAGGGGATGAAAGAGGCTGTCGATGAGATAGAAACAGGGGAGAAATCTGTATTCTATCGGACAGAAAAAACATTTTCAGAAATGTCAGAACGAAGAGAAGACAGAGAACCAGCGGCGTCAGAAGGATTTGTTTATGGATATAGAGGGATAGCACATTATAGCTCGACCTATGATACAGAAGTAAATGATTTTCTTGTTCAGATGGGATACTGTAAACAGGATGCAATGGCATCAAATTATGTAGATACAAATTTCCTGGCAGATTCTCTTCTTGGTGTAAAATATATCATGAGCGAAGAAGAACAGGATACGCTGGAGACAGTAGCAGCATATCCGGGGCAGGAGAAAGCCTATATATATCAAAATGGATATGCTCTGGACTTTGGAACGGTGTGCAGAGGTGAAGCGACAGATTTTCAGTGGGAGATAAACCCGTTTGAGAATGCACAGAAAATCTTAAATGCGCTGCTCGGTGAAGAAAATGAATATTATACGGAGCTTTCCCCTCAGATGACAGATGATGAAGAGGTGTCCTGGAACATTGAGGTCCAGAGGACTGGCCCGGTTTATGCATATTTTAATAATGGACATGCGGATGCAGACGTATATGTGGACGGGAAATTCAAACAGACTTATTTTGGAAGATTCTATAAAAATGTTATGTATCTTGGAACATATGAAGAAGGGGATACGATCAAACTGAAACTGAAAGATACCTATGACAGAGATTATGATTTCCGACTTATTGCAGTAAGTATGGATGAAAAATTGACAAAGGAAAAACTCAGTCAGGCAAAAGAGAAGGGATTTGATCCCGACATTGTCAGAGGCGGCTATGTGAAAGGCGAGTACGAAACTAATGAAAACACCAGCATGCTGCTTCAGGTTCCCTATGATGAAGGCTGGACTATTGCCATCAATGGTGAAGAAGTAGAGTACGAGCGTGCATTTAACGGTTTAATGCAGATTGAAGTGCCTGAGGGAAGCAGTGAAATAGTAATGAAATATTTCCCGCCAGGTCTATTGGCTGGCATGGCATGCACTGTGGTTGGGATTGGCTTGTTTTCAGGATGGAGGATTACAGAATGTAAAAAGCAAAAAAAGGGGAACAGGACATAATTCTGTGCTGATCTGTGCCATGAAACAGAACGTTAAATATGTGTCTTAAATATGTACAAATATTGCATTTGCAAATTGATTCGTTTATAATGTTACAAGTATATTGGGTGGTGGTGAGCAGATGCATAAACATTTACACAAGTTTGAGACTATGATGTGGCTTTGCATTAAAGCCTTGTTATATATATTACTGTTATTTGTTTTTATGAAGGTTCTCGGGAGAGAAAATATAGGGCTGGTGCGTTTATCAAGGACAATGGGAATCACGATCATGACATTTTTTATTGTCGGAATCCTGTTCCTCTCTATATATGGGAAATATGATGTGGGCAGAAGGAAAAGCAAACCGATCATTAACTCCCTGTCTTTGGCTGTGATCTGTACAGATATTGTTACTTATCTTCAGGTTATGATAATGAGGACCAACGTACCGGATATTCATGAATTTGAATTCCAGAGTATCGGACTCCTTTTTCTTGCGATGTTTTTACAGATTTTGGCGATCGTGTTCTTTACCTATGCAGGAAACGCACTCTTTTTTACGATCCATGAACCTGAGAAATGCTGCGTAATAACTTCTTCTCAAAAGAGTTTGGATGAAATCGTTTTTGCAATTCAGAGATTCAAAAAACAATATGAGATTTCGTTTGTACTCAATTATCGTGATCCTCAAATAGGGGAACAGATAAAAATGGTGGACACGGTGTTTATATATGATATTCCGGTTGATGCCAGAACGAATATAATGCGCTGGTGTTATAAATTTAAAGTAAATGTGTATTTTAATCCGGAAATAGAAGACATTATGGAATTGAATGCCACACAGTATGTTCTGGATGATGTTTATTTACTGAATAAAAATGTAAAAACATTTACAATGGAACAACGAATTATGAAGCGATTGCTTGACATTTTTCTTTCCCTTGTCCTGGGGATTTTAACCTCGCCTCTGTGGCTGGCAGGAATGATCGCAGTTAAGCTGTATGATGGAGGTCCTGTGATCTTCAAGCAGGAGAGAGCGACAATTAATGGCCGGAGATTTGAGGTGTACAAGCTGCGGACAATGAAGCAGAATGTCCGAAACTATTCGGCAGTCAAAAATGACGATCGCATAACACCTCCGGGTAAGCTCCTTCGGAGAACGAGAATTGATGAACTTCCCCAGCTTCTTAATATCTTAAAAGGAGATATGACTTTTGTAGGGCCAAGGCCTGAGATGATCTCAAATATTGAGAAATATACAAAGGAACTTCCGGAGTTTGAATATCGGTTAAGAGTGAAGGCGGGACTGACGGGGTACGCTCAGATCGCAGGGAAGTATAATACAACTCCAAAGGACAAACTTGTCATGGATATGATGTATATTGAGCAGTTCAGTGTGTGGAGAGATATTCAGCTGATCCTTCAGACGGCGGGGGTGCTTCTGAAATCAGACAGTGCAGAAGAATTTGATAAGAGAAAAAGGCAGTCGAGATACATTTTCCCGGATATAGATCAGAAAGAAAAAAGCAATAGTTAAGATAACAGGAGGGGTATATGAGAACTTATCTGGTAACAGGAGGAGCAGGTTTTATCGGCTCAAATTATATTCACTATATGTTAAAAAAATATGGTGATGAGATCAGGGTGATCAATGTTGATAAACTAACTTATGCGGGGAATCTGGAAAACCTGAAAGATATAGAGAAAAGAGAGAATTATGTGTTCATACAGGCGGATATTTGTGATTCGGAAAAGATAAATCATATCTTTGAGGAAAATGAAATAGACAGAGTGGTTCATTTTGCGGCAGAGAGCCATGTTGACAGGAGTATAACGGATCCTGAGATATTTGTAAAAACTAATGTTTTGGGGACATCTGTCATGCTTAATGCCGCAAAAAAGGCATGGGAACAGCCGGATGGTACATTTAAAAAGGATAAAAAATTTCTCCATGTGTCGACAGATGAAGTGTATGGTTCTCTTGAAAATTCAGATGAGTTTTTTTATGAGACAACTCCTTATGATCCGCATAGCCCCTACTCCGCGAGTAAGGCGTCGTCAGATATGCTGGTGAAGTCGTATATAGATACATACAGATTCCCGGCAAATATTACAAATTGCAGCAATAATTACGGGCCGTATCAGTTCCCGGAAAAACTGATCCCTTTGATCATCAACAATTCGCTGCAGGGAAAGAAAATCCCGGTATATGGTGACGGGAAAAACGTCAGGGACTGGCTGTATGTAGAAGACCATGCAAAAGCGATCGATATGGTTCAGGAAAAGGGAAAACTTTTTGAGAAGTATAATATTGGGGGACATAACGAAAAGCAGAATATTGAGATCATTCATATTATTTTAGAGACTTTGCGCAATATGCTTCCCGAGGATGATGCGAGAAAATCACGGATAAATGAATCATTGATCACATATGTGACTGACAGAAAAGGACATGACAGACGATATGCTATTTCGCCTGATAAAATGAAGAAAGAAACAGGCTGGGTTCCGGATACAATGTTTTCGGAGGGGATCCGTCTTACCGTTAAATGGTATCTGGATCATCAGGACTGGATGAAAAATGTGACAAGCGGTGAGTATCAGAACTACTATAAAAAGATGTATGATGCAAAAACAGAATAGAACAATATAATGTCTTACATGTGTGGAGGAACCGTTTTATGAAAGGAATTATTTTAGCAGGTGGATCCGGAACGCGTTTATATCCGTTGACAAAAGCTGTTTCAAAACAGATTATGCCGGTATATGACAAACCAATGATCTATTACCCATTGTCCACTCTTATGCTTGCAGGGATACAGGATATCCTTGTGATCTCCACGGAAAGGGATGTTCCTGTCTTTGGGCAGCTGCTGGGTGACGGGGGGCAGATTGGACTGCGGATCTCTTATAAGGTTCAAAGTAAACCGCGAGGTTTGGCAGAGGCATTTCTTATTGGGGAAGATTTTATTGGCGCGGACAGAGTCGCCCTTGTTCTTGGTGATAATATTTTCTATGGACAGAGTTTCTCTACAATTCTTGAGAATGTGGCATCCAGGGAGGAAGGCGCTACAATTTTCGGATATTATGTCAATGACCCGAGGGAATACGGGGTCGTGGAGTTTGACAGCGACTGGAATGCAGTGTCTATAGAGGAAAAACCTGAAAATCCAAAATCTAATTATGCTGTACCAGGGCTGTATTTTTATGATAATAGTGTGGTGGATCTGGCTAAAAATGTAAAACCGTCTTCGAGAGGCGAGTTAGAGATTACCAGCATAAATAACGAATATCTCAGACAGGGAAAGCTGAAGGTGCAGCCTCTCGGAAGAGGGTTTGCGTGGCTGGATACCGGAAATCCTGACGCGCTGATAGAAGCGGCAAATTTTATTGCGACGATTCAAAAACGTCAGGGACTCTATATCTCCTGTATTGAGGAGATTGCCTATAAAAAGGGATTTATTGATTCAGAGCAGCTGAAAAAACTTGCCGGGGACTTGATAAAAACACCCTATGGACAGTATCTGAATAATCTTATCAAATAATCAAAGGAGTAGAAAAATGATACCTTTTAATATCCCGCCATATACAGGTGATGAAGATCAATATATGAAAAAAGCGATTGAAAATCATAAAATCTGTGGCGATGGGGAATTTACAAAAAAGTGCAATGAATGGATTGAGGAAAAGACAGGCACTCCCAAAGCGCTTTTGACGACATCATGTACGCACGCGTTGGAACTAGCCGCCATACTGCTCGATATTCAACCGGGAGATGAGGTGATCATGCCGTCCTATACCTTTGTTTCTACTGCAGATGCATTTGTATTGAGAGGCGCGAAGATCGTTTTTGTTGATATCCGTCCGGATACGATGAATATTGACGAACAGCTGATAGAAAATGCTGTAACAGACAGGACAAAAGCTATTGTGCCGGTTCACTATGCGGGAGTCTCCTGCGAGATGGAAAAGATTATGGAAATCGCCCATAAGTATAATATTGCAGTGGTAGAAGATGCTGCCCAGGGAGTGATGTCTTTTTATAAAGGCGTGGCGCTCGGCTCAATAGGAGATTTTGGCTGCTTCAGTTTTCATGAGACAAAGAACTATAGCATGGGGGAAGGCGGCGCCCTGCTGATCCAGCGGAAAGATAAAATCGAAGATGCAGAAATTGTCAGAGAAAAAGGTACAAACAGGAGCAAGTTCTTTCGGGGACAGATTGATAAGTATACATGGGTCAATGTGGGGTCTTCTTATCTTCCAAGTGATATTAATGCGGCTTATTTGTATGCGCAGTTAAAAAGGGCGGAAGAAATTAATGAAGACAGGATGGAAAGCTGGAAGTTTTATTACGAGTCTTTTGAAGAACTGAAAAGGAAAGGCAGGATCGATCTTCCGGTTGTTCCTTCCGAGTGTACGCATAACGCACATATGTTTTATATCAAGGCGAAAGATCTGGAAGAGAGGACCGCTCTGATCGCTTTTCTGAAAGAAAGAGATATATTGAGCGTATTTCATTATATTCCTCTGCATTCGGCGCCTGCCGGACAGAAATTCGGGAGATTCTCAGGAGAGGACAAGTACACAACAAAGGAAAGTGAGCGCATAATCAGACTGCCGATGTATTATAAACTTACAGCTGAGGACAAGGAAAAAGTGGTATCAGCTGTCTACGATTTTTACAGAGAAAGATAGGCGATGTATATGGAGCTTGAGAATAGCAGAGTTGTTTTGAGATTGATCGATGAAAGTGATACAGGTAATATTGTTGCCTGGAGAAACAAAGAAAGTGTAAAACGGCATTTTATTTATCAAAAACCGTTTACAGCAGAAGGGCATACAGCGTGGCTGCAGAATATGGTCAAAACAGGAAAGACTGCTCAGTTTATTATCTACAGCCGAACGTTAAAAAAGGATGTTGGTTCGGTTTTCCTCCGCGATATTGATCATGATAACAGAAAAGCGGAATACGGGATTTTTATCGGAGAAGATGACGCGCGAGGACAGGGGATAGGAACTGCTGCGGCAGAACTGATTACCAGATATGGTTTTGAGGAGCTTAAGCTGCACAAGATATTTCTCCGGGTATTTGCAGATAATATGCGGGCGATAAAGAGTTATGAGAAAGCCGGATTCAGGCAGGAAGCATATTTGAAAGATGAAGTTTATATTTCGGGGATGTTTCGGGATATTGTTCTTATGGCTCAATTTGAGATGGGGAGTACATGTAAATGAAAATATCATTTGTAATTCCGTGTTATCGTTCTGAACATACAGTAGAAGAGGTTGTTTCTCAGATACAGGATACAATGAATGGAGCATATGAGTATGAGATTATTTTAGTCAACGACTGTTCTCCTGATAGAACATTTTGTACAATAGAAAGACTGTGTAAGAACAATGATAATATTATCGGGATAAATCTTGCGAAAAATTTTGGACAGCATTCCGCTTTGATGGCAGGATTTCATTATGTGTCGGGTGATATCATCGTCTGTCTGGATGATGATGGACAGACACCGCCGTCAGAAGTCCATAAATTGCTTGAAAAGTTAGAAAATCAGGAAACTGATGTTGTTTATGCGGAATATGTAAATAAAAAGCACTCTGCTTTCAGAAATCTGGGGAGCTGGATCAATGCAAAGATGGCGGAGTATCTGATAGGAAAACCCAAAGACTTATATGTTTCCAGCTATTTTGCGGCAAAACGGTTTGTTATTGATGAGGTTATCGGTTATAAGAATCCGTATCCGTATGTGATTGGCCTGATCCTGCGGACAACAAAAAATATTGTAAATGTGACGGTTGACCATCGGGAGAGGGAAGAAGGGACATCCGGGTATACATTAAAAAAACTGCTGGAGTTATGGTTTAATGGTTTTACAGCATTTTCTGTCAAACCTTTGCGGATCGCGACACTTATCGGTATGTTTTTTGCAGCAGCAGGATTTTTGTATCTAATATACACAATAATGAACAAAATCGTTAATCCAAATGTTCCGATAGGCTGGAGTTCGATGATGTCAGTCCTGCTCGTTGTGGGCGGATGTATTTTATTTATGCTGGGACTGATAGGAGAATATATTGGAAGGATCTATATCAGTTTGAATAATTCTCCACAGTTTGTTATAAAAAAAGTGATAACGGGAAAGGAAGAATGAAGTGACAGAGGTAAAACTGAAAGACTTTTTGATCCTGCATTTTGTCCTCTTGATTTATTCGGGGGCAGCTTTATTATCAAAGACGGCGGCTTCACAGACAGGGATTAAGTTTTTTCTCTGCTATGGAGCAGTACTTGCGTGCCTTGGAATATATGCAATATTGTGGCAGCTCGTCCTGAAAAGGTTTCCTTTGACTACTGCATTTGCTAATAAAGCGGTTGTTGTAGTCTGGGGAATCCTCTGGGGATGGCTTTTTTTTGGCGAACAGATCACATTGCAGAAATTGGCGGGAGCGGCAGTGATCATAGTGGGAATAGTGATTGTGGTAAGTGATAATGAAAAGTAGTATAGTTTTTCTGATCATGTTTTTAATTTCAGTTTTTATTTCTTCGTGTTCCCAGATCGCACTGAAAAAAAGTGCAAATGGCGAACATCGCAGTTTTATCCAGGAGATTTTGAATCCGGTGGTCATGGGGGCGTACGCCTGTTTTTTCGGGGCGTCTCTTCTCACCACTCTGGCATATAAAAGAGTGCCTCTTTCACTGGGAACTGTTCTGGAGTCGACAAGTTACATCTATATTGTAATCCTTAGCAGAATATTTTTAAAAGAAAAGATCACCCGGAAAAAAATATGGGGCAACCTGTTGATCCTCATAGGAATACTGATATACGCAAGCGGAGTGTGAACAGATTATGTCTAAAAACGTAAGAAGACGCGGCAGACGCCGTCGCCGAACAAAAAGAGGAAATTGGTTTACCAGGCTGGCTGCATGGCAGAAGGTGCTTATCTGCACGGCAGGCGTGCTCGCCTGCCTGGTTGGTTCTGCAGTTGTCTATGTTGCTGCTCAGTGGAGCAGGATTGACAGACAGGAGATAGCGGCGGATGATCTGATCATCAACCAGGAGGTGCGGGAACAGAATACGAATATCGATCTGGGAGAAGGGTATACTAATATCGCTATTTTCGGGGTGGATTCAAGAGATGGAAATCTGGGAGAAGGCAACCGGACAGATATGATCATTGTTGCCAGTCTCAATAACGAGACGAAAGAGATCAAACTTGTTTCTGTCTACAGGGATACTCTGCTCAATCTTTCGGAGGGGACTTATCAGAAATGTAATGCAGCGTACAGCTATGGAGGGCCTGCGTTGGCGATCAATATGCTGAATATGAACCTGGATCTGGATATTGAAGATTATGTGACCTTTGATTTCGGAGCCATATCGGATGTGATCGATCTCCTCGGAGGCGTGGAGATCACGATCGAGGAAGAGGAGCTGGAAGCGTTCAACAAATATGTGACCGAAACGGCTCGGGTGGCCGGAAAAGAAGCCCACAGGATAGAGGAAGCGGGAACATATCTGATGGACGGCCCGCAGGCAACCACATATGCGCGTATCCGATCCACTGCAGGAGGGGACTTTACCCGCACAGAAAGACAGAGGGTTGTCATTGAAAAGGCCGTCGAAAAGATCCAGAAGGCAGATCTGCTTACGATCAACAGTATTATCAACGAAGTATTTCCACAGATCTCAACCAGTTTTACACTGCAGGAAGTTCTTTATTATGCCCAGGCATATTCTCAGTATAAGCTTGTGGAAAATACCGGTTTTCCGTTTGATCAGACGACAGATAATGTCTCCGGACTGGGAAGCATCGTTATCCCGCAGGATCTGACGGATAACGTGTCTCAGCTGCATGAGTTTCTGTTTGATGATAAGGACTATACACCTTCTGAGACTGTCAGTTTGATCAGTTCCACCATCCTATCGACTGTGGAGTACAGCAGTTCGTATGACGACAGCTATGATGATTATGATGATGGCTACAGTTATGACAACAGCGGAAACTATGATGATTCTGAGTCTTCTTATGGTGGAAGCAGTGATTATAGTAATAATTCGGGCGGATATGATGAGCCGGATGATTATGGCGGCAGTTCGGATTACAGCAGCGGAAGTTCTGATGATTCTTCATATGACGAGGATTATGATTCTTCTTACGGAGATGGAAATACTGATACGGAGACAAGCTCCGGGACAGAGTCTTATGGCGGGGAGAACACAGTGGAATAAGCGGCTCATTCTGTGAATGAAACTGGACATTTCGGTATAAAGCGTGTATTATAGTATGGAAAATACATTTGATGTAAATTTGAAAAACAAAAGAAGGGGTATTTGCATGAAAATGATGAAGAAAATGGCTGCACTTGTTCTGGCTGCATTCCTTGCAGTGCCGATGGCCGGCAGCATCGTCTATGCGGCGGAGGGGTCGCTGCAGTTTACTGATCCTGAGACACAGGTGGGCGAGACGGTTGAAGTTGATATGGTCATCCGTTCAGGAGGAGATGCGATCGGTGACGCAGATGTCACTATGGCGTACGATACAGAATCTCTGGAGTTTGTGAGCGGTGACGGAGTGGAGTCCGATGGTTCCGGAACTCTGAAATATTCGGGAAGCGGCGATGGGACCGTATCAGAACTCCGGACCACAATGGAGTTCCGTGCGCTTCAGTCAGGTACCGCACAGATCAGCGTGGAGAGTTCTACAGCATATCTGTACTCGGATGAAACACTTAATCTGGACGAAGGATCTTCCGCTATTACGATTGAGGCTGCGGCAGATGG
This sequence comes from Candidatus Mediterraneibacter norfolkensis, assembly GCA_019120615.1. Classification (GTDB taxonomy): domain Bacteria; phylum Bacillota; class Clostridia; order Lachnospirales; family Lachnospiraceae; genus Mediterraneibacter; species Mediterraneibacter norfolkensis. The sequence goes on from DWUT01000156.1 coordinate 22,764, forward strand.
AAGCACGACTGCGGAATCGTCGGGGACAGCTTCTGCGTCAGGAGAGACAACGGATATCGTGGTGAATGTAGACGGTACGGATTATAATTTCTCTGAGGCGTTTACTGCAGCTGATATTCCTGCGGGGTACGCAGAGACGACCATGACATTTAACGGAGAAGAGAGGAGATTTGTGGCAAATGACGCCGGAGTATATCTTGGCTATCTTGTAGATTCTTCGGGAGCAGGAAGCTTTTTCCTCTATAACGATGAGGACGCCACGTTCTCTCCATACCTTGAAGTTGCTGTCTCTGATACGACATCCATCATTCTTCTGAATCAGCCTGAACAGGTTTCACTTCCAGAGAGTTATCAGCAGGTTGAACTGACGGTATCTGATCAGACTTTTCCGGCATGGTCCGATCCTTCAAACAGCAGATTTTATATTATCTATGCACTGAATACAAGAACCGGGCAAGAAGGGCTTTACCAGTATGATACAGAGGATGGCACATATCAGAGCTTTACTGCGGCTGCCTCAGATGACAGCAGTGCGTCAGACGGATCTGTCGTGGGGCGTATCGGAGCGTTTGTGTCGGATCATTTTGCGATTGTTTTTGCTGTCGTGGCGGTGATCATACTGCTGCTTTTGATTCTTATGATCGTGTTTGCGGTGAAACTCGTACATCGCAATCAGGAACTTGATGACCTGTATGATGAATATGATATTCCGATGGACGATGATGAAGAAGAGGATGACAGACCGTCAGTTCAGAAGAAATCGAGAAAACAGTTTGTCGGTTATAACGATGAGGATGAAGAAGACAACGAGTATGAAGATGATTATTATGATGAGTACGACGATGATGACGAGTACGAGGACGAATACGACGATGAATATGATGACGAGTATGAAGACGAATATGAAGATGATGAAGTAGATTCTCATACAGGAAATACAAAAGATATCCGTCGCAGAAAATCCTCAGAAAAGAATGATGACTATGAAATGGATTTCATAGATCTGTAAAAAACGCATATCATAATTTAAATGAGGCAATGGTGCGTACTGAGATGGACGGCCGATTGCCTCATTTTTTGTAAAAAAGAGTCGAGATAAAGGAGAAATTATATGTGTGGAATTGTTGGATATGTAGGGGAAAAACAGGCGGCGCCGATCCTTCTGGACGGTCTTTCGAAGCTGGAGTACAGAGGGTATGATTCTGCCGGAATCGCTGTCTTTGACGGTGAAAAGATTAATATGACCAAGGCGAAGGGAAGGCTGAAAGTTCTTGAGGAACTGACGCACAATGGGGCGACCATGCCGGGTGCTCTGGGAATCGGGCACACCAGGTGGGCGACCCACGGTGAACCCTCTGATGTAAATGCCCACCCGCATCTGAACAGGGCAGAGACTATTGCGGTAGTCCACAATGGCATCATCGAGAACTATCTGAAACTGAAGAAGAAGCTGACCAGAAAAGGATATGAATTTATATCGGATACGGATACGGAAGTGATTGCCCATCTGCTGGATTACTATTATGACGGAAATCCGCTGAGAGCGATCACCAAGGTTATGCATCGGATGGAAGGGTCTTACGCTCTCGGGATCATTTTCAGAGATCATCCGGATGAACTCTATGCCGTGAGGAAAGACAGTCCTCTGATTGTCGGAAGCACGGACGGCGGATGCATTATCGCCTCAGACGTTCCGGCAGTGCTGAAATATACGCGTGATGTGTATTTTATAGAGAACGAAGAGATCGTGAGAATGAAGAGTGATTCCATGGAGTTCTTCAATGTGGATGAAGAGCCCATCGAAAAGCAATCCACCCATATCGAGTGGGACGTAGATGCTGCAGAGAAGGGCGGATACGAGCATTTCATGCTCAAGGAGATGTATGAGCAGCCCAAGGC
>DWUT01000157.1 GCA_019120615.1 Candidatus Mediterraneibacter norfolkensis
TGAGCATCCAGGAAAGCAGAGCCGTTGCCGCTGAAATGGATGTTGTCATGAATGCGTGAGCTGCAAGTCCATCGGCTGCAAGTGCGCTTCCGGCATTGAAGCCATACCATCCGAACCAGAGAAGAGAAGCACCGATCACAACGAACGGAATGTTGTGTATGCGGTAAGTTGCTTTGTTGTATCCACGTCTCTGACCAAGATAGATAGCAAGTACAAGTGCGCTTACACCGGAACTGATATGTACTACGTTTCCTCCGGCGAAGTCAACAGAACCGATCGCAGCCAGGAATCCGCCCTGACCCCATACCATATGTGCCATCGGATAATAAACGATGATCGACCAGAGTGCAATAAAAGCAAACAGTGCCTTGAATTTCATTCTTCCTACGACCGCGCCGGTGATCAGCGCCGGTGTGATCATAGCAAACATCATCTGGAATCCGGCATATACAAGATGCGGGATACTGTCGGAATAAGGACCGGCATCCCAGCCTACGCCGTTTAATGCAAGCCAGTCAAAGCCTCCGATGACTCCGCCGTGGTCCGTTCCGAAAGCAAGTGAATAACCGAAGAGCGTCCACATAAATACGGAAAGTCCCATGATCGCCACGCAGGCCATCATCGTGTTAACAACATTTTTCCTCCTGACAAGACCGCCATAGAAAAAAGCAAGTCCCGGCGTCATAATAAATACGAGCGCCGCGCAGATCATTATAAATCCAGTGTTTCCTGTGTCCATAAAAATACCTCCCATGTACCTTTGGATTTCCGGACTTTTATCTGCCGCCGTACGTCAACAGGAAAAAGACCGTAAACAAGAAAAGACGCCTGATGGGTGAGGGCGTTTCTTTTGCCTCATCATCAGACGTCTTTGTCTTGTGGCTTAGTGTAGCAGAATAAAAAATAAAAATCAAGCGAAAAACAAATAAAAATAAAGTTTTTGTTAAAAAATAAAGAAAATTTTAAAAAAAATTGATAATTCTCGGGCAGATTTACAGAAATATCAAAGAAAACATGCTATTACAGGTTATATCCATACCCGGGAACAGGATTGCAAAAATGAGAGGCGGGTGGTATGATTATTTCACATCAAAATCCCAGATTAAGTTTTTCTATAAATTCATATATCTGGAAAGTAACACGGTTTTCGTGTCATATCTCAATTTATCATGGCAATTCAGCCGGAGATACCATATTTTGATGAAATTATAACTTACAAAGGAGGAACTTTATGGGAAAAGCGGACATTGCTGTGAAAAACTGGCTCAGCGACAATGAGCGTTTTGCGGATCTGTTTAATGGCATGATCTTCGGCGGACGACAGGTCGTCAGACCGGAAGAACTTGAAAACATGGACAGAGAAACAGATATTATTGTTACTGATAAAAGAGCGAAGAGCAAGGGAATGCAGAGGCACCGGGACGTTGTCAAACGGTGGAAGAAGGGGCTGAATCTGGCTGTTCTTGCATGTGAAGCGCAGAACGAGATTCATTATGCTATGCCTGTAAGAAACATGACACAGGATGGAATATCTTATACGGAACAGATCCGGCTTTTGTGGCAACAGCGGAAAAAAGAGAGAGGGAACGGACAGCAGACGAGAAAGCTGACCGGAGCAGAGTATCTTTCACGGTTTGGAAAAGACGACAGGATATTCCCGATCATCACTCTTGTATTTTACTATGATGTGAAAAAGTGGGACGGAGCCGTGGATCTTTATGATATGTTCAGGCTAAATGAAGAATTAAAAGATGAAAAAATCCTGGAAAAATACATACCGAATTATCGGATCAATCTGATCGATGCGGGAAATATGGAGCATTTAGAGCAGTTTCATACAGATTTACAACAGGTGTTTGGAATGTTAAAATGTAGAGGTGAAAAAGAGAAGCTTCAGAAATACATACAGGAAAACAGAAATTATTTTGAAAACGTAGATGTAGAGACCTACCAGGCTGTAAGAGTATTTCTTCAGTCAGAAACCATGCTGAAAGAGATACCGGTAATGGAGAAGGAGGAAAAGATCAATATGTGTCAGGCAATGGAAGAATGGTATGCAGATGCGGTCAGGGAAGGGATGGCAAAAGGGATTGAAGATGGAAGACAAATAGGAAGAAAAATAGGGCTCGAAGAAGGACGAGCGGAAGGACGAGCAGAAGGGCTCGAAGAAGGACGGGCGGAAGGACAGGCAGAAGGACGAGAAAAAGGGCTCGAAGAAGGACGCAGACAGGAAAAAAACGATATTATCGTAAAAATGCTTGAGGGCGGTATGACTGTAAAGGAGATCAAAAAGTTCACGGGAGGAACAGAAGCAGAGATCGAACAGGCCCGCCTGGAAGCTGCGGCAGGGAAAGAGTTATGATAAGTCCGGGAATCCTGATCTTTGCAGGGACAACAGAAGGGAGAAAGCTTGCGGAATATGCATCAGAGCATGACATAAACTGTTATGTGAGCACTGCAACTGAATATGGAAAAAGTATTCTTGGAAATCTGAAAGGAATCGAATGTATCTCTGGTCGAATGGATGAAACAGAGATAGAAGATTTCGTGAAAGATCATGATATCCGTCTTGTGATCGATGCAACTCATCCGTTTGCGGTGGAAGTAACAAAAAATATCAGAGCAGCCTGTCTGACTGCAGATACACAGTATATCCGCTGTCTGAGAGAGGGCGGGAAAAAGTCTGATGTTTGTGAAGACGGCGAAGAGGAAAATATTGTTATTACCGGTTCCGTGCAGGAGGCAGTGGAATATCTCCGACATACTCAGGGGAATATTCTGATTGCTACGGGAAGTAAGGAACTCCATCTCTATACTGCCATCGAAGGATATGAAAAGCGCTGTTTTGCCCGTGTCCTGTCTACCAGAGAAGCGGTGGAGGAGAGTGTACGGCTGGGATTTAAAGGACGTAACCTGATCGCCATGCAGGGACCTTTTTCTGCCGAGATGAATGTGGCTCTGCTGCATCAGACAGAAGCAACATATTTTGTCTCAAAAGAGTCGGGAAAAGCAGGCGGATTTGAGGAAAAGGTAAAGGCTGCCCGGGAGACAGGGGCAGTGCTCGTTGTTGTGGGACGTCCGGAGGAAGAGGGAGAAACACTGGGGGATGTGACCAGAATGATGGAACACTTTAGTGCAGGTAAAAAGAAATAATCAGTGTCCTTACATCACAGGCGGGATATATCCCGCCTGTATTGCTTTTGTCACAGCCTCCACTGTTGAGGAGACGCCCAGCTTTTCAAAGATATGCTGGATATGGTTGGAGAGAGTCCTCTCACTGATGAAAAGTTCTGCAGCGATATCCCTTCGCTTTTTCCCGCTGCAGAGCAGGGACAGGATCTTCTTCTCTGCGTCAGTCAGCTCCTCAGGAACAGCATAGTCCTTTTCTGTCGGGAAACAGGTCTTTCCACTATAAACATCAGCCAGTGCTTTTACAAGGGTCTCAGGCCGGATGCTTTTGTTCAGAAATCCGCTGAGACTCTTTTTTCTTGCTTCATAGCGGTATACAGGGAGATCATATCCGGTCAGGATTATGATTTTCAGGTCAGGATGGCGAGCAAGCAGAGATGCGGCGGCTTCCAGCCCGTCAGAGCCGCTGTTCTTTCCAAGATTTATATCCATGAGGACAATGTCAATCCTGTTGCTCCCTATTAGTTCTTCCAGATTTTTCGTATCTTGTACAGAGATGAAATGTTCGATTTCATCGTATCCCTCCAGGGCAGCCGAAAGGCTGGCAGCAAAGAGAATGTGGTCGTCAACCAGTAAAATGTTCATAAGAATTCTCTCCTTTCATGGGAAGTTCAATTCGTATTTCAAAACCTGAGGGGACGCAGGAACAGACTGATACGGTGCCTCCAAGTGAAGAAATGTGATCCTGTATGGAGATAAGCCCTTTGTGTCCCTCCGGAGAAGAAAGTTCAGAGTCCGGCGGAGAAAAACTTCCGTTGTCGCCTGCAGACAGACGGATCCTGTTTTTTTTCTGAGACAGAGATATCTTAGCCTGATCCCCGTCGGAATGCTTGTATATGTTGGTAAGCAGTTCCCGGATGATCCGGAAGATCAGCATGTCATAGGGCGCCACGAGAAAAAGGTCATCCGGGCAGTCAAAATGGATTTGGATTTTCCGTCCGGGAAAAGCCGCGGAAACCGTTTCTATGAGCATGGCATAGTTTTCCCGGGGAGTCAGTCCCTGGCGAAGGACAGGATGGTAGTCCTGCATCTGTTTCCGGATCCGGGAATTCAGACTGTCCAGGGTATCTGAGGCCAGTTCCAGCATCTCAGGACGGTCGGGACAGTTCAGGAGATTCTTCCTCCTTTATACATACACCGAAAAACGGCATTTGTTTAATCTATGGTTCTATCATACGCCAGGGAGGAAAGGGATACATGAGTAAAAAACGCAGGATTGCAATGGCAGATACACAAGTACAGAACCCCGAAGCACCCCGCGGGCGGCTGTTGTAAATCAGAGTATACTGTGCTAAGATAAAGAAGACTTTACAGGGAGGTGCCGGAAATGGGGCTGATCCATATTTACTGCGGAGACGGAAAAGGAAAAACGTCGGCGGCAATCGGGCTTGCCGTGCGTGCGGCGGGAAGCGGAATGAATGTTCTGTTCGCCAGGTTTCTGAAGAATGAGTTTTCCGGGGAACTGAAAATACTGGATGAGGTCCCACGGATCAGAGTCCTTCATCTGGAAAAGTCATACGGTTTCTTTCAGACGCTGAGCGAAGAGGAGCAGAAAGAAGTACGGAAGATGTACGCGGAACTCTGGAATCTTATATCAGAGGAAATATCAAAAGGCTCCTGGGATGTTCTTGTCATTGATGAGTTTATGGCCGCGTATCGCTATGGACTGATAGAACATGATGAAGCTCTTCGTTTCCTTCGGGAGAAACCGGACCATCTGGAAGTCGTCCTGACCGGGCGGGATCCGGATCAGGCTCTTGTGGAACTTGCCGATTATGTATCGGAGATCCGCAAGGTCAAGCATCCCTTTGACCGGGGGATCCGGGCGAGAAAAGGGATAGAGTATTGAGTATGGTGCTAACTGTACTCGCCCATGCATACATCTGAGAGATCAGAGGAAGTTAGGTGAGAATCCTGCGCAATACCCGTTGCTGTATTGGGGGAGCGGCGTTCCATTCTGCAGAGCAGAAGCCACTGCGGGCGAGAGGGCCTGTGGGAAGGCGGGACAGACGTGTTGATCCCTGAGCCAGAATATTCACTTTCAGAGTTGGGGTTACGGGAATATGACCGGGTATGCTGCAGATTCTTTCGTTTTTGTGGCACCTGGGAGGTATTCGGCAGTCACATCAGGACATTTTCTTTTGTGGCTGTAAGGAACAGCAGATCAGTATGGAATGGCTGAGGCTGCAGAAAATGTCACAAAAAGGAGAGGAAAAGCATGACAAAAAAAGAAAAAATCTTATTGAAGGCATTCATCGCGCTTGCCGCGGTGTTCGCCGTCGCACCTGCATCCAATGCGATGCATATCATGGAGGGCTACCTGCCGGCAGGATACTGCGTGGCATGGGGAGTCATCTGCCTGCCGTTTCTGATCGCAGGATTTATTTCACTGAAAAACAGGATAAGGGAAAACAGAAGAAATATGACGCTGATCGCGATGGCGGGAGCGTTTATCTTTGTGATCTCCTCGCTGAAAATCCCGTCCGTTACAGGAAGCTGTTCCCATATGACCGGGACCGGACTGGGAGCGATCCTTCTTGGGCCGGCGGCAGTGAGTGTGCTCGGGATTATTGTACTCCTTTTTCAGGCAGTTCTTCTTGCTCACGGAGGACTGACCACACTGGGAGCAAATACATTTTCTATGGCGATGGCAGGACCTTTCGTTTCTTTCGGTTTGTATCACCTGTGCAGAAAACTGAACGTAAACAGTCGGGTAAGTATCTTCCTGGCGGCGTTTCTGGGAGATCTGTTTACATACTGTGTCACCAGTATCCAGCTTGCTCTTGCCTATCCTTCGGAGGCTGGCGGTGTGGGGGCTTCCACACTGAAATTCCTGGGTGTTTTTGCCCCCACGCAGCTTCCCCTTGCAGTTATTGAGGGGATCCTTACAGTGGTGATCGTTATCGGGTTGGAGACTTATGCTGTGCCGGAGCTTAAGAGCATCGGATTTCTCAGGGAAAAGGAGGCGAAATAAGATGTCGAAAAATACAAAGACAGTTATTATTCTTCTGGCGGTCGCTGTGCTGATCGCGGCAGTGCCTCTGTTTGCATTGAGGAATGCGGAGTTCGGGGGATCGGATGACGCAGGGAGCGTCATGGTCGAGGAAATCCAGGGAGAATATACGCCCTGGTTTACCCCTGTTCTGGAAACAGCCCTTGGCGGAGAGCTTCCCGGGGAAGTGGAGAGTCTGATCTTCTGTGTGCAGACCGGGATCGGAGTTGGAGTGATCGCTTTTTTCATGGGGCGTTTTGTGGAGCGGAAGAAATGGATGAAAGCGATGGAGGATACAGATGATCCTCATAGATAAACTCTGCTACCAGTCCGGGCTGCGGTATGTGAATGCAGCGGAGAAGTTCGTGTATGCCGTACTGTCTCTCGTGTTCTGCATCGCAAGCTCTTCGGCTGTGGTGGCGTTTCTGGTTTTTCTGACAAATGGTATTCTGACTGTGGGAAAGGGGAGGATTCCTCTTTCCCATTATATAAAACTGTTGCTTGTTCCTGCGGTGTTTCTGCTCCTTGGGACTGTTGCGATACTGATCGAGTTCTCCAGGGTACCGATGGACGCCTTTGCATTTCAGATAGGAAGATGGTATCTTACAGGAAGCAGGGAGTCTCTGATCCATGTGTGCCGGCTCTGGATCACAGCGCTTTCAGCGGTGAGCTGCCTGTATTTCCTTTCTTTGAATACAACAATGACAGATATTCTGGAGGTACTCAGAAAGATGCGTCTTCCGGCTCTCATCATCGAGTTGATGATGTTGATCTACCGGTTTATCTTTCTGCTCCTTGAGACGGCGTCCGCGATCATGACGGCACAGGAGTCAAGGCTTGGAAACCGGGATTACAGAACAAAAATCCGCTCTTTCGGAGCGATGGCATCTGCACTCTTTGTGCAGTCGATCAGGCGTTCCAATGCGCTTTATGATGCCCTGGAGTCCAGATGCTATGACGGGACGATACGTGTGCTTTCACAGGAACAGCCGGTAAAGAAAAAGGAGATCATGTGGATTGTCCTTTTTGAAAGCCTGCTTTTATTGATAACGATATGGAGTATAATAGGATGAAACAGAATAATGAATGGGTCATCGAAGCGGAACATCTTTCCTATACTTATGATGGAAATGAGAAACCGGCCCTGGATGACCTGGATCTGAAGATCCGCCGGGGGCAGAAGGTGGCGTTCATGGGCGGAAACGGTTC
>DWUT01000158.1 GCA_019120615.1 Candidatus Mediterraneibacter norfolkensis
GGCAACGGACAGCGAACGGCTTTGCCGTGAGTGTCTTAGACTAAGGGAAATATATGAATATAAGAAAGAAATATCAGATTACAGAATACTGCCACCGTTTTCTGTCAGAATATATTTCTGAGGGAGATATCTGCATTGACGGAACGGCGGGTAACGGAAATGATACGGAGTTCCTCTGCAGGCTCGTGGGTAAAGAGGGGAAAGTCTACGCTTTTGACATCCAGGAGCAGGCGATTGCGAATACCCGGGAGAAACTGGAAGGAGCCGGACTCCTTGCCAGGGCGGAACTGATCTGTGACGGGCATGAGCGAATGGAGCAGTATGTGACCGGGGAGGCGGCAGCTGTTGTATTCAACCTGGGGTATCTTCCCGGCGCGGACCATGCCTTCGCAACACGGGCAGAGACAACCCTGGAGGCGGTGAAAGCGGGGATGCGGCTGTTAAAGCCGGGCGGAGTGATCAGCCTCTGTATCTACAGCGGTGGTGACACCGGCTATGAGGAGCGGGATGTACTGCTTGGCTGGCTGAAAGATGTGGACCCGAAGAAATGGCTTGTTATTGTGAACAGCTACTATAACCGGAGGAACGACCCGCCCCTCCCGGTTTTTATCCTCCGTCTGGACTGACGGAACGGTAAGGAGGACCAGACTTGATGTATGAAATGAATGAGACAGAAGAAAACGTGATCCTTGTGGGCGTTGATACCGGCGGTGCGGAGTCGGAGGAGGCGTCTCTGGACGAACTCTCGGAACTGGCCCGGACGGCGGGCGCCCGGGTGGCCGGCAGGCTGATCCAGGCCCGGGAGACGGTCCATCCGGGAACCTATATCGGGAAGGGCAAACTGGCGGAACTCAAAGATCTGCTCTGGGAAACAGACGCTACAGGGATCATCTGCGACGATGAACTGACCAGCGTCCAGATCGGAAACCTGGAGGAAGAACTGTCCTGTAAGGTGATCGACCGGACGCTCCTGATCCTGGACATTTTCGCTGCCCGAGCCGTGTCCGGGGAGGGGAAGATCCAGGTGGAACTGGCACAGCTCCGCTACAGGGCGTCCCGGCTTGCGGGGCTCGGAAAGTCCCTCTCCCGGCTGGGCGGCGGGATCGGAACGAGAGGTCCCGGGGAGAAGAAACTGGAGATGGACCGAAGACTGATCCGTGAGAGAATCAGCAGGCTGAAAAGAGAACTGAAGGATGTGGAGAAGCACAGGGAGCTGATCCGGGGGCAGAGAAAGCAGTCCGGGCTGAAAGTGGCAGCTCTGGTGGGATACACGTCCGCGGGAAAGAGCAGTATCGAGAATGCACTGACAGATGCGGGGATCCTGGAGGACGCCATGCTGTTCTCCACTCTGGACACTACGACCCGGTCCCTGATGCTGGACAGCACCCAGGAGATCCTGCTGACGGATACGGTGGGATTTATCCGGAAGCTACCCCATCACCTGGTGGAGGCGTTTAAGAGTACGCTGGAGGAAGCGGCCTATGCGGATATCATTATCCATGTGGTGGACGCGTCCAATCCTCAGATGGACACGCAGATGCATGTGGTCTACGAGACACTGCGTCAGCTGGGAGCAGAGGGGAAGCCGGTGATCACCCTGTTCAACAAGCAGGATTTGCTCGAGACCCCGGGATACCCGAGGGATTTCCAGGCGGATTATTCGATCCCCACATCCGCAAAGACAGGGCAGGGGCTGGAGGAGTTGAGACAGGCGCTGCTTGAGATCATCCGCAGAGATCAGATTTATATTGAACGTCTGTATGATTTCTCTGAGGCAGGGAAAATCCAGATCATCCGGACGAAAGGCCAGCTTATATCCGAGGAGTATGTACCGGAGGGGATCCGGGTGAAGGCATATGTGCCTCAGGATATATATGGAAGAGTCTGAAGGAACATAATAGCAAAAAGGAGAAGGAAAATGGTTACGATAGACAGAGAAAAGTGTATTGGCTGCGGGCTGTGCGAAAAGGACTGCCCCGTCGGAAAGATCAGAGTGGAAGAAGAGAAAGCGGTCTGGAAACCGGACTGCATCCTGTGCGGGCACTGCGTTGCAGTCTGTCCGAAAGGCGCAGTGGCGATCCCGGAGTACGACATGGCTGATGTGGAAGAGTACGACAGGGAGAATTTTTCCGTGGAGCCGGAGAATTTTCTGCATGCGGTGAAATTCAGAAGGAGTATCCGAAATTTCCAGGACCGGAAGATGGACCGGGAGACAATGGAACGGATCCTCCAGGCGGGGAGATATACTCCCACGGCGAAGAACCGGCAGGCGTGCCGCTTTATCGTGGTCCAGGACAGGCTGGATGAACTGAAAGATTTGCTGTGGGGACAGATTCCGGAGATGGCGGAGCGGGTAAAAAAGACCATGCCCCAGTATTCCATGCTCTTTAAGTTCCTTTACCGCAGACATCGGGACAATCCGCAGGATGACGAGCTTTTTTTCAACACGCCCGCATGTATCATGGTGGTCACGGACAATCCTCTTGATGGAGGACTTGCCGCGGCAAACATTGAAAATATGGCCGTTGCGGAAGGCGCAGGCGTACTATACAGCGGTTATCTGACACGGATCATCGAGGCCTGCCCCGCGGTGAAAGAGTGGCTGGGGATTCCGGAGACACCCCTTGTGTGCTGTATGCTCATCGGGTATCCGGCGGTTACATATAAGAGGACTGCGCCGAGGAAACCGGCGGATATTGAATGGAAATAACTGGAGAGTGGAATAAGAGAATTTCTGGAAAATGAATAAGACAGGACAGAAGCGTAAGAAGCAGAGATCGGCGGCACGGGATGAAAACCGTGCCGTCGGTCGTTTTTACAGATATGGTTTTGATGGTGTCTCGGGATAACTTCCCATGGACACCAGTAACTGCAGACCGGTCTCTCTTGCAGTGAGGACAGCGTTCTTTACCGCGGAGGCCTCGCCGGTCACAGCAACGATTACTTCATTGGAGTGGCTGGTCCCGCGGCCCGGCGTCATGTAACGTACGATCTCGACAGGGGAGGATTTTACCGCAAGGTCAGCCATGACAAGTCCGATGGCAGCGGGAGAACCGCAGAAGAAACCGAAGGGCTTTCCCACAGGAGCCCCTAATGCCATGTTCAGAGCTCTGTCCGCGCAGGCAGAGTAGGTGAATTCCAGATGTCCCGCCTGGCTGATATACAGTTCGCCGGCATATTTTTCGATATATTCCAGAGAAATCTCGACGGCGCGCCTTATGTCGGAGACGTTGTCTCCGCCCAGGATGATGAAGCACCCGTGTCCGCCCCAGCCTTTTGTATCGCGGGGGAGTTCGATGGATACGACCTCGGTGTTTGTTGATTTGACCGCTTCGTCAACGGCGTTGATCTGCCCAGCGGCTCCGGTTCGGGAACTGATCAGACCCAGGCTCTTGTAAGGCTTTTTCAGTTCCATCTTCCCGAGCAGGGAAGAGTCGGCCCCGGGGATCACAAGCCCGATGGTATCGAGTACAGTGGTGCCGACGAATTCCGTCAGAGAACAGTCTGTCGGGATAGCGGTCAGATTATTTACATCTATCATGATGGCCCTCCTGTCATGAAATTTCCCCTTTCTCTCCTTATTACAGAAAACCGCCGTCCATGCCGATGACCTGCCCTGTCAGATAGGACGGTGCTTCCGCAAGCATGAGCACGAGCCTGGCGGTTTCCTCCGCCGTGCCGAACCGTCCGGCAGGGATTTCTTCTTCCAGTGCGGTCCGTTCCTCATTGTTCAGCCTGCCGTTCATCTCTGTGTCGATGACTCCGCATGCGATGGCGTTTACCTGGATGTTGCTGGGGGCAAGTTCTTTTGCCAGCGCCCGGGTCAGTCCGTCCAGTCCTGCCTTGGAGGCGGAGTAGGCAGCTTCGCAGGAAGCGCCGGAGGTGCCCCACATGGAGGAGATATTGATGATCCGCCCCTGCTTTTTTGATACCATGTACGGGATTGCCTCCCGGCAGCAGTAGAATGCGGAGGAAAGATTAGTGTCCAGGACGTTCCTCCATTCCCTGTCAGACATATCATTTAAAAGGCCGAAATGCGCGATCCCCGCATTGTTCACAAGGACGTCCAGACCGCCGCAGGATGCGGTGATCTCCCGGAACAGGGAACGCACGGTTTCGGGACTGCTCACATCCCCGGGGAGTTTCGTGCAGGAGCCGCCTGCATCCAGGATCTCACGCTCCAGCGTTTCCAGCTTGTCTGTTGAATTTCTGCAGTTTATGAATACGTGATATCCGGCTCCGGCGAATGCCAGGGCGCAGGCGCGCCCGATGCCCCGGGAGGAGCCGGTCACGAGTACGGTCTTTCTTTTCATGTTTCAATGCCTCCTGTACCAAGTGTTCATATTAAATCATGGACACTAACTCACACAATATTATATTAACAAAAGCTTCACTCCCCTTTCAAATACTTTTCTCCTATTATTCATCAAAAATTGATTTGTCTGATCAACCCAATCCTGCATACTCATTAACACCTCATCTTCTGCCATTAATTCAGCATAATCAATGAACATTGTTACTAATCGATTAAGACGAGTCAGTTCTTTTTCATTTAAATAGTTTTTAGCAATCCCAATATTTTGCTTCAATATTTTACCGTCTGGTGCGTCTTTCCATGTGGTTAATCCCATAGATGGTTTTTCAGAATCAGCACGCTCATATATAAGTTCCGCCGCAGTCTTACCGGTTATTGCAAAATGCAACTTATTTTGCACAAACGCATAAAAGGCTTTTGTTGTTTCGCTGTTCTTATCATAATCATAGCTGCATTGTTCAAATACATCTGCTATTTTTTGATATGCCCTTCGTTCACTCGCTCTTATTTCTCGAATACGTTCCAGCAATTCGTCAAAATAGTCTTTTCCAAAAGGCTTACCATTTTTCAACATATCATCATTAAGGACAAAGCCTTTTATGATATATTCTTTTAATGTTTTTGTTGCCCATTGCCGAAAACGTGTTGCTTTTTTTGAATTTACTCTATAACCAACTGCGATTATTGCATCCAAATTATAATATTTTACATTTCGTGATACATTTCGATTTCCCTCTTTTTTTCATTACGAATCCCATCTGTCAAAAGTCACAGAATCTTTATTCAGTTTCAGATAATTCTTCTTCCATTTTTCTCCTTATGAAAAATCCCCATCATTGACTGATGAGGATTTATTTACGGACTATATTATTTGTATCCCACCTGTATAGCAAGTGGCAAAAATACTCGTTAAACATCTTGTACCCCGTCGTATAACAAACGGCAAACATTTACTTTTATACACAGTATAGCAAAAACTTAAAAAAAAGCAAGTCAGAATTTTTTGTGTTCAAACTTCGTTGAGATTGCCGGCGGCTTGTGTTACAATTTTCCTGTAAGTTAAATACAGGTAAAGAAAAATGCGGTTCGCTGTATCCCGGATGCGGCAGTTTTACATCTGTACAGGCGGGCAGCCGATGTTTCTGGTGAAGGCAGGAGGATGTTCTGATGATTGATGACGCCATTGAATTTGCAACAAAAGCTCACGAAGGACAGTTTCGCAAGGGAACGAGGAGGCCTTATATCGTCCATCCCATAGAGGTGGCGGATATCGTGGCGACGATGACAAAGGACGAGGAAGTGATCTGTGCGGCGGTACTGCACGATACGATTGAGGACTGTAGTGGGATCACGCGGGAAGTGCTAAAACTACGGTTCGGGCAGCGGGTTGCGGATATAGTAGCCCAGGAGAGTGAGGACAAGTCTTTGTCCTGGGAGGAGCGAAAAGGACAGACGATCCGCAGGATGAAGGACGCACCCACAGAGGTACAGATGATCGGTCTGGCGGACAAGCTCTCGAACATGCGGGATATCGACCGGGATTATCCGGTCATGGGAGAACTGCTGTGGACCCGGTTCCGGATGCAGAGCAAGGCGGCGCTGGCGTGGTATTATAAGGGAGTCAGAGACGTCGTGTAGGGAAAGAGTGTA
>DWUT01000159.1 GCA_019120615.1 Candidatus Mediterraneibacter norfolkensis
AGGGAATGTGGATAACTTTTCTAATACGAATATCCCTGGTGGATAAGAGTTAGAACCAATATATCCAGGATGTAAAATTTGTATTTTCAATATTTATTCTTTGGCGCTGATGCTTTTGTAACAGACTTGACTTTTCAGGAGAAATGCAAGAAGATGAAAGAAGAGAGCATGAAGGATATGGAGATATCCGAGCATGAGGAGAGATAAGAATGAGAAAGTTTTATCAGAAGCTGAAAACTGTCCTGAACTGTGGAGGAACAGATGTCTATACCGAGACGATCCTCCGGGGAGAACATGCCGGGGAGAAACGGATTCTTACGGGGAACGATCCCGGGGCAAATCTGGATCCGGTGGGAGATTCCGGGAAGGACGTCTTCCGGGAACGGATCAGCAGACCATCGAAACTGATCATCTGCGGCGCCGGGTATGTATCTATACCGATTATAAAGATGGGGAAAATGCTGGGATTTGCGGTGACGGTCCTGGAAGACCGCCCGAAGTTCGCGGATAACGCCAGAACAGCGGGGGCGGATCGGGTGATCTGCGAGCCCTTTGAGGAGGCCCTTGAGAAGATCCCGGGAGATTCGGATTCCTGGTTTGTCATCGTGACCAGAGGACACCGGTATGATAAGATCTGCCTGGAACAGATCCTTCATAAGACCGGTGCCTATGTGGGGATGATGGGCAGCAGGCGGAGAGTAGCGATCGTAAAAGAGCAGCTGGAAGAGAGCGGGATTGCAAAGGAGACTCTGGACGAAGTTCATACACCCATCGGTCTTAAGATCGGCGCGGAGACGCCGGAAGAGATTGCGGTGTCTGTCATGGCGGAGGTCATACAGGTGAAGAACAGCCGCCAGAAAGGAGGCGGATACTCCGGGGAGATGCTGGAGGCGCTGGCATCAGAAGAGGAACAGCAGAAAGTGCTGGCGACGATCATCTCACGGAAAGGATCCGCGCCCAGGAGCGTGGGGACGAAGATGCTCGTATTTGAGGATGGGACCACTGTGGACACCATCGGCGGAGGCTGCGTGGAGAGCGAGATCATCCGAAAAGCGCTCCTGATGATGCGCGCCGGGAAGCCCGCCTTCCAGATATGCCGGGTGGATATGTCCGCGGACGCGGCAGAGGACGAAGGAATGGTCTGCGGCGGCGTGGTGGAAGTGATGATGGAACTGGTCTGGAGAGCAGAAAAAGAGAGCAGGAGATGACGGAACATTGTGGAAGAAAAGAGAGGTAAGGATCTTAAAAGGAAATATCATCAGCAGCAGGAGCAGGACAGAACTGGAAATTTGTGAGAACAGTTACCTGGTGTGTGAGGACGGAAAAGCAGAGGGGATTTACCGGACCCTGCCCTTCCGGCTGGGCGGCTATCCCATCCGTGACTTCGGGGACTGCCTGATCATACCTGGGCTTGTGGACCTCCATACTCATGCACCTCAGTATTCCTTCCGGGGAACGGCCATGGATCTGGAACTGCTGGACTGGCTGGAGGTCCATACTTTTCCGGAGGAGATAAAGTACGGGGATATGGAGTATGCCGGAAAGGCATATGAGATCTTTGCGGAGAGGATGCAAAAAAGCGCAGTTACGAGAGCCTGTATTTTTGCAACAATTCACAGACCGGCAACAATGATGCTGATGGATCTGATGGAAAAAAGCGGGCTGGTCACCATGGTCGGGAAAGTCAATATGGACCGGAACGCGCCGGAGGGCCTGTGCGAGGGAACGGAAGATTCTCTGGCGGAGACGGAAGCCTGGCTCAAAGAAGCCGCCGGGAGGCGCTATGTGAACACAACCCCGATCCTTACGCCGCGGTTTGTGCCGTCCTGTACGGACCGGCTGATGGAAGGGCTGGGAGAACTTCAGAAGAAATATTCTCTGCCGGTGCAGTCTCATCTTTCGGAAAATCCGGAGGAGACCGCCTGGGTAAAGGAACTGTGTCCCTGGTCGGAGTTTTACGGGGATGCTTATGATCATTTCGGGCTGTTCGGCAGAGAATGCCCCACGATCATGGCACACTGTGTTTACAGCGGAGAAGAGGAAATCCGTCGGATGAAAGAGAACGGAGTCTTTATCGCACACTGTCCGGAATCCAATATGAATGTGTCATCAGGGATCGCTCCGGTAAAGCAGTATCTGGACGAAGGGCTTCAGGTCGGATTGGGAAGCGATGTGGCGGCAGGCAGTACGGAGAATCTGTTCGCGGCTATGGCTCACGCTGTCAGGGCGTCGAAGATCCGCTGGAGGATCCAGGATGACAGACGGAAACCGCTGACGATGGAAGAAGTGTTTTATATGGCGACCCGGGGCGGAGGCGCTTTCTTTGGAAAAGTGGGAAGCTTTGAACCCGGTTATGAGTTCGACGCGGTGGTTCTGGACGACAGCCGTCTGTCCGGTCCCCGTGAAATGAATGCCAGAGACAGACTGGAGCGTGTGATCTACCTGGGAGATGAGAGGGAAGTCAGGGCAAAGTATGTCAGGGGAAAAGAATTGTTTTTTTAGAGATACAATATATAGACCTAAATGCTGAGGTTTGTACAAAATCAAGTACAAATGATATAATGATAACTATTATCGAAATTGCTCTTGCGTTTTGGAAAAGTCAATGATATACTAGCGCATGTACGAGGCGGGGAACGAGAGGGACCGGCTTCATGAATTAACGGCGTCCCGCTTTTGCGGTATGCTGAAATGAAACAGATCAAAGATTTCACGAGGAGGTTTTTACGAATGGCAAAAGCGAATTTTGACCAGTGGGCAGATTTTAAAGGTCATCTCTGGAAAGAGGAAGTGAATGTGCGCGATTTCATCCAGCACAACTATACTCAGTATGATGGAGATGAATCCTTCCTGGCAGGCCCTACGGAAGCGACAGATAAACTTTGGGGAGAGCTTTCCAAACTGCAGAAAGAGGAGCGCGCTAAGGGCGGCGTTCTGGACATGGAGACAGAGGTTGTTTCCGGTCTGACAGCATACGGCCCGGGATATATCAATGAAGAGATGAAAGATCTGGAGCAGGTAGTGGGTCTCCAGACAGACAAACCGCTCAAGAGAGCGTTCATGCCGTACGGCGGGATCAAGATGGCTGAGCAGGCTTGTACGACATACGGATACACACCGAGTGAAAAACTGCATGAAATCTTTACAAAATATCACAAGACACACAACCAGGCGGTATTTGACATCTATACTCCTGAGATGAAGAAAGCCCGTCACAACAAGATCATCACCGGTCTTCCGGATACATACGGAAGAGGACGTATCGTAGGCGACTACCGTCGGGTAGCTCTCTATGGTATTGATTACCTGATCGAGAAGAAACAGTCAGATTTCATTGAATACGAGAGACATGGAATGAAGGGAACAGATTTCCGCCTCCGTGAAGAGATTGCAGACCAGATCCGCGCTCTTAACGGCATGAAAGAGATGGCAGCGTCCTATGGCTACGATATTTCCAAGCCGGCGACAAACGCAAAAGAAGCTGTGCAGTGGCTGTACTTTGGATATCTTGCTGCGATCAAGACACAGAACGGAGCCGCAATGAGTGTGGGACGTATTTCTACATTCCTTGATATCTATATCCAGAGAGATATGGAGAAGGGCATCCTGACAGAGGAGCAGGCACAGGAGCTTATCGACCACATCGTAATGAAATTCAGAATGGTGAAGTTCGCAAGAATCCCGTCCTACAACGAACTGTTCTCCGGAGACCCGGTATGGGCGACACTGGAGATGGCCGGAATCGGAATGGACGGACGCCATATGGTCACAAAGAACGATTACCGTTTCCTCCACACACTGGAGAACATGGGACCGTCACCGGAGCCGAACCTGACAGTGCTGTACTCTTCACACCTGCCGGAGAACTTTAAGAAATATGCAGCTTATATTTCTGTTAAGACAAGCTCCATCCAGTATGAGAACGACGATGTAATGCGTCCGGTATGGGGCGACGATTACTCCATCTGCTGCTGTGTATCCGCGACAGAGACAGGAAAGGAGATCCAGTTCTTCGGAGCACGTGCAAACCTTGCAAAATGCCTTCTGTACGCGATCAACGGCGGCGTTGACGAGAAGACGAAACAGCAGGTTTCCCCGCTCTACAGACCGATCACATCCGAATACCTTGATTACGACGAGGTCATGGAAAAATATGACCAGATGATGGAGTGGCTGTCCAAGCTGTATGTGGATACACTGAACATGATCCACTACATGCATGACAAATACTACTATGAGGCTGCCGAGATGGCGCTGATCGATACAAACGTAAGACGTACATTTGCAACAGGTATCGCAGGATTCTCACATGTAGTTGATTCTCTGAGCGCGATCAAGTATGCGAAAGTGAAAGTGATCCGTGATGAGGACGGTGTTGCAACAGACTTCGAAGTAGAGGGCGATTTCCCGAGATATGGAAACGACGATGACCGTGCGGACGACATTGCCGTATGGCTGCTCCGCACATTCATGAGCAAACTGAAGAAGTGCCACACATACAGAAACTCTGAGCCGACAACATCCATCCTTACGATCACATCCAACGTGGTATACGGTAAGGCGACAGGATCCCTTCCGGACGGAAGAAAAGGCGGCGAGCCGCTGGCACCGGGAGCAAACCCGTCATACGGCGCAGAGATGAACGGACTTCTTGCTTCTCTCAACTCTGTTGCGAAACTTCCGTACGAGCAGGCGCTTGATGGAATCTCCAATACACAGACGATCAGCCCGGGAGCGTTGGGACATGATGACGACGAGCGCAAGAACAACCTTGTACACGTACTTGACGGATACTTCGATCAGGGAGCACATCACCTGAACGTGAACGTATTCGGAACAGAGAAACTGATCGATGCAATGGAGCATCCGGAGAAAGAAGAGTACGCAAACTTCACAATCCGCGTATCAGGATACGCTGTGAAGTTCATCGACCTGACAAAAGAGCAGCAGCTTGACGTGATCGCAAGAACATGCCACGACAGAATGTAATCCTGCCCGGTCACCGGCACAGCCTGATCTGCAGAAGAAGGCAGGAAGCAAGTGCAGGCATATCGCGAATAAATTTCGGGGACGCAGTTAAAATTAAAATTGACTGCGTCCCTTTTTGCAACGGCAGCATTTTTGAAAGGAGAAAATATGAACGGATATATCCATTCAACAGAAAGTTTCGGTTCCGTGGACGGCCCCGGCGTCCGCTTTGTTATTTTTGTCAGCGGATGTCCCATGCGATGCCAGTTCTGCCATAACCCGGATACCTGGAATATGCAGACGGGAGAGAAGAAGAGTGCGGATGAACTGTTAAAGCAGGCGCTGCGCTACAGAGCCTACTGGAAAGACGGCGGCGGGATCACAGTCAGCGGCGGGGAACCGCTCATGCAGATCGACTTCCTGCTGGAGCTGTTCAAAAAGGCAAAGGAGCAGGGAATCCATACGACGATCGATACGAGCGGAGCTCCCTTTACCCGGGAGGAGCCGTTTTTCGGTAAATTCAACGAGCTGATGAAATACACGGATCTGCTCCTGGTCGATATCAAACATATCGATGAAGAGCAGCATAAGATCCTTACAGGGCGGACCAATAAAAATATCCTGGACATGGCGGAGTACCTGTCAGAGATCGGGAAACCGGTGTGGATCCGCCACGTACTCGTCCCGGAGCGGAGCGACTATGACGAATATCTTGAGAAACTTCACAAGTTTATAAAGACACTGAAAAATGTCGAAAAAGTTGAAATACTTCCCTATCACACACTGGGAGAGTACAAGTGGAAGGAACTGGGATATGACTACCCGCTGGCAGGGATCGAGCCGCCGTCAAAGGAGCGGATCGAGAATGCAAACCGGATCCTGGAAACCGGACAGGAGTAACAGGAGAACAGACGTAGTTTTATGAAAACTATGAGAAAGAGAACAGAGCAGAAATCAGAGATGTATCTGAGGTCTGCTCTGTTATTTTATAGGATTGCATCGCCTTAGAATATGCCATATAATAACTATTATCGGAAGCAGGACAGTTTTAGGGAGGGAAAAATATGGCATCGAATTTTGATTTTTTAAATAAGGATTTTCCAGTATTGGCAAATTTCGGGCAATTGGCAGAGAAGTATTGTTTCTCTGACTCTAATTCATGTCTTATGAAGCTGGGAATGATAGGGGAAACAATTGTTAATTTGATGTTTACTTATGATCGGATACGCCTCCCTGAAGATAATACTGCTGTGAAGAGAATCACTAAGCTGCAAAAAGAAGGTCTGTTAACTCCTGATTTAGCTTCTATACTGCATGAACTTAGGAAGAAGAGGAACCTCGCAGTACATGAAAACTATTCGTCTGTAAAGGATGGAAAAGCTCTTCTTCAGATGGCACACAGCTTATGCGAATGGTCTATGCAGACTTATGGCGACTATAATTATGTACACCATGAGTTTGTTATGCCGATAAAACGGCATGATCCTATAGTCGCCGATAAGAAGCGAGAAAGGGCAAAGGAGTCTGCTTTAATGCAGCAGGCTGAGTCTGAGGCAAAGAAAGCGCAGGATATTCCCAAAGAAGAACGCCTGAAACGGGCAGGTGAAGCGGCGAGTCAGAGACAGAGATCAGAGGCTGAAACAAGATATCTGATCGATGAGCAACTCAGACAAGTTGGCTGGGAAGCCGATACAAACAAGCTTCGATATTCTAAAGGAACTCGACCCATGAAAGGGCACAATATGGCGATAGCTGAGTGGCCTACAGATTCAACAGTTGGAAATCGTGGGCGGGTAGATTACGCATTATTTGTGGGAACCAGACTGGTGGGGGTTATTGAAGCAAAAGCAGAACACAAAGACATTCCTTCTGTGATTGATTATCAAGGAAAAGATTATCCGAAAAATATTCGTAAAGAGGACGGTACATATCAGATCGGAACATGGGGAGGTTATAAAGTCCCATTCACATTTGCGACAAACGGAAGATCATATCTGAAGCAATATGAAACAAAGTCCGGAATCTGGTTTCTGGATTTGAGAAAACCTTATAATGTGCCCAAAGCACTTCATGGCTGGGTAAGTCCGGAAGGTATTTTGGAATTACTGGAAAAGGATATTGAGAGTAAAAATCGAAAGCTTCGGGAAATGAAATATGATTTGCTGAGGGATAAAGACGGACTGAACCTGAGGGAATATCAGCTTAAAGCCATACAGGCGGCAGAACAGGCAGTTCTGGATGGAAAACAGAATATTTTGCTGGCTATGGCAACTGGAACAGGAAAAACAAGAACGATTCTGGGGATGATTTATCGCTTTTTAAAAACAGAACGTTTCCGTAGAATATTGTTTCTGGTTGATCGTACTGCATTAGGCGAACAGGCAGAGGATGTTTTTAAAGAAGTGAAATTAGAAGAACTCATGACTCTGGATGATATTTATAATATTAAAGGCTTGGATGATAAGACGATCGAAAAAGAAACACGTATTCAGATAGCCACTGTTCAGGGAATGGTCAAACGGATTTTGTATAATGATGGGGAGAGTATGCCGTCGGTTACGGATTATGATCTTATTATCTGCGATGAGGCTCACAGGGGATATATACTCGACAGAGATATGGGTGATGATGAACTGCTTTATCGTGATCAGAAAGATTATCAGAGTAAGTATCGGACGGTAATTGAATATTTTGATGCAGTTAAGATTGGATTGACAGCGACTCCGGCATTACAGACGACGATGATCTTCGGTCCTCCGGTGTTTAATTATACATATCGTGAGGCAGTTATAGAAGGATATCTGGTCGATCATGACGCGCCTCACAAATTAGTAACACGCCTTGGCAAAGAAGGTATCCATTATCAAAACGGCGATACTGTTACAATTTATGATCCGGTAACAGGTGAAATTACAAACAGTGAACTTCTGGACGATGAGCTTGATTTTGAGATCGACAGTTTTAATAGGAAAGTTATTACAGAGGATTTTAACAGAACTGTGCTCGAAGAAATTGCCCGGGATATAGATCCCGAGGCGCCAAACGAGCAGGGAAAGACCCTTATCTATGCTGTGGATGACCAGCATGCCGATATGATTGTTAAAATTTTGAAGGAAATATATGGAGAGACAGAAGTCGATAATGATGCGATTATGAAGATTACGGGAAGTGTAGGCGGCGGAAACAAAAAGAAAGTTCTGGAAGCTGTCAAACGCTTTAAAAACGAAGCTTATCCAAGCATCGCAGTAACAGTGGATCTTCTAACAACAGGAATTGATGTGCCGGAAATAACAACGCTTGTTTTCATGCGGCGTGTAAAATCACGTATTCTGTTTGAGCAGATGTTGGGACGGGCAACACGTCTCTGCCCAAAGATACATAAGACGCATTTTGAAATTTATGATCCAGTCGGAGTGTATGAAGCACTGGAACCTGTGAATACGATGAAACCTGTAGTGGCAAATCCGACGGCTACGTTTACACAACTTCTTGACGGACTTGAAATAATGCAGGAAGAAAAGCAGGTAGAGAA
>DWUT01000160.1 GCA_019120615.1 Candidatus Mediterraneibacter norfolkensis
TAAAGCCATTATAATGGTTTCCTCAGAAATGACCGAGATCTTGCGTATGAGCGACAGGATTGTCGTTATGTGTGAAGGCAAGAAGACCGGTGAACTGGATATTTCCGAGGCTACACAGGAAAATATCATGAACATGGCTACAAGAGAGATTAGTTAGGGAGGAAAATGTGATGGCAAATAAATCGGTAAGTAAAACGGCCGGCACGAAGAAGTCGTTCATTGACAGGATGGGCGGTCAGCAGTTTATCGTCCTGATCATCGTCATTGTAATGTTTATCTTTTTCAGTGCAATGAGCCCTGGTTTTAGAAAGTATACAACAGTAGTAAGTATCCTTGATTATTCTTACTACATCGCATTGATGGCAATCGGAGTTACGTTCCCGCTCCTGACAGGCGGTGTTGACCTTTCCATCGGGACAGGCCTGATCTGTTACTCACTGATCGGCGGCCTTCTGGTGCGTCAGCATGGAATGCCTGTTGCGGTTGGTATGGTTGTGACAATTTTGATCGGTGTGATTTTTGGTATTATTAACGGATGCCTTGTGGCACTGATGGATCTGCCGCCGTTTCTGGCAACACTTTGTACCTGCATGATCACACGAGGTTTTGGTGCGTTTGTTGTAGGCGGTTATGGTATCCCGTGGCCGGCAGCAGGTCAGGAAGGCGGATGGTTCAGAAGTATCTTTAAGATTCAGGTAGGCGGACAGAACATCCCGATCGGTTTTCTGTGGATCATCCTTCTGGTTATCATCATGAGTTTCGTGCTTAACCATACAAAGATGGGACGTTACACACGTGCGATCGGAAGTAATAAGGAGGCAACCAGACTTTCAGGAGTCAATGTCAGGTTTTACCATGTAATGGCATACGTGATCTGCGGACTTTTCGCAGGACTTGCGGCAATCGCTTATTCAGCAATTTTTGCTACAGTTCAGCCGGGCAGCGGCGCTGGATTTGAAATGGATGCGATCGGCGGAGCGATCGTCGGAGGAGTGTCCATGTCGGGTGCTGTAGGTAACGTTACTGGTACACTGATTGGTGTCTTTGTCATCTGTCTGTTGAAGACAGGGCTTCCGTTTATCGGTCTGACAGCAAACTGGCAGCAGATCATCACTGGACTTGTCCTGATCGCAGCCGTGCTGATCGATATTCTGAAACGCAAGAAAGAAGCAGCCAGTTAATTAATTATATTGATAGATAACAGGCGGGCGCTGCGAAAAAGTGTGGAGCAGCTGCCGACTGTTACTATAGAAACTTAAAGGACGGTCATGCCTTGAAGACAACTGTTCAGAGCAGAGTGAAAGTATCATCGGATATATGCACGGTATCTGAGAAGCGGTCACAGCGGAGAGGACGAGTCTTTGAATATGACGAAAAAACATTTCAGGAGGATTTGAAAGTATGAAAAAGAAAGTATTAGCAGTATTACTCGGCGGATGTATGGCAGCTGGATTACTTGCAGGCTGTGGCGGCGGAAATGATACAGCGTCATCAGGAGACAGCACTGACGCAGCAGCAGACAGCAGCTCAGGTGGAAGCGACTATCATTTTGAAGTCGTAGTTAAGAGCTTCCAGTCTACATACTGGCAGGCAGCAATCCAGGGTATTGATGCAGCAGCAGATGAGCTTGG
Source organism: Candidatus Mediterraneibacter norfolkensis (assembly GCA_019120615.1). Taxonomy (GTDB): domain Bacteria; phylum Bacillota; class Clostridia; order Lachnospirales; family Lachnospiraceae; genus Mediterraneibacter; species Mediterraneibacter norfolkensis. The sequence goes on from DWUT01000160.1 coordinate 1,632, forward strand.
GGTAGACATCAATACAACTGGACCGAACGCAGAGTCTGATATCGCAGACCAGGTTAACATGCTGAACAACGCGATCAGCCAGAAGCCGGATGGAATCGCACTTGCTGCAAATGATCAGAGCGCTGTTCTTCCTTCACTGCAGGATGCGCTTGACGCAGAAATCCCGGTAGTTTGCTTTGATACAGGTGTGCCGGATGCTCCGGAGGGATCTGTTATCGCTACAATCGCTACAGACAATGAGTCTGCAGGTGCTGTTGCAGCAGAGAATATGTATGAAGTGATCAAAGACACAATCGCAAACGCTTCTGCACCGGTAAGAATCGGTGAAGTAAACCAGGATGCAACATCAGCAAACATCTCCGGACGTGGTATGGGATTCATCAACAAGATGAAAGAACTCATCGAAGCTGACGGAAAGACAGTTGCAGTTATCGGTAACCAGTACTATGTAGATCAGGTTGAGAACAACGGTGATGAGGGATCAGCTGACGTTATCATCGAGGTAGCAGTTCCGGCTCAGACAACAGTTGAACTGTCCGCTACAGAGGCTTCCAACATCATGAACAAAGACGATACGATCGCAATCTTCGGTTCCAACCAGGTTACGGCAGAGGGTGTCCTCACAGCTAACCAGAACCTGAGCGTACTTGCTTCTACACCGGATGAAGGTATCGTTGGTGTTGGATTCGATGCAGGTGCTACACTGAAAGCTGCAGTTGCAGACGGAACACTCATCGGTGCTGTTACACAGGCTCCTGTTGATCAGGGTAACCTTGCTATCCACGCTCTGTATGACTACTGCGAAGGCAACGAAGTATCCGACATCGCTACAGACAGCTACTGGTATGACGCTGACAACATGAACGATGATGACATCGCTCCGAACCTGTACGACTAATTTAACGGAAAGACAGTCTATTAAAAAACGTGCATATGGACCGGCCTGAGAGACCGGTCTGAATAGGAAAGGAATCGGGAAAATTCCCGGTTCCTTTTTAAAAGGAAAAATATTATAATGAGGAGGACGTAAAAATGTTAAAAGGTATTCCGAAAATTTTATCACCAGAACTTCTGAAGGTGCTTGCTGAGATGGGGCACAGTGACAGACTTGTGATCTCGGATGGAAATTTCCCGGCGGAATCAATGGGAAAAGATGCGATCGTGATTCGCTGCGACGGACATGGAGTGCCGGAGCTCCTTGATGCGATCCTTCAGGTATTCCCACTGGATACTTATGTAGAGCATCCGGTAAATCTGATGGAGGTTATGCCCGGGGATGATGTAGAGACGCCGATCTGGGAAACTTACAAAGAAATCATACGGAGATACGATGACAGAGGAGATGCAGTGGTAGGTAATATCGAAAGATTTGCCTTTTATGAAGAGTCGAAGAAAGTCTATGCGATCATTGCCACAGGCGAATCGGCGCTCTATGCAAATATCATGCTTCAGAAGGGCGTAGTCACGGATTAAATTAAGGACAGACGGAGGAAAATATATGCTGGATCATGTAGAGGTTATGTTTGAAGATATGAAGCCAATGATGAAAAAACTGAAGAAGGCTTCGTATAAAGAGAATATGAGAGTGTTTCAGGAAAAATACGGTCATTTCTTTGACGAGATGACCAGTCTTACTGAGAACTCCGCGGAAAAGGAGAGTACGGCAGACGAGATTGCCAGGACTTTTGCGGACTGTGTTGAGAAGAGATTCCAGTCTCCAAAAAAGAAAAAGATCGACGGATGCCTGCAGCTTGATCTTAATTTCTTCATGATCTATTATGTTTTTCCGGCGCTTCTGCTGACAGAACATGAAGATGCCACATTGATCGCGGATCATCTCTGTGATGAGTGGGGGAAAAGATTTAAAGACAGTAAGATTCAATATACCGACTATGATTCCCTTTACGGATCGTTCCGGGAGAAGATATTCGGGATCTTCTGATTTAAAAGGTGGATACTTTTGGGCATGAAGTTGAAGCGGATTGTTGCAAACTGCGGATAACTGTGCTAAAATATCTTTGGTTTATCCGCAGGAGGTGTTAAAATGGATATTTTGAGAATTGTTTTAACCATTATCTTTGTTATAGATTGTATTGCACTGTCCGCGATCATCCTTTTACAGGAAGGAAAATCCGCAGGTCTTGGAACGATCAGCGGAGCAGCAGACACATACTGGGGACAGAATAAAGGACGTTCCATGGAGGGGGCTCTTGTGAAAGCGACCAGGGTTATCGCAATACTTTTTATGGTGCTGGCGGTCGTGCTGAATCTCAGTGTGTTTAAGTAAAAGTATTCAGTCTGTGCATGACAGGGCACATATCAGAAGATAATAAAGAACAAAAAACACTCTATGCGATACGGATAGAGTGTTTTTCTTCTTTATAGATCAAAAAGCGGGAAATCTGTTCTGACAGATTTGCTGTAAGGGAGAAGTGTATGGATCAGACATTTGAAAAGAGAAAAAAAGTTATATACGATTTTATCTGTGACGAACTGTATGTGCCGATGAAGATCAAAGAGATCTCCATCGTTCTCCAGATACCAAGGGAACAGAGGGAAGAACTGAAAGAGATACTGGACGCCCTTGTTGAGGAAGGGAAGATATCTCTTTCGAAACGCGGAAAATACAGTAAAGGACAGGTTGAGAGACAGAAAGGCGTCTTCCAGGCCAATCCGAGGGGATTTGGATTTATCACTCCGGAGAATGGCGAAGGGGATGTTTTTGTATCAGAGGATAACATGAACGGAGCATTTCAGGGGGATGAAGTGGAATATGTTGTCCTGCGTGCACCGGAAGGAAAGCGGAAAGAAGGGCGTGTGGTAAAGATCCTGTCTCATGGCGTTACCCGTGTGGTGGGGCTTTACGAGAAGTGCAAGAATTTCGGGTTTGTGCGTCCGGATAATCAGAGATATCTGACAGATATCTATATTCCGGAAGGCAAGGCCATGGGCGCGGTAACAGGACACAAAGTAGTGGCGGAACTTACTACCTATGGCGGAGAGCATATGAAGCCGGAAGGACACGTTGTGGAGATTATCGGACACATTAATGATCCGGGGACAGATATTCTTTCGATCGTAAAGGATTATGATCTTCCGACCGAATTTCCTGAAAAGGTGCTCAATCAGGCTGTCCGGGTCGGGAAAGAAGTGAGTGAGGCGGACCGCCAGGGACGAAAGGACCTGAGAGAATGGATGATGGTGACCATAGACGGTGAGGATGCAAAGGACCTGGATGACGCGGTGTCAGTGACCAGGGAAGGGGAAAATTATATCCTTGGCGTGCATATTGCCGACGTGACGAATTATGTCCAGGAGCGAAGTGCGCTCGACCGGGAGGCGCTGAAGCGGGGAACCAGCGTCTATCTTGCAGACCGGGTGATCCCAATGCTGCCTCATAAACTGTCCAACGGAATCTGTTCTTTGAACGCAGGTGAGGACAGGCTCGCTTTATCCTGCATTATGACAGTGAGTCTGTCCGGAGAGATGATTGACCATGAAATCGCGGAGACTGTGGTAAAGGTGGACCGCAGGATGAGTTATAACGGAGTGGCAAAGATCCTTGACGGAGAGGAAGAGGCACTGAAGGAAAATGAGGAGTTTGTTCCGATGATCAGGATGATGAGCGAGCTTTCCGGGATCATAAGAGAGAAGAGAGGGAGAAGGGGCTCGATCAATTTCGATTTCCCCGAGACGAAGATTGAACTGGATGAGGATGGGTATCCGGTGTCCATCAAGCCGTATGAGCGGAATGCCGCGACCAGGATCATTGAGGATTTTATGCTCCTCGCCAATGAAACTGTGGCAGAAGAGTATTTCTGGAGAGAACTGCCGTTTCTGTACCGGACTCATGAGGCTCCCGACGAGGAGAAGATGAGACAGCTCGGCGCATTTATCAATAATTTCGGATATCATATCCATATACGCAATGAGGTCAGACCGAAAGAGATACAGAAACTGCTGGGGAAAGTGGAAGGAACGCCGGAAGAGCCGATGATCAGCAGGCTGGCGCTTCGTTCCATGAAGCAGGCAAGATATACAACAGAAAATACCGGACATTTCGGGCTTGCCGCAAAGTATTATACTCATTTTACATCGCCGATCCGAAGGTATCCGGATCTTCAGATCCACCGGATCATCAAGGAAAACCTGAGAGGACGCCTGAATGAAGAAAGGATCAGCCATTATGAGAAGATCCTTCCGGAAGTTGCAGCCCAGTGCAGCAGCAGGGAGCGGACAGCAGAGAAGACGGAGCGCGAAGTGGTAAAGCTGAAAAAAGCGGAATACATGCAGAAGCGTATCGGGGAAGAGTACGAGGGCGTGATATCCGGGGTGACAAAATGGGGCGTCTATGTGGAACTGCCGAATACGATAGAAGGACTTGTCCATGTGGCGGATATGAAGGACGACCATTACGAGCTGGCAGAAGAGAGGTATGAACTTGTCGGAGAACGCACCGGGAAAACATATAAGCTGGGACAGAAAGTGAATGTCCGTGTGACGGACGCCGACAGGATACAGAGGACGGTCAATTTTGAGATCATATAAAGGTTGGATTTATCATGGGAAAGACAGAGAGAAAACTTATCGCGAACAATAAAAAAGCGTATCATGACTATTTTATCCTGGAGAAGTACGAAGCGGGTATCGTGCTCCACGGCACAGAGGTAAAATCACTGAGGATGGGAAAATGCAGTATCAAGGAGGCTTTTATCCGCGTGGAGGACGGCGAGATGTTTATCTACGGGATGCATATTTCCCCGTATGAGAAAGGAAATATCTTTAATAAGGATCCGCTCCGTGTGAAAAAACTCCTTCTTCACAGAAAAGAGATAGATAAGATATTCGGCAAGATGAAAGAACAGGGAATCACAGTGGTGCCCCTTCAGGTCTACTTCAGCGGAAGTCTTGTCAAAGTAGAGATCGGTCTGGCAAAAGGAAAGAAATTGTATGATAAGCGGGCGGATATCGCCAAAAAAGATCAGAAACGGGAAGCCCAGAGGGAGTTTAAGGTCAGGAATCTCTAAATTGTCAGACAATAATCATTAAAAGGGGGCTGTCGGGAAATAGATAGTTCCAAACAGGGGCAGGCG
>DWUT01000161.1 GCA_019120615.1 Candidatus Mediterraneibacter norfolkensis
TATGTTCAACATTCCCTATGATCTGTACCCGGCTGGAATCAAAATGATCAAAGAAGCCTGCCAACTGAAGCGACGGACGATTTACATCCGGCACATGCACTTCCTTTTCTGTCATCTCCACTTCCGGAGTAAGATTTTTTAAATCCATTTTTTCAACGATTTCAGTTAGTCTGATACCTTGTCCCATATACTTTCTCCTTTTCGCTGTTTGTGTATATCATATCACTAATGAAAAAACTTGTACACCGATTCCGCCGCTTTTTCATTCATGGAAGGAATTTTTGCAAGTTCCTCCACCGTTGCCTCTTTGATGGCATCCAGGCTGAGATAATGCCGCATCAGCGCCTTCCGTCTTGCCGGGCCGATCCCGTCTATATCGTCCAGGATGGAGTGGACCTGCCCTTTCCCCCGGAGCTGCCGGTGGTACTCAATCGCAAACCGGTGCGCCTCATCCTGGATCCTCGTGATCAGACGGAACGCCTCCGAGGACTTGTCAATAGGAATTTCCACATTATGATAATAGAGCCCTCTTGTCCGGTGATAATCATCCTTCACCATGCCGCAGACCGGGATATCGAGGTGCAGTTCGTCCAGCACCTGAAGTGCAACATTGACCTGTCCCTTTCCTCCATCCATCAGAATCAGATCAGGGAATACAGTAAATTTTCCCATCTCAGCGTTCTCCTGCCGCTCCTTCAGTCCATGAGTAAACCGTCTGGTCAGAACCTCTCTCATACTCCCGTAATCGTCCGCGCCTTTGATCCCTTTGATCTTAAACTTCCGGTAATCATTTCTCTTCGGCTTTCCCCGTTCGTATACAACCATGGAGCCCACGGACTCAAAGCCGTTTGTATTGGAAATATCATAGGCCTCCATACGGCTGATCCCGTCCAGATCGAGAAGCGCGGCAATCTCTTTGACAGCGCCGATCGTCCTTCCCTCTTCTCTTTTCAGCCTCTCCTTATCTTTGGCAAGAACAAGACGGGCATTCTCCGCCGCCAGCTCCACAAGCTTTTCTTTTGTCCCCTTTTTGGGGACACGCAGAGTCACTTTCTGTCCTCTCTTTGACGTAAGCCACGCCTCCAGCAGTTCCCGTTCCTCCACATCCTCCTGAAGCATCAGCTCACCGGGGATAAAGGGCGTTCCGGCGTAATACTGCTTGATGAAGTTGTCCAGGATACTGCTCTTCTCCTCCCCTTTAGAGATACGCAGATAGAAATGATCCCGGCCGATGAGCCTGCCGCCCCGGATAAAGAACACCTGCACCACAGCATCCTCTTCCTCCGACGCGACGGCAAGCACATCTCTGTCTTCTCCGCTGGAGTCCGTGATCTTCTGTTTCTGCGCTACTTTCTTCACACTTCCGATCAGTTCCCGGTACTCGATTGCCCGTTCAAACTCCAGATTCTCGGACGCCTCGTTCATCTTCTCCTCCAACTCTTTCAGAACAGAATCGTAATTCCCGTTCAGGAACCGGATCACCTCATTGATCGACTTTCCGTACTCCTCCTGCGAAATGTACCCCTGACAGGGCGCGTCACACTGTTTGATGTGATAATTCAGGCAGGGTCTCTCTTTTCCCGTGTCCCGCGGAAGGCTGCGGTTGCAGCTCCTTACATGAAACAGTTTATGGATCAGATCAATGGTATCCCTCACAGCCTGAGAACTGGTGTAGGGTCCGAAATATTTCGCCTTGTCCTTGAGCATCTTCCTTGACAGAATCACCCGGGGGAACGCCTCGTTCGTGGTCACTTTGATAAACGGATAGGTCTTGTCATCCATGAGCATGGTATTGTACTTCGGCCTGTGCTCCTTGATCAGGTTGCATTCCAGCACCAGCGCCTCCAGCTCTGAATCCGTCACAATATATTCAAACCTCCGGATATGGGTCACCATCTGCTCGATCTTGACCCCTTTGTTCCTGCTGCTCTGGAAATACTGTCTGACCCTGTTTTTCAGGCTGATGGCCTTTCCCACATAGATAATATTGTCCTTCTCATCGTGCATGAGATAAACCCCGGGCCTGCCGGGGAGTTTCCTGAGTTCTTCCTGTATATCAAAATTATTATTCGTTTCCATGCTTAACATTATACTGTTTTGCATGGAAAAGGACAAGGGAAAAATCCCCTGTCCTGTCTTCACCTAACTGCCGTTTCTTCTATTTCTGACCGTAATACGCATTAGCTCCGTGTTTTCTGTAATAATGCTTATCCTGAAGTTCCTGGGGAGCCGGCTGTACTTCCGGGTTGATCACCTCACAGCGCGCAGCCATCTTTGCCACTTCCTCTGTCACCACCGCATTATGTACCGCCTCATGAGCGTCTTTCCCCCAAGTAAATACACCGTGGTTCTTGCAGAGCACTGCAGGGACTGCAATATAGTCCTTGTTGCGCAGTTCAAATTCATCCGCAATCAGGACACCTGTGTTCTTCTCATAAGCTTCCTCGATCTCTGCCTTTGTCAGATTCCTGACACAGGGAATCTCACCGTAAATATAGTCTGCATGAGTCGTTCCATAGCACGGGATATCCCGTCCCGCCTGAGCCCAGCTCGTCGCCCAGGAAGAATGCGTATGCACGATCCCTCCCACGTTCGGGAACCTGTTGTACAGGACAACGTGTGTCGGGGTGTCTGAAGACGGATTATAACGGCCTTCCACCTTGTTTCCATCCAGATCGACAACTACCATGTCATCCGGGGTCAGCTTGTCATACTCCACTCCGCTAGGTTTGATGACAAAAAGCCCGCTCTCCCGGTCAATTCCACTGACATTGCCCCATGTAAATGTGACAAGCCCGTATTTCGGCAGCATCATATTCGCCTCATACACTTCTTTTTTTAACTGCTCTAACATGCCGTTTCCTCCTGACTATTCTTCAAATGTATACATCGCGACTTCATCGATCTCGCGGTTCGTGGAAATGAGCACTTCCTGCCCGTCCCTCTCATATTTGAAAACATTGGCCGGTCCGCAGTCTCTGTCCAGAACAGTCACCTCATATTCTCCGGAATCCATACTGCAGGTAAACAGAAGAAGATTCCTCTCTCCTTTTCTGTGCCCGATAATAACCGCCGGCCTGCCCAGAAGTGTGCCTCCATAAATCGCATGAGCGAAGTCCGCTGTATCATAAGTATACACCTTCTCCCATTTTCCATCTACCTTTTTATAAAAATAGATGTGTTCGCCGTGGAAAGGCGAGATCAGGATCAGTTCCTTCTCCCCGTCGCCGTCCATGTCAACAAGGACTGCGTCACTTGCTGCCTCGTCCACAAGTTTTCTGATCTCCCACTTTTCTCCTTCTGATACCGGTGGAACAAAAAGATATACTCCGCTGTCACAGGAAATGATGCACTTCTCCACCTTATCCTCCACCAGCTTATAGTATCCATGATTCTTGAGCATGTCATCCTTGATCACTGTAAGTTCAAGCTGATGATCAGCATTAAATCCGCTCAGATCTTCCGGCAGGACCGCCGCATATACTTTTCCGGGCTTGGACCAGTCATCTTTAAACTCATGACCGGATTTCAGCGCACAGGCAATCAGATAGTTCACGCCGTTTCTCTGTACAATATCGAATCTGTGTACATGGGGAAGGTCCACAAGAGTCCGCACTTCCCACTTCCCTTCACTCACAGGGGAAACAATAACGATCCTAGCCTCCTTTGAATCATTCGGAGAGTAAAATCGGTGCGTGGCAAGGAACACTCCATCACTCCCCGGCACCTGGACCATGGTCATAACCCCGCCCGGCTCTGTCCACACAGTATCCACCTGTTTTCCATCTCCATCAAAAAGATAACACGGGTCATGCTTCTCCGCCGCCACGAGAATATGCTGTTTTCCTTTATATGTAAGAGGTGCTATGGCATAGCACTTTGTCAGGTTCGATATCACTTTTTTATTGATTTTCACTGTTATCTCCTCCACAGGCAAGCCCGTCCAGGATCGCTGTCATCTTTGACACGGCAAGATCAAGGTCCTGTTCCCATTCCGGATTTCCAGTATACCAGAATTCTGTCACATATCGGCGAACTCCCAGCTCCCATGCTTTCCGAATCCCGGATTCAAAGTCAACATGTCCTGTTCCATAGGGAATCTCCCGGAATTTCCCGGGTACGGTCTCTTTCAGATGCATTGCGACAAGGCGCCCCCGCCCCGTTTCAAGATCATCCAGCACATTTTTGCCATAAGACACAGCTGCATTCGTAATATTTCCAAGATCCGGATAGACATTCAGATAAACAGAATCTACCTTCTTCACATAGTCCATGGCTTTCTCCACCGTGTTCATAAACTCTGTCTCCATCGTCTCGAATCCCATAAGAATGCCTTTCGCGGAAGCCATCTCCGCTGCTTTTCTCAGATTTTCAAGAAAATACGCCCGGGTAGCCTCACTGCCCTCCTCATAATAAACGTCATATCCTGCGAGCTGGATGATGCGGACACCGAGATCTTCTGCAAGGCAGACAGCCTTCTCCATGATCTCCATTCCCCGCGCTCTTATTGCGTCATCGCTGCTCCCCAGCGGATATTTCCGATGTCCGCTTAAGCACATCGTCCGGATCGGGATTCCCGTCTCAAACATCAGGGACTGAAGTTCAACTCTTTCATCCCTGCTCATATCAAGTCTGCTCAGCTTTTCATCTGTCTCGTCAATACTGATCTCAATAAAATCATATCCTGCCTTTTTCGCAGCCAGCATCTTTTCCTTCCAGCTCAGGGTTCCGGGCATTGCCTTTTCATATAATCCTATTGTGTACGCTTTCATCTTTCAAAAATCTCCTTTCCAAACCTGATGAATCTGCACTCCTGCGTGTCCGATTCCATTTTATTGCTTTATGATCCAGCTTTTTCTATATAATATCATTTTCTGCCGGTTTTGTCTTTCATTTTCGGCACAGGTAGCAATATTTCAGGCCGGTTTTTCTCATTATCTGTGTTGATCACAGAAGTGAGCGGAACGGAATATTCTGAGGCGCTTCAAAGCAATCTTCAAAGCCCCTTCTATGATGATAAGCACGTTTGTCTTTATCTGTAGGATATACATATTTGCCTCCTACCTCCCAGAAAAACGGATGGAACTGATATCCAAGACGATCTTTTTTCATATCGTACAATACACGGATTTCATTGACATCCGCCATAAAGTTTGTCCATACATCGTAGTGAATCGGAATCACCACATTGCAACGGAGCGCTTCTGCCATTCGGAGTATATCGACGGAGGTCATCTTATCCTGCATTCCCACCGGATTTTCCCCGAATGATCCAAATGCAACATCAATGTCGTAATCCTTCCCGTGCTTTGCAAAATAAATTGAGTAATGAGAATCTCCGCTGTGATAAATATTTCCTCCGGGTGTTTTGATCAGATAGTTTACCGCCTTGTCATCCATATCCATCGGGCACTTTCCAGTCAGCTCTTCCCTGTCCGGTCCGGTTGAATCTGTTGTCACGATACATGTTCGGTCAAAGGAGTCCAACGCTATGATCTCGATATCTTTAATCTTGATGGAATCCCCCGGTTTTACAGTAACACAACGTTCTTCCGGCACTCCCCATTTTTTCCAGAGTTCCACTGATTTCTTCGGTCCTATAAAAGGAACCGGGATTTCATTTCCCTTGTCATCTGTCGTTGTCATGCCACTCTTGATCACATGAGACGCATATTCCGCACTCATATGATCCTGATGATAATGGGTCGCCAGAACTGCATCCACATTTTTTATTGCAAAGGGATCGATCACGAAAGGAACAGCCCTTAAATTAGGCTGCATCGCCCTAGCGCCGCACATATTTGCCATTTGGTGACCCACCTTCATTTTCCCGTCGCCATGAGTACGTTTTCCATTCCCGCACCAGAGGTCCACTGTGATATTGCAGCCGCCCGGGGTTTTAAACCACACCCCTGTACAGCCGAGCCACCACATAGCCACTGTACCTGGCTTTACGTCTTCATTTTCAATTTCCTCGTTCAGCCATGTTCCCCATTCAGGGAATGTACTCATGATCCAGCTTTCTCTTGTAATTTCATCAATCCTGCTCATCATCTTTCCTCCTCTTTTATATGATAATCTCTCAGCTTGCGATGATCCTGCCGAGATTTTATCTGCTCATATTCCATACAGTTTCTCATAAGTCTCCTGCATTTTTTTCAGGGTATTTTCATAAATCTCACGTGTTTGCATTCTTGGTCGATAAGTCCGCATATGATGTTTTTCCCTTTCAAATGATATCGCCTTCCCATAGCTGTCATATATTCCCAGGGTAACAGCCGCGGATGCCCAGGCTCCAAACGAAGTCTGTTCCGAAAAATCGGAATCATAAACAATTTCTTTCCGGTACACATCCGCCTGGATCTGGTTAAACTCCGAAAACCTGGTAAGTCCTCCACCGATATAGATGTTCTGGATTTTGCCAATATAGCTTTCCATCACCTCCAGATTTATGGCAGTCTCACACGCAATGCTTTCCAACAGTGCACGCACCATATCATCCCGTGTTGTCCCCAGGTTAAGATTTGCGAAACAGCCTGCCGCCTGGTCATTAAAATCCGGTGTGCCTCTCCCCTGAAAATATGGGAGCACAATGCATCCATTGGCTCCTGCCGGCGCTCTTTCTACAGCAGCGTTTACTTCCTCGATCTGAACAGTTTCCGGGAAAAATGTACGCATCGCCCAGTTATACAGGGAAGCACAGGTAAGTACACTGCTTTCCAGGACATATTTCCCAGGGATTGCATGGGCGCCGCATATGATGTTGGGATTAAGATTTTCCGGAACCGAATCACTGCATCCAAGTATAAAGGCCCCTGTTCCAGTGGTAATCCCCACATTTCCTTCCCTTATAACTCCCTGCCCCAGGGCCGCACACTGTTGATCGCCCCCGGCAGAAATCAGCGGTATTCCATTTTTAACTCCTGTCTGGCGCGCAAACTCCTCGGTTATATTTCCGATAATGCTTCCTGAGGGAACAATCTCACAAAGTTTCTGCTCATCAATCTCAAAGAGCTCTGTCAATGATCCGTCCCACTGTTCTGTCCTCAGATCCATAAGCAGACTTCTGGAAGCATAAGTGGGATCCGTCGCGTAGTTACCGGTAAGTCTGCTCACAATATAGTCGGCAATCGTACATATCTTCATCGTCTTCCCGTAAAGATCCGGTTCATTACGCTTAAACCATGTCATTTTAGTTCCGGAAAAAACCGTATTGATCCTTGCTCCCGTATGTCTGTAGACTATATCCTGATACTGCTCAAATTCTCTTACGATATCTGCATTACGTCTGTCCTGCCACATAATGGCAGGGCGAAGTGGTCTTCTGTTATTTCCGACCGGAATGATACTGGATCTTTGCGAAGTCAGAGAAATGCCTTCAATATTTATTCCGTGTATATCGGAAAATTTTGCCGCTTCTCCTGTAATCTTATAGACTGCTTTGATCCACTCTTCCGGATCCTGCTCCGCCAGTCCATTCTCGTAATATCTGACTCTGCACTCTATTGGATTCCAAAAGACCGGGTGCCCTTTTTCATCATAGATCACACCTCTTATACTGGATGTGCCAACATCAATAACAAGTATATTCATACTGATCCTTCTCACTCTTTTTCATTTTCAACACCGGCTTTCACTGTGCGGTAATCATTTCGCTCAGCACAAGTTCCAGATCTCTGTTGATTCCCATGGCCTGAAGCTGATTCAATATTACAGCTGCAGGTTTCTCTGATGTAACCAGATAATATATCTCATCCTTAAGCTCATATTCTATTTCTGCAAAGTTAAGGAAATTGAATATTCTTGTTTTTATGTCGTTTCTGGCAATTTCCAGAGCATTTTTAAATTTGATGACAATCTCTTCATTCGTGTCCACATCAATCACATCAACACTTAAAATTTTGTTTTCTTTATCATAATGTCCTGACGACTTAATCTCTTTTCTGCCGGATAAAACCATTATTTCCGCTGGATTCTCCAGCGCAATAAATTTCACACTGTAGTTTCGTTTTTGAGGAATAAGTTCCCTTTTCCCTTCTGCACGATAAATATGAAATTCCGGTTCATTCCGGTTCCATTTCAGTTCAAACTCTGTTTTAACGCAATCATCCTGTTTGTATGCTTCAGACTGGTTATCATCCTCATACATGGTAAAGCTTCCGTCATCTCCGCAAAAAACTTTTATAATAAAGCTTTCAGGATTTTTCAGGAAATCATTTCCATATATTTCCCGGGTTTCCGGGATGATATTTCCCGCCTTTACAAGTACAGGGATAGAATGGATATTTCGATACATCGTCAACATCCTGCCCCCGCTGTAAACCATCCCTGTAAAATAATCTATGTATTTGCCTTCCGGGATCCAGACGATAACCTTTCCCATATTGATCCCTTCGATGTTAGGCGATGTGACCGGAGCCACGATCATCTCCGATCCAAAATAAAACTGATTTTTCACTTCATAAGCTTCCGGTATATCGGGATAGTTATAGTACATTGGAGTCACGATCGGGAGATCCTCTGAATAGGCGCGGTAATTCATTGTATAAAGATACGGGATCAGCCTGTGTCTCAATCGCAGAAAATCATCCATAACCGCTCTGGCTTCCATTCCATAACGCCACGGTTCACGGCCGTAAAAAATCTTCTTTGCCGTATGCAGACGGTTCACAGGAGAAAATACTCCCAGCTGAAGCCATCGTGTTGCCATGATATCATTTTTTACTCCCTGTTCATGCCCGCCGATATCGTGGCTCCACCATCCGAACCCTATATTTGCCGCTGTAGCGTTAAAATAAGGTTGGAAGTCAAGTGATTCCCATGTTGTCAGAGTATCTCCCGAAAAACCGATAGGATATCTGTGTGATCCAGGGCCTGCATATCTGGAAAAAATAAGCGGACGTCTTCCATCTTTTCCATTGTCAAGATAATGGTAATGATTCAGCATCCAAAGGGGATCAATTCCCTTCACATCACTGGAGTTTCCCTGCTGCCAGTCGATCCACCAAAAATCGACGCCCTGCTTTTCCAACGGATAATGTGCATATTTAAAATAACCCTCCAGGAATTTCGGATCAGTTATATTAAACACGACCGGTTCTTCTGCTTCCTGATCAACTCCCATATACTCTGCAAATTCCGGATAGCATTCTTCATATGCCCTCACCCCTGCGGCAGGATGCATGTTCAAGGTAACCTTCATTCCACGATCATGAAGCCATCTGATAAATCTTTCCGGATCCGGGAACAGTTTTTTATTCCATGTATATCCCGTCCAGCCCGAACCATATTTGGGATCAATATCAACGATGTGCCAGTCCATATCAACAACCGCCACCGAAAACGGGATCTTCTCCTTCTCAAAATCTCTTATCAGCTGACAGAATGACTCTTCACTGTATTCATAATATCGGCTCCACCAATTTCCCAAAACGTATCTTGGCACCATTGGCATTTTTCCGCAAAGATGATAAAATGTACTCAGACATTCCTTATAGTCATGACCATAGCCAAAGAAATAGATATCCTTTATCCCGTCCGGTCTTGGGAGGATCCTTCCATCCTCTTCGATCAAAGCTGTTTTACTGTCATCGATAACAGAAAAACCAAACCGTGACATCAGACCATGGTCCAGCGGGCAGGCACCATCTACTTTATCCAGTGTGCGGGCAGTTCCCCCCAGGTCTTTCACTTTGTCTCCATAATGCCATACATTGTCATAATTGCTCAGATTGGAGATCACTTCAACTCGAAGGCCATACGACGAAAAGCACTGCTTATTGTATTTCAGATAGAGTCTTGAAGTATAGATTTCCAGGGATTCCTCTGAATCTATTACCCGAAAATCCGGCTTTTCAAAATATCTGTTGATTGCCATCTGTGTTGCCTGATCTGTAAAAATACCATTTTCTGAATATTCCAGTCGGAAAAGCCCCTCTGTAAGGACGGTGATCCTGTAGTTCTCTCCCTGGACAACGGAATCTCTGTTCATATATGGAGTTGTTTTATAATGATAAATTTCTTTGAAGGAATACATAGATTTTACCTCATCATGTGATATTTTTTAAGGAGGCTAATATGAACTTTAATCAGCTTGAAAATTTTCTATGTGTATGCGAAGAATTAAGTTTCACAAAAGCATCTCATAAACTGTATGTGTCCCAGCCTGCATTAAGCCAGCAGATTTCCAGGCTGGAACAGGAAATCGGTGTCCCGCTTTTTCATCGGAGCGGCTCATCTCTTCAGCTCCTCCCCAGTGGTGTTATCCTAAGATCCAGCGCCAAACGTATTCTGAATGAATACTATCTTGCGCTCAATAATATCAAGGGTCTTAATCTTCCGACTACTCCAGAGGTTTTGAACATCGCAATCACAAAACCCCGGGCATTTCTGCTCATGAGCTATGTCCTGCCAAGATTTTACGAAAAGTATCCTGATATACAGGTGGTCGTCAACGAAGTCGACAGCTTTGAGGTAGAACCTCTGCTTCTTGACGGCTCAGTTGATATGGGGTTCTGCAACCCGCCCGAATATATGCCGCTGAAGAAAAAACTGATCTTTAACGAACAGCTCCTGATCGCTGTCCCGAAAAATCATCCCATAAATCAGAATCATCATGAATTTGACGGACGCTATCCCGTTATCACACCTGAAGAACTGGATGGGCAGGATTTTGTCATGCAGTCATCTGATGATACGATCTTCCAGTATGCTCAGACTTTCTTTAAAACATATCATGTTGAGCCTGTTGTCCGTATCGTAACTCATGCGGGTGAATACATTCACTTTCTGACCGCTGCCAATTTAGGTCTCTCATTTGTTTTTGAAATGTCAATCTCTCTGCAGACAGGATACCAGGACCCTCCTGTATACTATTCTCTTCCCCACAGGCCATACTCAAAACCCTGGTATCTTGCGTACAGAGATGACACAGTTTTGACAGAAACCATGCGTCTATTCACTGAATATAACGCTCAATGTTTTGAAAAATATCCCTTTTAACCCTTGACCGCTCCGTCCATCATACCTGAAATTATACGTTTCTGGATGGCAAGAACCATAATGATAAGCGGAATACTCGCAACGATCGCAGCTGCCGCGATCAGATTCCAGGGTGTATATGTATCGCCTGAATACATTGTAAGAGCCACTGTAACTACTCTGGCATCTTTTGTCGGATTCAGCACGAGCGGGAAAATATAGTTGTTCCAGGTATTGATAAATGTCATAATACTGATCGTAAATATTCCAGGGCGAACCACCGGAAGAAGGATTTTCACGAAAGTCTGCGGTATCGTTGCTCCGTCGATCATAGCGCTCTCTTCTATAGTGTCGGGAATCGTCTGGAAAAATGTCATCAGATACCAGACAGCCGACGGAAGCTCAATCGCCACCAGAACCAGCGCAAGACCGATCCGCGTATTCAACAGCCCCATTTTACTCATCATCAGATAGATGGGATTCAGCAGGGTAATAGGCGGAAGCAATGTGATTGTCAGCAGAAGGAGGAGGATCAGCCTCTTCCCCTTGATCTTAGTCCTTGCAAGTGAAAAGCTCGCCATACACCCTATTACAATGATAAGGACGGTTGATACCAGAGAAACGATCACGCTGTTCAGTATATACTGCGCCATCGGCTGAACTGTAAACGCTTCAATAAAGTTATCCAGACTCAGAGACGATGGCAGGATCTGCACCGGAGATGCATACAGTTCACGCATATTTTTAAAAGCTGCCAGCGCAAGCCATACAAACGGCAGAATGATCAGAAGCACAAACACCACTGAAAATATAATCATCCCTATTTTAGATACTTTGCGATTTAAATGTTTGCGTTCCATACTACACCTCCAGCTTATTTTTAACGCCCTCCTGGAAGAAGGCAGCAATTATCAGTGAAATAACAAAAGTCAAGACAGCCAGCGCCGCTCCATATCCCATATTTCCATATGTGAAGTACTGTTCCATAGCGTACATCGTAAGGCTTTTTGTGGAGCCCTGAGGTCCTCCATTTGTCATAACCCTGATCAGATCGTAAATACGGAAACTCTGAATTGTACGGAACATGATCGCAACCATCATAACAGGTCTGATATTGGGAAGTACAATGGAGAAAAATCTTCTGGCTTTTCCCGCACCGTCCAGTGATGCGGCTTCCAGATAGTCATTGGATACTGTTTTCAAAGCCGACAAAAGGAGAAGGGACATATAGGGAACCGTTTTCCACACATCTGCATAAATAACGGATACAAACGCCCAGTTTCCATCTGACAGCCATTTGATCGGATCCTGTATGATATTGGCGACAGACAGCAGATAATTTACGACCCCAAATGATTCAGCAAAAATATATGACCACATAAGTCCGGATACAATTGTAGGAATACACCAAGGAATCAGTATCATTGCACAGACAAAACCGTTTCCTTTAAATTTGCGGTTCATAATGATCGCACAAAGCATACCCAGTATTGTTTCCAGGATTACTGACACTACCGTGAATTTGAGCGTGAAAACCAGAGATGTCCACATCTCCTGGTCCTGGAACATCTTTATATAATTGCTTAGCCCGGTAAATGTTGCGCCCTGCGTGATCGTCTGTGTACGATAATTACAAAAGCTGAGATAAATCGTAGAACATACGGGATAAGCAATAAATACCAGGAAAACAATTAACGTCGGAATAAGGAACAAATATCCCATCTTAGTCCGTTGGTTATTTGACATAGTAAATTCCCTCACTTACTTTAAAAAAAAGTATGTATTGCTGGCTGTTCACCAATCACTGATCAGTCTGCATAGCTCAGAATACATACTTTTATGTGACAGGTTTCTTATATAACAGGATTACGATTATGAATCTCCGTACTCATCCATCAGCTGCTGAATGGCTTCCGTCATTTCTGCCGCTCCGGTCTCAACATCTGTTGTGCCATCCAGTATTTCTGCTACAGAAGACTGAATGATCAGTGAATATTCACTGTAGTAAGCAGATGACGGACGGTTCTTACAGGTATCTGCTATTGGAAGCAGCTCTGCAACCGCTGATCCCTCAAGAGCCTCATCCTCGTACACATCAAGACGTGCAGGAAGCATTCCGTTCTCTGTTGCGTATGCCAGCATTCCGTCATAACCAGACAGATATTTTGCGAACAGTTTTGCTTCTTCCGGATGTGATGAATATGCAGAAACTGCCGCATACCATCCACCGTTTGTGGTATAAGTTCCATCACTTCCTGACGGGAGCGCAGCGACTCCAACGCTGTCAGATACAGACGAATTTTCCGGATCTTTTGCACTCTGATATGCAGCCGGCCAGTCTCTCATGTATACCGCTCCGCCAGAATTAAAAATCGCCTGGGAGTCCGTCCAAACATAGCTTCGGATTCCTGCATCAACCAGACCGTCATCGACGAGAGTCTTCATCGCTGTGAGTCCTTCAACAGCCTCTGCAGAATCTAAAGTACAGTTGCCATCTTCATCGGAGAATTCTGCTCCATAGTCCCACATAAACTCCAGAGCGCAGCAGGTAAGACCTTCAAATTCTTTCCATGCGGAGGTATATCCAGCAATGTCATTTCCCTCAGCGGCCTCACCGGCAACGATCGTGTTGCACTGTTCGATCAGTTCATCCCATGTTTCAGCAGGTCCGTCATATCCGTATTTTTCAAGAAGATCCGTTCTGTATACAAGTACGCCGACGTTGATATAAGCAGGAGTTGCGTACAGACCTCCGTCGTCCCCATAGCATATATCCATTGTACTCGGAATAAATTCGTCAAGTTCTTCATCTGTATACACATCTGACATATCTGCCAGCCATCCTGCTCCTATGAACTCGTCCGGCCAGGTACAATCGATCAGACAAACATCGATGGAATCGTCCTGTGCCTGAAACACTGTGCTGAGAGTCGTTTTTCTGTCATCTGTTCCACTGGGCATTTCCACGATTTCCACATCGATCCAGTCATATTCTGCTTCAAATCCTTCCACCACCTTTGCTGCTGCGCCATTATCTGAAGGGTTGGCATAAAAGGTCAGTGTTACAGGTTCTTTTTCGCCATCTGCAGAAGCCCCTGTTGTATCATCAGAAGAGCCTGCGCATCCTGCAAGAGATGCTACCATTGCAGCTGACAGAAACGTTGCTAATAATCTTTTCATTTTACAATCCTCCATCTTTCATTTTTTGAGAACCCGATTTTTTTGTGCACATTTTATAAATCAGCTCTTTTTTATGGCTTAATTATAACAATTTTTACGATTAACAGCAACATTTTAAACCATTCTCGGCAATGTTATTTTAATGTATCATTATAACTAAAACATTATATCTTCTGATTATCAAATAATAAAAAGAAGCATATCCGTCGTTTTCCTCAACAAAATATGCTTCCCTTCAAAATTTCTATTCTATTTTTAATCCGCTTTTTATTGCTCTTCCTGCTCAGGTATTTCTGTCTCTTTACCTGTGCTTTCTCCCGCTGCAGTTTCCATAGCGGCAGGCTTCATCGCGATCCGCTCTTCCTTATGCTCTTCATTCTCCTGATCCTCCTCCGGCTCCGGGATTCCTTTCACCTCACGGAAGATCTTCATGAATTCTTTTCCGGTGATCGTCTCTTTCTCGATCAGGAACTCAGCGATCTTATCAAGCGCTTCCCGGTTCTCACCAAGGAGACGCTTTGCCTCCTCGTAGGCAGCCTTGAGCATTTTCATAACTTCTCCGTCAATCTCACTGGCTGTGGCCTCGCCGCAGTTGAGGACTGCCCTTCCGTCAAGATACCGGTTCTGGATAGACTCCAGTCCCATCAGACCAAAGTGCTCCGACATTCCGTACTGGGTGATCATAGCTCTTGCGATCTTTGTCGCCTTCTCGATATCATTTGCCGCTCCCGTGGTCACGGTATCAAAGACAAGCTCCTCAGCCGCGCGCCCGCCCAGAGCGACAACGATCATTGCCTCCAGTTCCTTTTTCGTGTTCAGAAACTTCTCTTCCTCCGGTGTCTGCATCACATATCCGAGAGCTCCCATGGTTCTGGGCACGATGGTGATCTTCTGCACAGGCTCGGTATTTTTCTGGAGAGCGGTCACCAGTGCATGACCAACTTCATGATACGAGACGATACGTCTCTCTTCCGGGCTCATGATGCGGTCCTTCTTCTCTTTTCCGACAAGAACCACTTCCACGGCCTCAAACAGGTCTTTCTGGCTCACCACCTGTCTGCCATGCTTCACGGCATTGATGGCAGCCTCATTTATCATGTTGGCGAGATCCGATCCCACTGCTCCGGATGTGGCAAGCGCAATCGCTTCCAGATCAACGCTCTCATCCATTTTGACATCTTTCGCATGAACCTTCAGGATGTCGATACGCCCTTTCAGATCCGGCTTATCCACGATAATCCGCCGGTCGAACCGTCCCGGGCGGAGAAGGGCCGGATCCAGGATCTCCGGACGGTTCGTTGCCGCCAGGATCAGCAGCCCCTTGTTCGTATCGAATCCATCCATCTCAGCAAGGAGCTGGTTCAGAGTCTGCTCCCGCTCGTCGTTTCCCCCCAGCGCAGTGTCACGTGTCTTTCCGATAGCGTCGATCTCGTCGATAAAGACAATGCAAGGCGCCTGCTGCTGTGCCTGCTTGAAAAGATCGCGGACACGGGATGCTCCCACACCTACATACATTTCCACAAAAGCGGAACCTGACAGGGAGAAGAAGGGCACCTTCGCCTCCCCCGCAACAGCTTTTGCCAGAAGCGTCTTACCGGTTCCCGGAGGTCCCACAAGGAGCGCTCCTTTTGGCAGTTTTGCTCCAATCCCGGAGTATTTCTGCGGATTATGCAGGAAATCCACCACTTCCTGCAAGGATTCCTTCGCTTCGTCCTCACCCGCCACATCCTGGAATGTGACTCCGGTCTCTTTTTCCATGTACATCTTCGCGTTGCTCTTCCCGATGCCCATCATACCGCCGCCCTTTGTCATCCTCTTCATAAGGAAATTAAACAGGACAACAAGAAGGACTATGGGAAGTATGACCGTGACAAACACTTCGAAGAGCAGCGATCCTGCCGTATCAGGCACCTCAGCACCGAACGTGACTCCGGCCTCTTCCAGTCTCTGGGGAAGGGTGTCGTCATTTACAACGCCGGTATAATAGTCCGGTTCTGACTGCTGCCCACTGCTCTGCTCCGTCTGCTGCTCAATCTGACTGATGATCTCATTCATGCCGGAATTCTGTCCTGTGCTGCCATTTGCGTCCGCGCCGCCTGAACCCGTGTTTTCTCCATCCGCACCGACGTCATCCTTGAGGGTAATATAGATACGGGTACTTCCAAGAGTCACCTCGTCTACCTTTCCGTCATCCACAAGTTCCAGAAATTTATCATAACTGATCTCTTCCGGGCTGGATCCCTGCATAAGAGAATAAAGCCCCATGACAACAAAAGTGATCAGCAGGGTCGTTGCGAGGATGATCCCCCAGCCCTGCCGATTGTTGTCGGGGCCGTTGCCTTTATTGTTCTGATTGTCCATCCTTTGCCTCCTAAAATCAACTATTTCCATTATAA
>DWUT01000162.1 GCA_019120615.1 Candidatus Mediterraneibacter norfolkensis
CAGATATGCAATTTATTTACAGACAAATCTTATCTGTCTGACAAAGCTTTATTTGCACTTTAAGGAAAAGAGACGGTATACCTGCTCTGCCGTATCCACCATATTTGCTTCCGCATTTTCTTTCTTCATAGCCTCTTCCAGTGAAACCACTCCCCGTACGATAGGAAAATATGCTGTGATCCCTTCTCTGTTGCACGCTTTTGCATCCCGGGTCACACTGCCTGCAAATGCAACTACAGGCTTTCCGTATTTTTCCGCCAGCCTGGCCACTCCAACCGGCGCCTTTCCCATGGCGGTCTGTCCGTCAATTCTTCCCTCCCCTGTAATGATCAGATCAGCCTCTTTAATATACTCTTCCATACCGGTTTCTTCCAGAACAATGTCGATTCCGGATTCCAGAGCAGCATTCGTAAATGTCAGGAACGCAAACCCGAGACCTCCCGCTGCTCCGGTCCCTTCCCGCTCCGGGTTGGCGCCGGAATATTTTTTCTGCGCAGTAGAAGCATAATTCCCAAGCCACTGATCCATATGCACGATCATAGACGGTGTGGCTCCTTTCTGCGGACCGAAAACAGCGCTGCATCCATTCTCACCGCAGAGGACATTTGTCACATCACATGCGATGCGAAATCTACAGTCTTTCAGTTCAGGGATCACAAATTCATCTGTGATCCGCTCCAGTTCCTTCAGCCCTGCCGCGCCATATGGTATCTGTTCTCCCTTCCCGTTAAGGAAGCCGTATCCCAGTGCCTGGAGCATACCGACACCTCCGTCATTGGTAGCGCTTCCACCGATCCCCACAATGAACTTCCGGCACCCCTGAGCAATCGCGTCCCGGATCACTTCGCCCACTCCGTATGTCGTAGTGTAAAGCGGATTTCGCTTTTCCTCCGGAACCAGGACCAGACCGGCAGCTTCCGCCATCTCGATCACGGCTGTCCCGTCCTCTTCTATCACGCCGTACCTGCATGTGACCGGATCTCCCAGGGGGCCTGTGACCTGTATCTCTCTGATCTTTCCATTCCTGCTGCTGATCAGGGCATCGACTGTCCCCTCCCCTCCATCTGCCAGTGTCCTCACCGCCACATCTGCAGACGGGTCGGCACGGAGAATGCCCGCTGCAGCTGCATTTCCTGCTTCCAGTGAAGTCATACTGCCTTTAAACGAATCAATCGCTGTCAGTACTTTCATGCCTTTTCTTTCCTCCCTTGTCATATTTTCTACAGATAATATATCAGATAATGTCTTTCACGAATATGTTTCATATAACTAAAATTTTAATTATGTAAGCACTATATTGTTATTTATAACATATCAGTTTATAATTTATACAGATACTTTTGTCAGGCAGGAACAGGAGGGAATTTCAGTGATCAATTCAGTTGACAACGCCCTTGCGCAGCAGATCGTCAATACAGTAAAGGATGTCTGCGGATATGATATTAATTTCATCCGCGAGAACGGTGAGATCTTTGCCAGCACAAATCCCGAGCGGATCGGTACTTTTCATGAAATAGGGAGGCATGCCGCCTCCTCCAGAAGCACGATCGAAGTAAACGCAGACAACAGCTTCCCGGGCACGCAGCAGGGGATCAATCTGCCGGTCTATCACAACGGACGACTTCTCGCAGTGATCGGGATCTCCGGAACTCCTGGCGAAGTAAGGAAGTACGCCCATCTCGCCGAACGGATCACAAAACTCCTGATCCGGGAAAAGGAGCTCAATGCATTCAGCCGCAGCCAGGCAGACAGGAAAAACTATATCATCACAACCCTGATGCGGGAACAAAAACAGTATCCCGCTTATCTCAATGAATGTCTGAAAGAATTCGGGATCGATCCGGAAACGCCAAAACGCTTCCTCGTGATACAGATCAATCCCAGATATAATCTGATGAACCTCTCTCTTCTGGAGCAGAAGATCGGACAGATGTTCACAGAGGCAGGTATAGAGTTGTTTACGTTCAGCTATCCACGGGAATTTCTCGCTGTTATAGAAGACCGGGACTACCGGAAAAATATATCTGTCCTGGAGAATTTCTCCCGGAAGGATCCTGAACTCTTCAGGATCGCAGCGGGAAAGTCCTGTCCTCTCTTCCATTTATATATGTCATATTCTTCCGCAAGAACAGCCTTGAGAAGTATTGAGGGAAGGGGACAAAGTTTTGTCTCTTTCGATGACCTGACTCTGGAGATCATCGTTTCTTCCACTGATGAGACCAGCCGGAAAGAATTCCTCAGAAAGACGGTAAGCCTGCTTTCCGAAGAGGAACTGAATATAATAGAAGTGTATTTTTCCGAGGACATGTCCCTTGCAAACACCTCCGGGAAACTTTATATCCACAAAAATACACTCCAGTATAAATTAAATCATATACATGAAAAAAGCGGTCTTAACCCCCGCCGTTTTCAGGATGCTGTTCTTCTGTACCTGGCTCTCCGGATCCGGAGCCTGCAGGATCTCTCCTGATCAGTCTCCCGCCTGGTTATCCCCTTTTCCGTTTCTCCTGCTCCAAAGAATTTCCTGGATCTTCCATCCCGCCCATCCGGCGAAGATCCCCACTGCCACTCCGCCCAGTACATCAGTGGGATAATGGACCCCCACATAGAGCCGTGAGAGTGCGATCAGAACAGCAAGGGCAATACATGCAATCCCCCATTTTCGGGGAAGAGTGCGGTACAACGCGCAGGCAGCCGCGAAGGATGCGCAGGTATGCCCGGACGGAAAAGAAAAGTCATGCTGGCGCTCAATAAGAAGGATCAGCTCTGTGATCGTATCGTAAGGACGTATCCGTGCAACAATATTTTTTACTGCCACATTTGTTATCAATGCCCCGATCCCCAGGGCAAGCAAAGCGGATACGCCTGCTTTTCTCGTCTGTTTCGGGATGAGCAGGATCAACGCAAGGGCGATCCAGAAAATTCCCCCGTCCCACAGATGGGTGATATTCGTCCAGAATCCGTCCATCCAGTCCTGCCGGATATATTCCTGTATAAAAAGCAAGATACTCTCGTCGATCTGCTGAATTACTCCAAACATGTCTCTGCATTCTCTCCCTTCTTCTGTTTCCTGCTAAAAGCATTCCTCTGAATTCTTTCTGAAGACTTCGTGCAGCCGCTATGCCGTTCATACAATACTTTCTTCTCTGCACCTGGAATCCACAAGATCCCTGCACTCAAAAAATTCTTCGATCACCTGCTCATATACAGCGCATTTCTCACATTTCTTGATCTTTTTCGCATATTTTTTATAGTCCGAAAACAGCGGCGCCATATAGGACCACATCTCTTTCATTTTATAGAGAACAGTCCGGTCTCCGGACATTTCCCTGCAGTATCCTGCATAGACAAGATCATGGAATCTTCGCAGTTCGTCCTTATCCGCTCTTTTTCCTCCGCGGATCTCCCGGACCAGGGCCGGGTCTGCAAGGACTCCGCGCCCTGCCATGATACATTCGACTTGAGGAAATTTCTTCTGAAATCTGTAATAATCTTCCACTGTAAAGATATCGCCATTGTAACATAACGGATTACGGCTTTTTTCCAGCGCGTCTGCAAACGCTTCCATATCCGGAGTATTTTTATAGAAGTCTTTCTGTACCCGCGGATGAATGATCAGTTCCTCCATGGGATATTTATTAAAGATTTCAAGAAGACCCGCAAACTCAGTTCCATCTTCCATCCCGATCCTGGTCTTGACTGAGATCTTCAGCCTGCAATCCTGAAAAATGATGTCCAGAAATTTCTCCAGCCGCTCCGGAAATGCAAGAAATCCTGCACCTCTCCCCTTGGTCACGACCGTTCTGGACGGACATCCCAGATTAAGGTTCACTTCTTTGTACCCGTATTCCTCCAGCTTCTCCGCCGTCCGCAGAAAATCTTCTGCATTGTTCGTAAGAATCTGGGGTACGGTATACGCTCCCTCATTGTTCGCGGGCAGGATATCCTTTTTCTCCCGGGAACTGAAATGCCCCTTCTGATTCGGACTGATAAAAGGTACAAAATATTTATCGAACCCGCCGAAACACTCTCTGAGCGCTCCCCGGTAGATCCATCCCGTAATCCCCTCCAGCGGGGCAAGGTATATCTTCATCTGTTTCTCTCCTGTAAAAATGTTATTCTCTATACTATTATAAACACTGCGTTTCTCATCTCAACGGACGACAACTGATAAAACCATACAGAATCATTCCCGCCTTGTCAAGGAAAAACCGTTGTGCTAATATTGTTTTAGTTTTTTCAGGAGGTTCACCATGCAAACGATAAAAAAGTTTATTCATTATTATGCGCCATATAAAGCGGTCTTTTTCATCGACCTGCTGTGCGCCACATTTATCAGCCTTGCAGATCTGGCTTACCCCCAGATCCTGCGGACAGCGACCAACACACTCTTCACCCGGGACAGCAGCGTCATCCTGGAGGCGCTCCCCCTCATAGCAGCAGGACTTCTTGTCATGTACGTCATACAGAGTCTCTGCAAAT
The DNA here is from genome assembly GCA_019120615.1 of Candidatus Mediterraneibacter norfolkensis. Classification (GTDB taxonomy): domain Bacteria; phylum Bacillota; class Clostridia; order Lachnospirales; family Lachnospiraceae; genus Mediterraneibacter; species Mediterraneibacter norfolkensis. The sequence continues at coordinate 4,483 of DWUT01000162.1, forward strand.
ATTACGTCAGCTATCAGGGACATATGATGGGGGCAAACATGGAACGGGATATGCGCCAGCAGCTCTTTGACCATTACGAAAAGCTGTCCTTTTCCTATTACAGTCAGAATAACTCGGGTCAGATGATGAGCAAACTTGTATCTGACCTTTTTGACATCGCCGAGTTCGCACATCACGGTCCGGAAAATCTTTTCATCTCCGTGGTAAAGATCATCGGGTCTTTCATTTTCCTGTTTATGATCAACTGGAGACTGGCTCTTCCGCTTGTTGTCCTTGTCCTGTGCATGTTCATTTTCTCCTTCCGTCAGAACGGGAGAATGCAGGAAACATTTATGGAGAACCGCCGGAAGATCGGGGATGTGAACGCCAGCCTTCAGGATACACTTGCCGGCATCCGTGTGGTACAATCCTTCGCGAATGAAGATATCGAACGGGAAAAATTTAAAAAGAGCAACCATGCTTTTCTCGTCTCAAAGGATAACAATTACAACTGTATGGGAAGCTTCATGGGATGGAACCTGTTCTTCCAGGGGATGATGTATCTTGTCACACTGGTATACGGCGGTTATCTGATCGCACAGGGGCTGATGGCTCCGGCGGATCTCGCCATGTATGCCCTCTACATCGGAATCTTCATCAGCCCGATCCAGATCCTGGTGGAACTGATCGAGACGATCCAGAAAGGACTTTCCGGCTTTCGCCGTTTCCTTGATGTGATGGAGACAGAGCCGGAAATCGAGGATGCTCCGGATGCAAAAGACCTGACCGATGTGCATGGAAGAGTCTGCTACGAAGATGTTTCTTTCCACTACAGTGACGATGACACCCCTGTCCTCTCTCACGTTTCTTTTGAGATTCCGGCGGGCAGGTCCATTGCCCTTGTCGGTCCGTCCGGAAGCGGCAAGACTACGATCTGTTCTCTCCTGCCCCGGTTTTATGATGTGACAGGAGGAAGGATCACCATCGACGGCCAGGACGTCCGCACGCTTAAGCTGAAAAGTCTCCGCAGCCAGATCGGCATAGTACAGCAGGATGTCTATCTGTTCAGCGGAACGATCCGGGAAAATATCGCTTACGGTAAACCCGGAGCCTCCATGGAAGAGATCGTTGAAGCCGCAAAACGCGCCAACATTCATGACTTTATCCAGGAACTTCCAGACGGTTACGATACCTTTGTCGGCGAGCGCGGAACCCGGCTCTCCGGAGGACAGAAACAGCGGATTTCCATCGCCCGTGTGTTCCTGAAAAATCCTCCGATCCTGATCCTGGACGAAGCCACCAGCGCGCTGGACAATGAAAGTGAACGCTGGATCCAGCAGAGCCTGGAAGAGCTTTCCAAAGACCGCACGACCATCACCATCGCACACCGGCTCTCTACTATCAAGAACGCCGACGAGATCATTGTCATCACCGAAGACGGAATCGCCGAGAGAGGAACTCACGAGAGCCTGCTGGCAAAAGGAGGAATTTACGCGCGATACTACAATATGTGACCGGATCTGGCGGGGTGGGGAGGTGTCCGCGGGGGAGAGGATCCCTCACTCCGGCGGATTCGGGTCGGACGGGAGGGGCGCGCCCGGTGGGCCTGCTCCCTGGGAAAAACCTCCGGAAGCAGGAGGGCTCCCTGCGGACAGTTGAACTGTCTGGCAGGGAGCCCTCCCTTTTTCTGTATTTCTGTCCGCTACCCGGAAAATGATGCCGCGTGCCAGGCTTATCACACAGACTGTCGCTGATTTTTCGGGATCCGCCGCAGGGACTGCCGGGCGGATCCTCCATCACTCCACCAACGCAATAAAGCTGTCCAGCGACTGCCCCAGACTCATCCGGACTCTTGGGAGCAGCAGCGGGTCGTCCCCCACTTCCGCTCTCCTGTTCTCCGTTGTCACTGCACAGATGAATCCCGCATCCTGCACAGCAGTCCTGCATTCATCCGTATAATCGCCATACGGATATGCGAAAGCATAGCCATGGCCACAGATTTCAATAGATTTTTCCAGATCTGCCACGGCGTCGTCATGGCTCATTGCCGTAAAGATACCTCCATGACCGATATTTCCTCCGGCACGGTGCATATTATCTGAATGAGACTGAAAAGTCACATAATCGTTCTGATATTCTTTGACCTTATTTTCCCCGTCATTACTGGTGATGAGAAAGGAAGTTGCAGGCACCTTATACTTCTCAAACACCGGGATTCCCAGATCAAGAAAACTTTTCGCGCCGTCATCAAAGGTCAGAACAACACTCTTCTCAGGCAGGAGCAGATCTCCTTCCACATACTGCCGCACTTCCTCCCATGTAGGGAAATAGTAGTCGTTTTCTACCAGATACTCAATCTCCTCTTCCAGCGCGTGAACCTCGATATAATTATTGTTCAGATCATCTGGAGGATCTGCCTCATCATACACATAATGAAACATACAGATCGCAAGCCCGTTTGTCTTATGATGCTCCTCTGTTGCTGTATTTTTTACCGCACGGGCATCGTCCGCCTGTGTTCCGCCGGACGAAATGTCATCATCACTGTCTTTCTCCTGCACATCTTCTATGGTAATATCCTTTGCAGCAGTTTTCTCGCCGTCTTTCTCATCGCCGCTTTTCAAAAAGGCACGTACAGCAGCCGTAATCCCTGCGACAAGAAGAATCACCACCGCCAGGAGAATACACAGGACAACTATTCGCATTCTCCTTCTGCGTCGTCTCCTCGCGGCATTTCTGCGCCGGCGCTCCTGCTGGCGCCGGCGGGTGTTTTTCTGTCCCCTCTCTTCCATTGCAATACCTCTGACTTATATTTTCCTTTTTATCAGTCTTTTTTAGTCGTCTCTCTCAGGACTCTTGCTGCAATCTCCTCTTTGATCTGGGCAATGAACTCATCCAGACCCTTCTGTCCCTCATCTCCCGCGAAACGGCTTCTGACTGAGACCTTATTGTCTTCCTCTTCTTTTGCTCCCACAACGAGCATGTACGGAATCTTCTTCATCTGTGCTTCACGGATCTTATATCCGATCTTCTCTGCACGTGTGTCGATCTCCGCACGGATCCCCACCTCATTGAGTGCATTCAGGACTTTCTGTCCGTACTCCATATGCTTGTCAGAGATCGGAAGCACCTTCACCTGTACCGGAGCAAGCCATGTCGGGAATGCGCCTGCGAAGTGCTCGATCAGGATACCGATGAATCTCTCGATGGATCCGAATACAACCCTGTGGATCATGATCGGTCTGTGCTTCTCTCCATCCGCTCCGGTATACTCCAGGTCAAAGCGCAGCGGAAGCTGGAAGTCAAGCTGTATCGTTCCGCACTGCCATGTCCTTCCGATGGAATCCTCCAGATGGAAATCGATCTTCGGTCCATAGAAAGCTCCGTCTCCTTCATTTACCACATAGGGCAGTCCGATGTCATCAAGAGCATTGCGAAGCGCATCCGTCGCCATCTCCCAGTCCTCATCGCTTCCCATGCTGTCCTCCGGACGTGTGGAAAGCTCTACATGATATTTGAATCCAAACAGACTGTAAACTTCATCGATCAGTTTTACAACGCCTTTGATCTCATCCTTGATCTGCTCCGGCATCATAAAGATATGAGCATCGTCCTGGGTGAAGCAGCGCACTCTCATCAGACCGTGAAGCTGACCTGATTTCTCGTGGCGGTGTACCAGTCCGAGCTCACCCATACGGATCGGCAGATCACGGTAGGAACGGGGCTCTGATTCATATACAAGGATACCGCCCGGGCAGTTCATCGGTTTGATCGCGAAATCCACATCGTCGATCACTGTCGTATACATATTCTCTTTGTAGTGATCCCAGTGTCCGGATGTCTCCCAGAGGTGACGGCTCAGCATGATCGGTGTGGAAATCTCCACATATCCTGCCTTTCTGTGAATCTCTCTCCAGTAATCAAGAAGCGTATTCTTGAGCACCATTCCGTTTGGCAGGAAGAACGGAAATCCCGGTCCCTCCTCACGCATCATGAACAGTCCCAGTTCTTTCCCCAGCTTTCTGTGGTCCCGCTTCTTCGCCTCTTCCATCATGGTCAGGTACTCATCCAGTTCCGCTTTCTTCGGGAATGCAGTTCCGTAGATCCTCTGAAGCATCTTGTTCTTCTCACTGCCTCTCCAGTAAGCGCCTGCAAGGCTGGTCAGTTTAAATGCCTTCACCGGCTTTGTAGTCATAAGATGCGGTCCTGCACAGAGATCCGTAAACTCTCCCTGTGAGTAAAAGCTGATGGTCTCATCCTCCGGAAGATCTTCGATCAGTTCCACCTTATATGGCTCATTCTTTTCCTTAAAATAGTCGATCGCCTCGTTTCTCGGCATGGTGTACTGTCTGATCTCAAGATTCTCCTTGACGATCTTCTTCATTTCCGCCTCGATCTTCTCCAGATCCTCTGCAGTGAGCGGAGTCTCTCTGTCAACGTCATAATAAAATCCGTCTGCGATGGACGGTCCGATAGCAAGCTTCGTATCCGGGTACAGTCTCTTGATCGCCTGTGCCATGATATGTGACGCTGTATGGCGGAACGCTCCCTTTCCTTTTTCATCGCTAAATGTCAGGATATTGAGTTCACAGTCTTTATCCACAACCGTCCTCAGATCCACGATCTCTCCGTCAATCTCTCCTGAAGTCGCCACTCTGGCAAGTCCCTCGCTGATATCCTTTGCGATGTCATACACGCTCATGGGCTGATCATACTCTTTGAAAGAGCCGTCTTTTAATGTGATCTTCATGTTCTTCTCTTCCTTTCTCTCTGAATCTTTGTTCACTCTCTGTCCGTGCCTTTTTTTCATGCCTCTCCCGCCTCAGCCGCATATCATCTGATTCCTGCATCTGCCTGACGCGCATAAGTATGAAAAAAGGCATCCCTTTCGGAATGCCTCATTTGTCTGAATTTATAGCCGCACGGAAACACTCCATGCAGGGACGGATAAGGATCCGCGGTCCCACCCTGCTTGTCTTCCATGGAAAACCATCTTAATTCATGTGATGATAACGGAATCACCGTGCCGTATTAAGGCCGCTCCGAGGTGGTCTTCAGTCAGCCGTACAACAGAAACCTCACAGCACATGGTTTCCTCTCTGAGATGTACCGACAGCCTACTGTCCTCATCAACGCTTTGTCTACACTGGCTATTCTACCTCACCCGGTCAGACGTGTCAAGCCGGAAAATCACTCATTCCCGCTCTTTCTTCCACTTACGGATAAACCGCAGGAAAAGTTTCTGAGAATCGGTCAGGATCACATTTTTCGGATAGATCAGAGAGATAGGGAAATGCGGAGCATCTTCCAGAGGAATCATGCGCACTCCATTTCCTGCCGACTCCTGACAGACTTTTGTAAAATTGATGGTGATTCCGATTTTCTCTTCCACAAAACTCATGATCGTATTTGCCTGGGGAAATTCATAGAGGATATTCGGCGTAAATCCCGCTTTTATACAGCTGTTGTAGAACGCTTCATAGCCTCCGCTCCCCTTCTGCGGAAAAACGAAAACCTCATCTTTCAATTCCTCCAGACGGATACTCTTCCTCCCCGCCAGAGGATGCGTATCGTACACCACCGCACAGAGATAATCATCATACAGAGTGATAAGATTATATTTTGATGTGTCCGTGATCAGGAGAGAACGGAGGATGGCAAAATCAAATTCCTCCAGATGTGCCAGGACCTGATCCGCTGTCTGTTCATCCAGGATCAGGTCAATGTCCGGATACTGTTCCATAAAAGCAGACATGACCTTCGCAAAGTGATAAGGCGAGAGCACAGTCATGCTCCCGATCCGTATCTCCTTTTTAAATCGGATATCCTCCAGCATCTTTTCATACAGATCCAGCGCTTTTCCAGCATATTCCAGGAATATCTCTCCCTCCTCGCTCAGTTCGAACTTCCGGGTATTTCTCCGGATCAGAGTAACGTTCAGTTCCTTTTCCAGCTTGCGGATCTGTTTTGAGAGAGCGCTCTGGCTCAGATTGCAGGCGAACCCCGCTTCAGTAAAATTTTTCACCCGACATAATTCAGTGTAATATTTAAGCTGTTCTATATTCACGCAGATACACTTCCTTCCCATCTCCTGTCATCTTCGTATTTCTCCATATCCTCAAACCTGATCGTCTGATCCGCTCGCTCTCCTTTGTTTTATCCCTTGCAGCCTCCGTAAATCCTCTTTTTGATAATAAATGATTGTCAAACAATATCCGTCAATCTGAAGAGGCACGGTTTCACTTCTTTCCGCAATATCCTTCTGCCCGAAGCTGTTTTCCCACCCGGACGTATTCCCGGCTGTTTTCATACAGCTTCTCCCTCTCTGTTTCTGAAAGGGTCCTCACTACTTTCGCCGGATTCCCGACCGCAAGGCTTCCATCCGGGATCACCTGGTGTTCGAGCACCACACTCCCCGCGCCAACCAGGCATCCCTTCCCGATCTTTGCTCCGTTAAGTACTACCGCGCCCATTCCGATAAGGCTTCCGTCTCCGATGGTGCATCCGTGTATCACCGCATTATGCCCGACTGTGACATAATCTCCCAGTATCGCCGGAAGCCCTTTATCTGTGTGGACTGTACAGTTGTCCTGAATATTACTGCAATTTCCTATTACTATCTTCTCCACATCGCCGCGGAGCACAGCATAGAAGAGAACGGTGGAGTTCTCCCCTACCGCCACATCGCCGGTCACAACAGCCTCTTTTACGATATTTGATGAATCCGCTGCCTTCACTCTTCCTCTGTACATTGTTTCTCCTCGCTCTGCATTTGTTCTGTCAGACTTTTTTCCTGTTGCCGTGCATTCTCCCCGAAATCGCTTTTTCGCTCATCTGGCCCTTAACAGGATCACAGCCTCATAAGGCTTCATTTCTTCTGTCGCATTCCCATCATAATTATGGATCAGCACCTGTGCGTCCTTCCACTCTCTGAGCAGCGGACACGCTGCCGGCTTCCCGGTGAAATTAACGCAAACCAGCATTTCATTCTCCATAGTTGTCCTGGTGTACGCAAAGATCTGCTCGTCCTCCTCCATGAGAAGATCAAACCTGCCGTCAACGAAGACAGGATATTCTTTTCTCAGGCGGGTCAGCCTGCGGTAATAGCTGTATACAGATTCCGGATCCCGGCGCTCTTCCTCTGCATTGATCTCCGTATAGTTCGGGTTCACCTCGATCCATGGCGTCCCTTTGGTAAAACCGGCATTCTTTTCCGCGTTCCACTGCATGGGCGTGCGTGCATTATCCCGGCTCTTCGCATAGATGGATCTCATCACATCTTCCGGTCTGTATCCTTTTCCCACACGCTCTCTGTAAAGGTTGAGTGTCTCGATATCCTCATAATGACTGATGTCGTCAAATCGTACATTCGTCATCCCCAGTTCTTCACCCTGGTAAATATAGGGCGTTCCCTGCATGCCATGGAGCATGGTCGCCAGCATCTTGGCCGACTCTTTTCTGTACTTCCCGTCATCTCCCCAGCGGGACACGATCCTCGGGAGGTCATGGTTGTCCAGGAACAGGCTGTTCCATCCCGTCCCATACAGTGCCTTCTGCCATTTTGCAAGGCACTGCTTCAGTTTCACAAAAGGCAGCGGAGCAAGATCCCATTTTTCCTTTCCCTGCTGCTGGTCCATTACCATATGCTCAAACTGGAACACCATTGAGAACTCGCTCCCGTCGGGATTGCTGTACAGCTTCGCGTTCTCCGTGTTGGCTCCCCAGGCTTCACCTACAGTGATCAGGTCTCCTTTCTGGAAAGTCTCTCTGCTCATCTCCCGGAGGAACTCGTGCAGTCTTGGACCATTGTTCGTGATCTTCTTATCCGGTTCCTTTGCAATCTGGTCGATCACATCCAGACGGAAGCCGCCCACGCCTTTTTCCATCCACCAGAGGATCATATCATAGATCTCTCTGCGGACTTTCGGATTCTCCCAGTTGAGATCCGGCTGTTTCACAGAGAACTGATGAAAATAGTACTGATCCAGTTCCGGAACCCATTCCCAGGCAGGTCCTCCGAAGGCTGCCTTCATATCATTTGGAAGTTCTCCCTCCACACCGTCTCTCCAGACGTAATAATCGTGATACGGGTTATCCTTCCCTTTTTTTGCCTCCTGGAACCATCTGTGTTCATCCGAAGTATGGTTCAGGACAAGGTCCATGATGATCCGGATATTCCGCTTCTCTGCCTCTGCGATCAGCTCTTCCATATCAGACAATGTCCCGAACATGGGATCAATGTCCTGATAATCGGAAATATCATATCCGTTGTCATCCTGGGGGGAGCAGTACATCGGTGAGATCCACACCGCATCGATCCCCAGATCCGCAAGGTAATCCAGTCTGCTTATGATTCCCTGGATATCTCCGATCCCGTCTCCATTGGAATCCTGGAAGCTCTTGGGGTATATCTGATAGACCACCGCGTTCTTCCACCAGGGCTGTATCCTCTTTTCTTCCATGTATCATGTCCTCCTTATCAGTGTGCCGTTTTTTTCAAGTATACCATTCTGATAATTACGTGCAAACAGAACTTCTCCTGTTCCTTTAACCTTCACCGGTACCTCCGAGCAGTTCAGCAGTATCTCTGTTTTCTGCCCTTCCTCATCCAGCTTGATATATTCGACGCATCTGGGATTTTCATAGTTCCCCGGAAAATGAAAATGAAGGCTGCGGAACGTCTCTTCTTCCTTTCTCAGCCGGATCAGTTTTTTCATCTGTCCGATGCGCTCACGGTTCTCTTCCGATCCGATCTCATCCCAGGGCATACACCTTCTGCAGTCCGGGTCGAATCCTCCCTCCATGGCAATCTCTGTCCCGTAATAGATACAGGGGCTTCCAGGCAGGGTAAAGAGTACTGCAAGCTGCTGGTAGAACTTGTCAAGATCATGGAAACGGTTCATCAGCCGTTCCGTGTCATGGGAGTCCAGAAGATTGAAAAGGACATTGTTGTTCTGCTGCATATACATAGTATAACAGCG
>DWUT01000163.1 GCA_019120615.1 Candidatus Mediterraneibacter norfolkensis
TATCTTCCTCTATATCAAAATCTTCATATGCATCCTCTTTGCCGCTTTTTTTTCCGAACAGAGAACGACGCGGTTTATCTTCATACCCATCGTCATAGTAATCGTCATCATCATAGAAATCATCGTCATCGTAATCGTCGTCGTTCAATTTCATGATGTCCAGAAATTTATCAAACACACCCATTTTTACACTCCTATCTCATGCTTTATCAGCATAATTATTATTTCATACTTTCTGTTCCAGATCCTATGCGGTCTTAAACTGCATAATTTCTGGCACCAAAGATCCCGGTTCCGACACGAACCATAGTAGCTCCCTCCTCGACGGCAACCTCGTAATCATTGGTCATCCCCATTGAAAGTATGCTCACATTAACATTATCAATGTTTTTGTCTCTGATGTCAACAGATAATTTATGTAAATCTGCGAAAATTGATCGATTCTCTTCTGCATTTTCGACAAAAGGTGCGATAGTCATTAAACCTCGAACTTTAATGTGTGAAAACCCGGAAATCTGCCCGAGAAATGGGATAACCTCCTCCATTTTCAGTCCGAATTTGCTCTCTTCCCGGGCTACATTCACCTCTACAAGGATATCTTTGACAAGATCATGCTTTGCAGCCTCTTTTTCTATTGCCTGGGCCAGTTTAAAGGAATCGACAGAATGGATCAGATCCACTTTATCGATAATATACTTTACTTTATTTGTCTGCAGATGTCCGATCATATGCCAGTGTATATCTTTGGGCAGAAGATCGTATTTTTGAGTGAGTTCCTGCACCTTGTTTTCGCCGTATACACGTATACCAAGATCATATGCTTCCCTTAGAGTCTCTACTGGTTTTGTTTTGCTCACCGCGATCAGAGTAACTTCATCGCGGCTTCTTCCGGATCTTGCACATGCCGCGCTGATCTTCTCTTCTACTTCCTGAAGTCTGTCTTTTAACATCCTGACTGATACCTCCTTTTTATTCAAAAACAACGTCGTCCTGATCTATACTTGATCTATACTTGATCCATCCTGAACAATATGATCATAATTGGAAAGGCCATAATCATCTCCGTCCTCCACGATATAATATTCATCACTCTCGCAGAGAATGTCCACCTTCCTGAAAACAGCGTATCCCCTATTTATATTGTATACTCCAGTAAGCGGCTTTGTCTCATCTACCGTATAGGTATCTCCGGACTCCGGCATGATCAGAACTGTGCCTGGATCCAGATCGGTTCTGCTGATATATGCCTCGCCTTCCTCTGTAGTATCAAAGATATTTACTGCCTGGAAAACTGCGGAGCCGCTGTTCTCTCTGATGAGCACTCCCTGAGAAGAACTGTTTCCGCCGGAAGTGATATACTCCTGAGGAATGACAAAAAAATCTTCTTCGACAACGGAAGATCTCGGTATCTTCAGACCGCTTTCATTCTCAAAGATCAGCTCGATACTGAGATACCGGTCATTCGCATAACGTATCATGGAGCTGTCGAAATCCAGACACCCATAGCAGGAACCGTTTTTCTCGATCACCGAAAAATCAGCCCACATGGTTTCGCTGTCTTTATCGATCCTGGTCCTGACGCTGCTCACTTCCTGTTCCTGCAGATCCCGGGCCGTCTCCTCATCAAGCTGTACGATAACAGACCAGTTTTCACTGGTGATCATCCGGTATACCGGATCCCCGGAAGAAACTTTCATCTGGTCGCTTAAGCCTGTGCTCTCATAATTCGACCGGTCAAAGTTTTCTTCTGAAAATGTATCTTTCGTCAATGACTCCAGCCCGTCGACGCTGAGTGCAACGATTCCGTCCCTGTCGACTTTATATGTTGTCACATCCTGACCGCTTGCCTCTATGACAGCGGCAAGATGATCTGTTTTTGACTCACTGAGGGCATTCTGAAGGGTCTCTGTGACCTCACTTTTAAGAGAATATACTGTCGAAAAATCCTGTGGATCAAAATTTTCACTGAAATTCTGCATATCTGAGACAATCCCCGCCTGAACCTCCGTGTTCAAAGCTGAGGAGGCGGTTTCAGAATCTGATGAAGCCGTGCCGGTGTCAAGCTTCCGCGCCGAGAGAACGTAAATATTGCTTCCTGACTTCACCTTACTGTTTTCATTCTGATAATAGCTGACATAACCTCCGGTTTCCGCTGCTATCGTCTCCTCCTGGCGTATAACAAGCCCGGTATAGGAGTTATCATTAACGATACTTCCCTCCCTCACCTCATACACAGAGATATTATCGCCTGTCAGATACATGATAACGGTCACTGCAAGATAGATAAAGACAACTGCAAACAGAAAGATGCCAATATTGAGTTCACGTTTATTTTTGTATTTTTTTATGCTTATGGATTTACCTTTGCCCGAAGCCAAAATACAGTACAACCTCCTGTGCTTTTATAACTTTAACAGTATAACATTTCCGGATGCATATTTCTACCTTTTGAGGAAATAATAAAAGTATTGACATGGAAAAGGAGGAAACAACATGAAATGGTTAGATAATACTGCTCTGGCGATTGTGATCATTGGCGCGGTGAACTGGCTGCTGATCGGAATCTTCCGGTTCGACCTGGTAGCGTTTCTATTTGGAAACCTGAGCTGGCTCTCGCGGATCGTTTATACGATTGTCGGTCTGTGCGGTCTGTATCTCATCAGTCTGTTCGGAAGGATCAACAGCATGTCAGAATAGAGAAATCCCCCCGCCGTTCCATCTCAAGGAACCGCGAGGGGGATTTTTATCCTGTGATTCCGGCAGTAAACAGCCGGTTCATCTCCTGATACAGGAAATTCTTGTCCCCGGCCCCCATGATCACAGAAATATATGGGTGGTTTTCCATATCCTCACTATACAGGATCACACAGCAGCCTGCCTGATCCGTTGTTCCGGTCTTTCCTCCGAGAACGTGGATCCCGTCCGGTGCTTCAGTCGTCCCGTTGGAATAGTAGTTTGACGGCACCCAGTTTTCATTCCTCACCGTCCCGTCAGCGCCTGTCAGCGTCCCTGTATAGGAATCCATGGAAATAATCTCCATAAAGGTTTCGTTCCTGACACATTCATTGAAGATCAGATAAAGGTCATATGCCGTTGTATAGTGATCTTCGTCGTGAAGTCCGTGGGGATTTACAAAATGAGTCCCTGTGGCTCCAAGACTCTTTGCCTCCGTGTTCATCAGTTCGGCAAAGGCCTCCTCACTCCCGGAAATATGTTCTGCTATGGCGGTTCCACAGTCATTCCCCGACCTTAACAAAAGCCCGCACAGCAGATCATAAAGAGAGATCTGGTCTCCTGCCTGCAGCCCGCAGGTCACCTCATCCCACCTGAAATCAGTCGCATGTTCACTGACTGTCACAATATCATCCGGATTCCCATATTTCAATGCCAGATAAGCCGTCATAATCTTCGTCGTACTCGCCGGGAAAAGCCGGTCGTACAGACGGTATCCGTACACAACGCTTCTGCTGTCCAGATTGAACAGGCCGGCCGCATGAAGAGAATCTTCATCTTCAAAGCCTTCCAGCTTCACATCATCTGCAGCCACACAGAGATCCTGAGCAAAAAAGGCTCCCTGATAAAGATTTCTGTCATACTGCTCTTTTTCAAAAGATACGACTCTCTGCCATACAGGATTGAGATAAATATATATCCCCACGCCTCCGGCGCCAATCACTGCGACCAGACAGATCAGCACCGCAATGATGCGTAACCTGCTCTTCCTTCTGCGCCTTCTTCTTTTTCTGTTCCGATATTTGCTATTTGTACATTTCACGCCAGTCTAAATCTCCTCTGTCCAGTGCCAGGATCAATGCTTCGGCAGTGGCAATATTTGTCGCGATCGGGATATTGTACATGTCACAGAGCTTGACGATATCATTTACGTCCGGCTCATGAGAGCGCGGCGACAGCGGATCTCGGAAAAAGATCAGAAGATCTATGGCGTTATGCTCGATCTGAGAGCCGAGCTGCTGTTTCCCGCCCAGATGTCCGGCAAGAAATTTGTGTATCGTCAGGTTTGTTACATTCTCGACCAGAATCCCAGTGGTCTCCGTGGCGTATAAAGTATGTTTACTCAATATTCCGCGGTATGCGATACAGAAATTCTGCATCAGCTTTTTCTTCGCATCATGTGCTATCAATCCAATATTCATAACCGTCACATTCTCCTTACTGATATTTATTAGGCTGTAAACCGACATTCAGTACGAACCCGATTCCCATAAAAAAGCACACAACGGAAGTCAGTCCATAACTCACGAACGGGAGAGAAAGACCTGTGTTTGGCAGGACCATTGTAGCCACACCGATATTGATAAAGCTCTGTATCCCTATCAGTGCGGCAACGCCGCCGCAGATAATCCGCCCTCCTGTATCTTTCGCTTTTAAACCAATCAGAATACAATCTATCACAATTAATAATAGCAAAAATATGACCGCGCAACAACCCACAAATCCTAATTCTTCACCAATGATCGCGAAAATAAAATCGGTCTGCGGCTCCGAGACAAAATTTCCGTTCTTGACTGAGATTGCTTCATCATTATTGTAACCTTTTCCCGTGAGCTGCCCGGAACCGATGGCCATAACCGAGTTGAGCTGCTGATAGGAGGTGCTGTCCGCATATTCCTCCGGCTGCAGCCACGCGAGGATACGATCCTGCTGATAATCTTTCAGGAACGGCTGATTCGGCTGTACAGCGATAACGAGAAGGATGATAAAAGACGGGACAATCACTGCCAGTATGGTTCCGATCAGTCTGTAACTCAGACCGCCCAGATACATCAGCGCGCAGAAAAGCGCCGCGATACACAGGGTGGTGGACAGATTCGGCTGCATGTAGATCAGAGCCAGGCTGGGCAGGATCAGGGCCACTCCCTGAATGATCGTCTTCGGACTCTTGATGCTCTCCTCTCTTTCCATGAGAAATTTTGCATAGAACAGGATCATCAGAATCTTTGTCAGATCAGAAGGCTGAAACTGTATAAAACCGAGGTTCAGCCAGCGGGTTGCGTTATTCCTTGTCTCCCCGAAGAGAAGGACCGTGGCCAGCATGATGATATTCAGCCCGTAGATTGGCCAGTAAAGACTTAGGACCCACTTGTAATCGATCAGAGAAATAATGACCATCGCAAGCGCGCCGAGCCCCACACCCATGATCTGCCTTGTCATCAGATCCGGTCTTGCACTGCCGACCATGAAAACCCCAATAACGGAGATTGTCAGCACGAGAAAGATCAGGCTGAAACGATAATCTCTTATGCTATACCGCTGTTTGATATTTTTGAATAAAAATTTCAATTTTTTTCTCCTGTATATTTGATATGTATATCTGTACGTGTTATCTCAATGCTGAACTCCTCAGGGCGGATATCAATGTACTTGGAAACCGTATTATAGAGATCTCCTGACAGTCTGTCAACAGCATCCGGAGCACACTGTATCCTGTCTGTAATAAGCAGATGCTTCAGTCTCTCCTTCGCGATAAATACAGAGCGTACACTCATTGTCAGTCCTCCTGGTTTTTGTGAAAGAGCCCGGACAGTTTTTCCAGAAGTCCCGGTGAGCGCATGAAGTCAGTGACAGGAATCTCCTCCCCGAGAAGTCTGCGGCAGACCTTTTCATAACATTTTCCTGCCAGGGAGTCCTCTCCCACTACCGGCTCGCCCTGATTTGTGGCGATCACAACGTATTCGTCATCAGGAATAACTCCGAGAAGATCGACGGCAAGGATCTCTGTCACATCGTCCACTGACATCATATCTCCCTTCCGAACCATGTCAACCCGGAGACGGTTGATGAGAAGCTCATTTTTCTTAATTCCTGATGCTTCCAGCAGTCCGATGATGCGGTCTGCGTCACGGATCGCGGAAACCTCAGGGGTCGTGACAACAATGGAGCGCTCCGCCCCTGCGATAGCATTCTGGAATCCCTGCTCGATCCCGGCCGGGCAGTCCAGCAGGACAAAGTCAAAATCCTCTTTCAGATCCGATACGAGCTTTTTCATCTGTTCCGGAGAGACGCTGGTCTTATCACGGGTCTGGGCAGACGGCAGAAGATACAGCTCCGGAAAACGCTTATCCCGGATCAGAGCCTGCTTCAGTCGGCAGTTTCCTTCGATGACGTCGACAAGATTATATACGATCCGGTTTTCCAGACCCAGTACGACGTCAAGATTTCTCAGGCCAAGATCTGTATCGATCACGATCACTTTCTTTTCCAGTCTGGACAACCCTATTCCGATGTTTGCTGTCGTTGTCGTTTTGCCGACACCGCCTTTTCCTGATGTAATGACAATCACTTCGCCCATGATGTTTTTCCTCCTACACAATGTTCACCCGGTCAGTCTGTAAGGGGATCCAGATAGATCCGCCGCCCGTCCACGACCGCAATCTTCGGCCCCTGTATGCTCAGGCTTTCCTGGTAAATGATCTGGCGTTTTGCCTCAATATCACCGATACGCAGCGCTTTTGGCTGCATGGACAGCGCCACGATATAGGCGTCCCTGTCGCCGGAGGCTCCTGCATGTACAGAACCGTACAGTGCCCCCACAATGATGATATTTCCTCTGGCGGTGACCCTGGCTCCGGATTCCACATCGCCGAGAATGACAATGCTTGAATCCGACTCCAGGATCTGTCTTTTTCTGAGCGTGCCTCTGTAAAACTGACCGTCTCTCTTCTGCATATTTAAAAGAGACTGCTCTACAGCGCTTTTGTACATTATTTCATTTTTTTCATCATGTTCTATGATACATACGATGTCAACTCCGGTTGTATCGGTAATGATATTAAGAATCTGGTCCTCCTCAGTACGGCTTAAAGTCCTCCCGCTGAAACTGACCGCCATCTGAGCGCCTTTAAAAAAATGAGACGCGTTCTGAAACTTGGACTGAAGATTTTCCGCGAGAACGTCAAAAGATACTTCCGGATCCAGATGGATATCCATACCGTATTTGCTGCTTTTGATCGTTACAATCCTTTCCATTCCCCATCACCATATCCTTTTTCCTAATCACCTGCATTTGCCTCGCCGAGTTCAGCCGCCTGTCCTGTGACGATCTCATCCGAACCATCCAGATCAAAATAGATCTGTGTGATATCTCTTCCAATCTCCGCCGAGTAGGAAGAGTTGTATCCGTTTGCGATACGCACGGCGATCGCGATCTCCGGATTGTCGGCCGGCGCATATCCTACAAACAGCGCATTGTCAGGATGAGTATCGCTGATCTGCGCGGTACCGGTCTTTCCGGCCATGGAGATGTCCAGACCAGCAAAAGTAGAAGAACTGGATACCATTCTCTCCATACCCTCGTGGACAAGATCCCAGGTTGAACTGCTGATATTGTCCATTGTGTTGACCACCTCGGCCTCATTGTCCGAGATCAGTTTCCCGTTGGAATCTGTGGTTCTGTCGATCAGCGTCAGTGAATATACTGTACCACTGTTGGCTACAGCGGCAACGTAGCGGTTGAGCTGACTCACTGTATAGTTGTTCGTACCCTGTCCGATGGCTGACTGTACGGCATACTCATCTGAAATCTGCGGATCACTTTCCGGGATTTCCACGCCGGACGTCTCCCCGAGTCCGAACATCTGCGCATATTCCGCCAGTTTCTGAATGCCCAGGTCGCTGTCATAGTTTCCTTCCGCATCGATGCCCAGGTCATATCCGACCGTATAGAAGAAGACGTTGCAGGAATCACGCAGTGCTCCCACTACATCCAGCCCGCCGTGAGCTCCGGGGGAAATCCAGCATCTGGGGCTGGGGGTGACTTCCGTGAACGATCCGCTGCAGTTGATGATCGATCCTCCGTCTATCACGCCCTCTGTCAGGCCTGCGACAGCAGAGACCATCTTGTACGTGGATCCCGGGGCTGTCCTCTCCTGGGTCGCCTTGTTGTAGAACGGCCTGGAAAGACCGGTGTTGAGCTGCTGATAATATGCGGAATCCATCGTATTGGCAAGTCTGTTGTTATCGTACCCCGGGTAGGACACGCAGGCAAGGACTTCTCCTGTCTGTGGGTCGGATACGACCGCCCCGCCGGAACAGGGTTCCAGTGCAAGCTGTCCGGGTGTGATCTCAAGATTCTGGATCTTCTCTCTGAGCCAGGAATATGCGTTCACACTTCCGTCTCTGAGGCCGTTGTAAGCATCCTCATCCATCGGAAGCACACCCTGTTCATATGCAGTGGCACAAATCTGGGCGCCGCTGACACCCTCTGATTTTATAAGATATTCATAGAGAAGTTTGTCGAAATCACTATCCTCGTTTAAATATTCTTCGAGATAAGTCAGAAGTTCCTGATAGATCTCTTCGGAACTGGTGTAGGAACTGCCGCCAAGCTGAGAAGTATCGATCCAGTTCTGAGTGATCGCGTAGTTCAGATAAGTATACAGGCTGATGCTTTCTTCATTTCTCCAGGCATTGTAAGTCTCATCTGATGTATCAATCTGATCAGTCAGGAGAAGGTCGGTATTCCGTTCAAGTATCGTAATCGAAATATAGTCCATATATGCCTGCATCTCGTCGGAAAGTTCATCGTAAGGGGCAGCATTGCTGTCGCGCAGCTGTGACATGATCTCTGAGATCGCAGAAGTTTTCTTTTCCTGGAACGCATTGTATACTTCTTTCTCTGCCGGTCCGGCGTCATCGCTCCCGAAATGGGCGGAGTCAACAATATTGTTGTTGATAAATGCATGATACGCGTCACTTACCGGAATGATCAGGTTACTGGCGGAATCCGCGCTCTCAGGGTCATAGTTAAGGACATTGCGCAGCTTCTCCAGAACGATACCTGCAACCTTTTCTTCGATCAGGTGATAGGTCTGTTCCTGAAGATCCTTATCTATGGTCAGATAAACGTCATTTCCTGCTTCCGGATCAGTCCTGCTGACTGTATCCGTCACTTTGCCGAGATTGTCAACGTAAAATGTCGTCTCCCCTTTCTTGCCCTGAAGAACACTGTCCAGCGTCTGCTCAAGCCCGGATTTTCCTACGATGTCAGACAGCGAATACCGCTCCTTCTCATCCTCATCCAGCGCATTGTATTCTTCCTGGGAGATCTGCCCCGTATACCCGATAATGGATGAAAAATACTCCCCGTCTGTGTACCGGCGCAGAGAATCCTCCTCAATGTCCACGCCTGTCAGCGTATCCTGATTCTCCATGATCGCGGCCGCCGTCTCATCGCTCACATCTGAGGCGAGAATCGTAGACATATACTGCTGATAGCTGTTCAGGTTCATGGCATAGCGCATATTGACCATCTTCAGGATATATGCCGGGTCCTCCTGGGAGTCGTCCAGTCCATATCCATATACGTCATCTGTACACAAGTAGTGTACGATCTCAGCGGCCGACAGGGAACGCTGTTCACTGGAGAGCAGATCTATTGTCGTAAGTCCATAAACGTCAGCCACAAAACGCAGCCGCTGTGTCTCGCTGGACTGTGTAAACTGATAGTTTCCGGCGGAGTCGAGAATAATGCCAAAACTGTCAATGACGGAATCCCCATGGGACTCTACGATCTCAAGGACTCTGTCAAGGATCGAGTTGAGCGCCTCGTTTCTCTCTGATGTGCTCAGATCCGTGGAAAGGGTGTCTTCGACCGTGACGGAATAGGCGAGTTCATTGTATGCAAGGAGATTTCCGTTGCGGTCGTAGATATTTCCCCTTGTCCCCGGAATCTCCTCTTCCTTTCGGATCTGAAGCTCGTAGTTTTCCAGATAGTCCTCTCCTCTAACGATCTGAAGATAGAAGAGACGGCCGATCAATACAGATGACGTCAGACTGAAAATTACAATAAGCGAAACCAGACGAGAGCGCAGGATGTATGCTCCTGCCTCTTTCATCCGGTCTATGATCTCTCTAAACAAATTTACTTGCACTCCTTTTCTCTTCTGCTTCGAGTTTATGGTTGATCAGCAGGATCAACGGATAAAGTATGAGTGTGATTCCGATCGTATAGATCAGTTCCGGGACGATGATCTCATTCAGATAAAACAGGAAATTGAAATCACTCCGGAGCAGGAACATAAGAAAATAGATGATGACTCCGTACAGAAATTCACTGACAGTGATCAGCAGGATAGGCAGCTTGATATCCTCATCAAAATACAGCCTCTCAAAAAGACCGTTTACATATCCCGCGGCAAGATAGATCAGAGCATAGAGACCGATAATACTCCCGAACTGAATATCCGTCAGTATACCGCAGGCAAAGCCAACAAGCATCCCTTCTCTGGAGCCTCTCATGAATCCGAACGCCGCTGTGACGATAATGAGAAGGTTCGGCTTGATCCCTGCCAGCTGAAGAGACTGGAATACAGTACACTGGAGCAGATACGCGATGATCACGATCAGAGCCGTAACAAAAAAACGTTTGAATTTCAAAGTCTTCAACTGCCGAGCACCTCCTACTGCCCTTCGCTCTCGCCGGTGAGCTGTGCCTTTGTTGTCGTGATAACAAGGACTTCCTGTATATTTTTAAAATCAACGGCCGGCGTGATATACCCGGATCGTGTCAGATTGTTGGAGTCAACAGTCACTTCGCTGACATATCCGATCAGGATCCCCTGAAGATACTTGTCGCTGATATAGGACGTTACGATCTGATCGCCCACGGAAACCTGATTTTCATTATTTTCCATCTGTTCGAACCGGATCTGCCCGTCGCTCATAAGCGAAAGGTCTCCGCTGACAATACACCGGTCGGATGTGGAAAGGACCATTCCACTCACATTGCTGGAATCATCGATGATCGAACGCACTCTCGCCCAGGTCGGACCGACTTCCACAACGATCCCGGCAAGGCCGCTTCCGGCCATTACATTCATATCCACAGCAATGCCGTCCTGGCTCCCCTTGTCAATAGTGAAAGTGCTGAACCAGTTCCCGGAGTCGCTTCCGATCACATGGGCCGCCGTCTTTTCATATTCCGCGTAATTGGAATCAAGCTGGTAAAGCTCCTGCAGGCGTTCCAGTTCATATCTCTCCTCCTGGAGATAATTGTTCTCTGTCATAAGGGAGTCGACCTGCTCCTGCAGTTTTTCGTTCTCAGCGCGAAGCTGCTGCATGGTCTCAAAGTTATCCGTCATATCCCCCATCCAGCTTCCGATATAGTTGATTCCCTGCTGAAGAGGGATGACAGTGACATTGGCAAGCACTTTAAAAGGCCCTGCCGCTCTTTCGGAAAAAGAGGACAGCAGCATCATTATGATACAGAAAACAGCAAGTCCCAAAAGCAGATATCTGTTAAAGGCCGAAGCCTGATTTTTCTTTTTCATTATCTCAACCACCTGTAATCTTCATCTAACATAGAATACGTGAGCCTTCTGTAATATGTCTTATCCTGTATGATCTTCCGCAGACCTTTTACCACGCACAGTTCCGGATCCGCAACGGTCATAACCGGAAGCCCGACTGACTCTTCCATATATGTAGAGAGTCCTCTGAGATTCGCTATGCCGCCGGTAAGATAGATCCCATCTGCCTCGATCGCTCTCCGGACATCGGGCGGAGTTCTGTCGATCATGGATCGGATCGCGCGGACGCATTCTTCCAGAGGGTCTTTCATCGCAGCCCGAACCAGACTGATCTGAATATCAGTCTGGGACGGAACACCAGAGATCAGATCGCGCCCCGATACAGTCAGAGCACTTCCGGTATCCTGGTCAAACACACCGAACTCTCTTCGAAGCCGCTCCGAGGTTATCCTGCCGATAAGGAAATCCTTGTTATGTCTCACAAGATTTCCGATCGCCTTGTCAAAATGCTCTCCTCCGATCTTCACGAGACGGTTGAGGACCATTCCGCCGGAAGAAAGAACCGACAGCTCGGTTGTCCCGCCACCGAAATTGGCAATAAACACACCTTTTTCATTCATGATATCGATCCCGAAGCCGATGGCATCAGCAAGCCCCCGTTCAACGATACGCACAGACTTCGCCTTTGCCTCGGAGTGGAAAACGAGATCGTAAAAGGCTTTCTTTTCAACCTCCGTCACATCCGTAGGCACTGCGATGACATACTCCGCACCGCGCACGAACTGCCGGTCCGTCCCCAGGAGATTTCCGAGAAGATACTGCATATCATCAAAGTGAGCGATCACTCCGTTTTTCATCGGGAAAACGACCTGAATGTTCTCCGGGGCTTTCTCATACATATCATATGCTTCATCTCCCACGGAAAAAATATACTTTTTATCTTTCATGGCGATCACATTTTTTTCACGCCATATCCTGTCCTTCTTTTTATCGAACACCTTGATCTCGTATGTACCGAGATCAAGTCCATAAACATTTCTCGCCATATTCAGTCAAATCCCCTTATCATCCCCGGGGCTCAGTCAAAGAACCCCTTTTCCCTTAAACTTATAAAACAGTTGTCCCCTATGATGATGTGATCCAGAAGATCGATGCCGATGATCTCCCCGGCTTCGTGGACACGTTTTGTGACAAGAACGTCATCCTTGCTCGGAGTGGGATCCCCGCTTGGATGATTGTGAAGAAGGATAACCGAAACTGCATTCTTCCTCAGTGCCTCCACGAAGATCTCGCGCGGTGAGACAAGCGTTGAATTAACCGTCCCTACGGAGATATCATTCTCACCCAGAAATCTGGATTTTGTATTCAGGAAAAGAAGCTTCATGATCTCCCTGTTCCTGTGGCGCATATCTTCCATGTAATACCGGGCGATCGTTTCCGGCGCGGAAAAGTCAAGCCGTTTGCGCGCTTCCGCTTTTGAGAGACGCTTTGCGAGTTCAGACAGACACAGGATCTGTACTGCCTTGACTTTCCCGATCCCCTTTAAACCGGTAAGCTGCTCCAGTGACCACTGATGAATGCTGAGTATCCCGTCCTGAATGAAATCAGGATGAAGGATCTTCTGCGCAAGCTGGAGCGAATTCTCCCCTTTTGTACCGGTGCGGAGCAGAACCGCCAGAAGTTCGGCATCTGTCAGATTTTCCGCCCCATACTGTTCACATTTCTCATAAGGCCGCTCCTCGCGGCACATTTCTTTGATCGTATTGTTCTTACTCATACACTATGATACCACTGCTATGGCACAATACAATGATTTATTTTAGCACAGTTTCCAAAACGTGTATAGAGATTGAATATAAACTTTTTGTGAAAACTAAGCCATGCAGTGAAATGTTACGGGGCGTGTTACGGGGAGCTCGCTTCCCGTAACATGCTTCGTAATATTTCGGTATACGGCGCAGCCGTACAGCGAGATGGAGCGAAGCGAAATCGAGCTGCTGCATGGCTGGACGCAGCCGAATCCATC
>DWUT01000164.1 GCA_019120615.1 Candidatus Mediterraneibacter norfolkensis
AACGAGGAGGACATCAAGAACATCCAGAAAACACTGGATCTTCTGGAGGAAGATGACGACGTGCAGGATGTATATCACAACTGGAACGAGTAAGACAAAATAAGACAGAAACAGGAGGAGAAGCAGATGAGCGACTACAGAATTGAGACAAAATGCATACAGTCCGGTTATGAACCGGGAAACGGAGAGCCGAGGGTCCTCCCGATCTATCAGAGCACTACATTCAGATATACTTCAAGTGAGCAGATGGGACGTCTGTTCGATCTGGAAGAATCAGGATATTTTTATACCCGGCTTCAGAATCCGACCAACGACGCGGTAGCCGCAAAGATCTGTGACCTGGAGGGCGGCGTAGCGGCGATGCTCACTTCATCCGGACAGGCGGCAAATTTTTATGCTGTCATGAATATCGCACAGGCGGGCGATCATATCATATGCGCTTCCGCACTGTACGGCGGTACATATAATCTCTACGCACATACGATCCGTAAAATGGGAGTAGAGGCTACTTTCGTGGATCCGGACTGCACGCCGGAAGAACTGGAAGCTGCATTCCAGGATAATACAAAGGCAGTGTTCGGAGAGTCTATTGCAAACCCGGCGCTTGTAGTGCTTGATTTTGAAAAGTTCGCAGAGGCTGCTCACCGCCACGGAGTTCCGTTTATCGTGGACAATACGTTTGCAACACCGATCAACTGCCGTCCTTTTGAGTGGGGAGCAGACATTGTCACTCACTCTACGACAAAATACATGGACGGGCACGCAGCCTGTGTCGGCGGCGCAATCGTGGACAGCGGAAACTTCGACTGGGAAGCCCACGGCGATAAATTCCCGGGACTTACGACTCCGGATGAGACCTACCACGGGATCGTGTATACAAAGAAATTCGGAAAAGGCGCTTACATTACAAAAGCGACGGCGCAGCTCATGAGAGACCTGGGATCGATCCAGTCTCCGCAGAACGCCTTCCTTCTGAACATCGGACTGGAGACGCTTCATCTCCGTATGCCGAGACACTGTGAGAACGCGCTGAAGGTAGCGCAGTATCTGAAAGAACACGAAAAAGTGGCGTGGGTCAGCTATCCGTCACTCCCAGGGGACAAATACTATGATCTTGCTCAGAAATATATGCCCAACGGCACATGCGGCGTTCTTACGTTCGGATTAAAAGGCGGAAGAGACGCGGCTGTTGAGATGATGGACAGACTCAAGATGGTCGCTATCGTGACACATGTTGCGGATGCAAGAAGCTGTGTCCTTCACCCGGCGAGCCATACACACCGCCAGATGAATGAACAGGAACTGATTGAGGCTGGTGTGCAGCCGGATCTGATCCGCTTCAGTGTGGGAATTGAAAATGTGGAAGATATCATTGCCGATGTAGAACAGGCATTGAGGTAATTTGAGATGGTATGGACGTATACAATTATGTTCATGCCATTTTTTCATGGAATATTCTGAAATTAATGTATCCGGGATTGTCTTCTGTATAGAAATGTTCTTTTTTTCAAATAATAAAGAATATCTGACAACAGGGAGGACGGTTAAAATGAACAGAGATGATCAGGAACAGACAAAGACTCAGCAAAGAGAACGTGAGAATAATGAGATCCGTGAGATGGGAACCCTTGAGCTTCAGGGGAAGGAGGGAAAAAACAGGATACAGCTTTTGACAATCATAGGGGAGATTGAAGGGCATGAAGCGGTATCCGGAAATACAAAAGCAACGAAGTATGAGCATCTTCTGCCGAGACTGGCGGAGATCGAGGCGGACGATGAGACAGAAGGGGTCCTTATCCTCCTGAATACGCTCGGCGGAGACGTGGAAGCCGGACTGGCGATCGCTGAGATGATCGCTTCGCTCAGCAAACCTACAGTATCCCTGGTGCTGGGAGGGAGCCATTCCATCGGAGGGCCCCTCGCTGTTTCTGCGGATTACTCCTTTATCGTTCCCACAGGGACGATGATAGTGCACCCGGTGCGGTCCACAGGAATGTTTATCGGTGTGATCCAGAGTTACAGAAATATGGAGAAGACCCAGGACAGAATCGCAAGATTTATTTCAGAGCATTCGCGCATTTCCCAGGAGCGTCTCCTTGAACTGATGCTGGACTCCACCCAGCTTGTAAAAGATGTAGGTACCATGCTGGAAGGGGAAGAGGCAGTGAGAGAGGGGATCATCGATGAAGTGGGAGGTATCAGTCAGGCTTACGCAAAGCTTCAGGAGATGATAAGAAAAAAAGGGTGATGACACAGTTTTTAAAAAATGTTATACTAATCTATAGTATGTTCAATTAACAAGGGGGATTTACATGGCTGCGAAATCGACAAAAGGAAAAAAAAGCACAAAAAGCACGCCGAAAAAGAAGACAACCCGAACTGCGAACTCAAAAAGCAGTGAACAGCAGAATACAGAGATACGCAGCGAGATTATTATCCTTGTGACGCTCGCTGTATGTATCCTGCTTGTCCTGAGTAATTTTGGTCTGGGAGGAACGGCTGGGGAGTCTGTTTCTTCCGTTTTCTTCGGAATGTTTGGGGTTATGGCATATCTGCTGCCTTTTGTGCTGTTTGGCCTGACTGCATTCCTGATCTCCAACAAAGGGAATGCTCACGCTTACATAAAGATCGCTGCGGGAGTTGTTTTGTTCCTGATCCTTACAGCGATTCTTGAGCTGGTCTTTAACCAGTATGAACCGGGAACAGCGATTCTTTCATATTACAGGGCGTCAAGTGAACACAGGAATGCGGGAGGGCTTACGGGAGGATGTATCGTCACCCTTCTCTGTCCGCTTATCGGGGAGATAGGGACTTACGTGGTGCTTTTTATCTTTGCGATCATCTGCATGATCCTGATCACGGAAAGATCACTTCTCGTGCCGCTCGGAAAGCAGAGCCGGAAGGCATACGAAGGAGTAAAGAAAAAGCATCAGGAGACCGCGGTCATCCGGGCGCGTCAGGCGGAAGAACGCCGAAGAGAAGCGGAGGAACAGACAGATGATCCGAAAGAGCGCAGGATGGACCGGAAAGTTTCCGGCATCTCCTTTGCGACCACACTGGAACCGGAAGAGGGTTCCGGGACGAAGGAAAAGAAACGGCGCGGAAGGAGGAAGAATCCCGATATTTACGAACTTACTCCAGAGGAACCGTTCTCTGCTGGAAACAATGAGGAACAGCCTGATCTGTTCGTTATAAACCGGGCGGAATCTACGGACACCTTCCAGACAGATGAGATACCAGATCTTCCGGATCCAATGGGAGGGCCTGCGGAATCTTCTCCTGCAGAACCGGACATTTCAGCGGAAGAGCCGGCGAAGACAAGAAGCCGAAGATCCAGGCAGGACGCCCAGGCTGTGGCAGTGGAGACGGAACAAGTTGCCGAGGCGGTGAGAGAAAATGAGGACAAGGAAACGCCCGTCTATCATACACCTCCACTCAGCCTGCTTAAGAAAGGGAAAAAGGGAGGAGGAGACTCCGATGCCCATCTGCGGGCGACAGCGAAGAAGCTGGAACAGACGCTGCAGAACTTCGGTGTCGGTGTCCATGTGACCAACGCAAGCTGTGGGCCTTCTGTCACACGATATGAGCTTCAGCCGGAGCAGGGCGTCAAGGTGAGCCGGATCGTGGGACTGGCGGATGATATCAAGCTGAACCTTGCCGTTGCCGACCTGAGGATCGAAGCGCCGATTCCCGGGAAGGCTGCCGTTGGTATTGAGGTGCCAAACAGCGAGAATACTGCTGTGATGCTGCGGGATCTTCTGGAATCAAAGGAATTCCGTTCCAGTGCTTCCCCGATCACATTTGCAGTGGGAAAAGACATTGCCGGGAAGGTTGTCGTAGCTGACATCGCGAAGATGCCTCATCTGCTGGTTGCAGGAGCCACCGGCTCCGGAAAGTCCGTCTGCATCAATACACTGATCATGAGCATCATCTACAAGGCGGATCCGGAGGATGTGAAACTGATCCTCGTGGATCCGAAAGTTGTGGAGCTCAGCGTTTATAATGGGATTCCGCATCTGATGATCCCTGTGGTGACGGATCCGAAGAAGGCCGCGGGAGCCCTGAACTGGGCGGTGGCCGAGATGGAAAAGAGATATAAGTTATTCGCGGAATATAATGTAAGAGACCTGAAAGGCTTTAATGAAAAGGTGGAAAAAGGCGAGACGGCTCCTGATGTGCAGAAGAAGCTTCCGCAGATCATCATCATCATCGACGAGCTTGCGGATCTGATGATGGTGGCTCCGGGAGAGGTTGAGGGCGCGATCTGCCGTCTGGCTCAGCTGGCGAGAGCGGCGGGACTTCACCTGATCCTCGCGACACAGAGACCGTCTGTCAACGTCATTACCGGACTGATCAAGGCGAACATGCCGTCAAGGATTGCCTTCTCTGTTTCATCCGGTGTGGACTCCAGGACGATCATCGATATGAATGGAGCAGAAAAACTGCTCGGAAAGGGAGACATGCTGTTTTATCCGTCCGGTTATCCGAAACCGGTGCGGGTACAGGGCTCATTTGTCTCCGACAAGGAAGTGCAGGCCGTTGTTGATCATCTGATCAGCAATAACGGAAATACGTCTTATAATAACGAACTCGAGGAGCATATGAATACAAATCTGCCGGGACAGCAGGAGACTGCCGGCCCGGGAGAAGGAAGGGATGCGCACGACGCGTATTTCATCGAAGCGGGGAAACTGATCATAGACAAAGACAAGGCCTCCATTGGCATGCTGCAGAGGATGTTCAAGATCGGTTTTAACCGTGCCGCCAGGATCATGGACCAGCTTGCCGAAGCCGGCGTGGTGGGTCCGGAAGAAGGGACGAAGCCCAGGAAGATCCTGATGTCAAAGGAGGAATTTGACCAGTACATAGAAAGCCAGACGTAACAGCTTGGCAAAGTGAACAAAAAAACAGTCAGACAAAGAGAACAGGAGGAGAAAAGATGAAGACAGATATCCAGATCGCGCAGGAAGCGGAAATGATGCACATCAGAGACGTGGCAGGGACAATCGGGATCACCGAAGATGAACTGGAGTTTTACGGAAAATACAAGGCAAAGCTTTCCGATGAACTTTGGGAGCGCATCAAAGACAATGAGGACGGAAAGCTGGTCCTTGTGACTGCGATCAACCCGACTCCCGCAGGGGAAGGAAAGACAACTACTACAGTAGGACTTGGAGAAGCGATGGCAAAACTTGGAAAGAAGGCGCTCATTGCTCTCAGAGAGCCGTCCCTTGGACCGTGCTTCGGTATCAAGGGAGGCGCTGCCGGGGGCGGTTATGCGCAGGTTGTTCCCATGGAAGATCTGAACCTCCATTTTACCGGTGATTTTCATGCGATTACTTCCGCGAATAATCTGCTTGCAGCCATGCTCGACAATCATATCCAGCAGGGGAATGAGCTCCGGATTGACCCGCGGCAGGTGGTGTGGAAACGATGCCTTGATATGAACGACAGAGTTCTCAGGAATATTGTGGTGGGACTTGGAAACAAGATGGACGGAATGGTAAGGGAAGATCATTTTGTCATCACCGTGGCATCCGAGATCATGGCGATCCTCTGTCTCGCAAATGACCTTGCCGACCTGAAGCGGAGACTCGGAAAGATCATCGTGGCGTACAATTTTGACGGAGATCCTGTGACTGCGGATGACCTGAAAGCCACAGGGGCCATGGCCACGCTCCTCAAAGACGCCATCAAGCCGAATATTATCCAGACGCTGGAACATACGCCGGCGCTGGTGCATGGGGGACCTTTTGCGAACATCGCCCATGGATGCAACAGCGTACGGGCAACGAGGATGGCTCTCAAGCTCAGTGATATCACGATCACAGAGGCAGGATTCGGCGCGGACCTCGGCGCAGAAAAATTCTTTGATATCAAGTGCCGGATGGCGGGACTCAAGCCCGATGCAGTCGTTCTTGTTGCAACAGTGCGCGCTTTGAAGTATAATGGTGGAGTTGCGAAGAGTGATCTTGCGGAGGAGAACCTGGAAGCTCTCGCAAAAGGGATCGTTAACCTTGAAAAGCACATTGAGAATATACAGAAATATGGAGTGCCTGTGATCGTGACACTGAATTCCTTTGTCACGGACACAGAAGCGGAGAACGAGTACATCCGAAAGTTCTGCGAGGAGAGAGGATGTGAATTTGCCCTGTCTGAGGTCTGGGAGAAAGGCGGAGAGGGAGGCATCGCTCTTGCGGAAAAAGTGTTGGAGACGCTGGAGACAAAACAAAGCGGCTTCCACACGCTGTATGAAGAGGGCCTGTCCCTGAAAGAGAAGATCGAGACTATTGCGGGAGAGATCTATGGCGCCCGCGGAGTTGTATATGAACCGGCGGCAGAGCGGCAGATCGCGAAGATCGAATCCATGGGCTTTGGATCCTTCCCAATCTGTATGGCGAAGAATCAGTACTCTCTGTCAGATGACGCAAAGAAACTGGGCCGGCCGGAGAATTTTGACATCCATATCCGCGAGGTCTATGTCAGCGCAGGAGCCGGATTTGTGGTCGCCCTGACAGGCGCGATCATGACTATGCCCGGTCTTCCGAAAGTTCCAGCTGCAAACGGGATCGATGTGACGGACGACGGAAAGATCACAGGACTGTTTTAAAGGAGAGATAAATGGCGCAGTTAATTGACGGAAAACGGATCTCCCAGGAGATCAAAGATGAATTGAAGATTGAAGTACAGAAGATGGAAGAGCAGGGGATCAGTGTCTGCCTGGCAGTCGTCCAGGTGGGGAATGATCCGGCTTCTACAGTGTATGTCAGGAACAAGAAAAAGGCATGCGCATATGTGGGCATCGAATCCCGGGCATATGAGCTTCCGGAGGAGACCACCGAGGAGGAGCTTGTAAGGCTGGTGGAGGAACTGAATCAGGACGCTTCCGTGAACGGGATCCTTGTGCAGCTGCCTCTCCCGTCCCATATTGATGAGGACAGGATCATCCGGACAATCTCACCGGATAAAGATGTGGACGGATTCCATCCGGTCAGTGTAGGAAGGCTCTGGATCGGAGAGAAAGGCTTTGTATCCTGCACTCCGGCAGGGATCATACAGCTTCTGAAGCGTTCCGGGATCGGGATCGAGGGAAAGAACTGTGTGATCGCAGGAAGGAGTAATATTGTCGGGAAACCGATGGCGGCACTTCTTCTCCGTGAAAACGGGACAGTCACGGTGACTCATTCCAGGACGAAGAATCTCTCGGAGATCACATCAAAGGCAGATATTCTGATCGCTGCGATCGGGAAAGCGCGCTTTATCACCGCGGAGTATGTGAAAGACGGAGCAGTGGTGATCGATGTGGGGATGAACCGGGATGAAGAAGGGCATCTTTGCGGAGATGTGGATTTTGAGGATGTGGAGCCGAAAGTCTCTGCCATCACACCGGTTCCCGGAGGTGTTGGACCGATGACGATCGCCATGCTGATGAACAACTGTGTTGAGACGGTACGCTGTTAGGAGGAAGCGTTTATGAGATGTACACATTGCGGAGCAAATATCCCGGAAGATCAGATGATTTGTCCCGAATGCGGTGCGGAAGTCCAGATTGTTCCGGATTATAATCCTCTGGAAGACGTCCTCGCGCGTGAAGTAAGAGGATCAGTCGAGGGGGCAACCAGACAGATCCAGACCGGAGATATCAGAAGAGCACGCAGAGGGGGCGTTCCCGGAAATGAAAACTCAACCAGAGTACTCAGCCAGGGGGAGATGGACCGGATCCGCGAGGAGCGGAGAGCCCGGATGCGGCGTGCAGGGGGGCCGGACCGGCAGAGTGGAGCAGGACGGAATACTGGCAGCGTAAAACGCGGCAATACAGGGAACACAGGCACTGTAAGGCGTGAGACTGGAAGGATACAGCCGGAGCAGGATGAAAGAGAACGCAGGAGACAGCAGCAGATCAGACGCAGGGAGGCGGCAAAGCGTAAGAGAAGAAACCTTCTTCTTATCCTATTTTTCCTGCTGGTGCTGATCGGTGCAGGTGTTTTTGTAATATATCATAACTCCTATACCGGAGTGGTAAACAGAGGATACAATACGCTTCAGTCGGGGGATTATACGGAGGCAGAGAACTTGTTTAACCGGGCGGTCACAAAAGACAGATCCCGCAGTGAGGCATATGCCGGTCTTGCACAGGTATATCTTGATCAGGACGATCTGGATGGCGCAGAGTCTGTATTCCTTACAGCACTGGAAACACAGCCCTCCAATGCAGAGCTGTATCAGGCAGCGATCGCTTTTTATATGGATACAGAGCAGCAAGATAAGATATCCGCGCTGCTGCAGGATTGTGAAGATCAATCTGTTCTGAACGCAGTGTCTGAATATGTCTCAGACGCGCCTGAATTCAGTCTTGAGGGAGGAACTTACAGTGAAGTTCAGGAAGTTTCCCTTTCTTCCGAAATAGGGGGAAAGATCTATTACACGACAGACGGTACGGATCCGACAGAATCAAGCACGGAGTACACAGAACCTGTTCTGCTCCAGAATGAGGGAGAGACTGAGATTCGTGCTGTCGCAGTTAACGCGAACGGGATACCAAGTGTTGTGGCGTCTGCGAAATACACGATTGAGTTTCCGATCGTGGATGCTCCGGCAGTCACGCCGGCAACAGGGCAGTATACCGAGCCGACTCAGATCACGATCACGGTTCCGGAAGGATATACCGCCTATTATACGATGGATGGCTCAACACCGACCAGCGATTCTACGGAATATACCGGTCCCATCGATATGCCTCAGGACACACAGACTATCTTCAGTGCAATCCTGGTGAACAATAATAATGGCAAGGCAACGGATGTTACCACAAGAAATTATATCACCCGTTCGGAATAAAATACTAATATAGTGAAATGTTTGAAATGCAATCGGATTTTGTGAGAAATTTTATTGATATTTTACAAAATTCCGGTTGCATTCTTTTATATACGGAGTTATAATAGCTGTGTTAAAAAAATAACAAATATACATAAAGGAGATGCTGGAAATGAGTAGATTTTGTTTACCAAGAGACATTTATCACGGGAAAGGATGTCTGGAAGAGCTGAAAAACTTAAAAGGAAAGAAAGCAATGCTCGTAGTGGGCGGCGGTTCCATGAAGCGTCAGGGCTTCCTTGACAAGGCTGTAAACTATCTGAAAGAAGCAGGCATGGAAGTTCAGGTATTCGAAGGCGTAGAGCCGGATCCGTCCGTTGAGACAGTTATGAAAGGCGCAGAGGCGATGCGCGCGTTCGAACCGGACTGGATCGTTTCGATGGGCGGAGGTTCGCCGATCGACGCGGCAAAAGCAATGTGGGCTTTCTATGAGTATCCGGAAACTTCTTTTGAGGATCTCTGTACACCGTTTAATTTCCCGGAACTGAGACAGAAAGCAAAATTCGCTGCAATTCCTTCCACATCCGGAACTGCAACCGAGGTTACTGCATTCTCAGTCATCACAAACTATCAGACAGGCGTGAAATATCCTCTGGCTGACTTCAACATCACTCCTGATGTTGCTATCGTTGACCCGGATCTTGTATCAGGACTTCCGGTAAAACAGGTTGCATACACAGGTATGGATGCTCTGACACATGCGATCGAGGCATATGTATCAACACTCCACGGACCGTTTACTGATCCGCTTGCGCTTCAGGCGATCGAGATGGTACTGGATTACCTGCCTGCATCCTACAACTGCAATATGGAAGCAAGAGAGCAGATGCACTACGCACAGTGCCTCGCAGGTATGGCGTTCTCAAACGCTCTGCTCGGCATCGTTCACTCCATGGCGCACAAGACAGGAGCTGCATTCTCCACAGGACACATTCCGCACGGATGCGCGAATGCAATCTATCTTCCTTATGTAATCGCATATAATGCAAAAGATCCGGTAGCTGCAAGCCGCTACGCTGAGATCGCACGCAGGATGGGACTTCCGGGAACATCTGAGAAAGCCCTGATCAACAGCCTGAGAGAGAAGATCAATGAGTTCAACGTGAAACTGAACATTCCGAAGACACTGAAAGACTTCGGCATCAATGAGGATGAGTTCAAAGAGAAAGTTGCTCATATCGCAGAACTGGCAGTGGGAGACGCCTGCACAGGTTCCAACCCGCGTCCGATCGATCCTGCAACAATGGAGAAACTTCTCACATGCACATACTACGGAACAGAGGTTGACTTCTAAAAGGATCTGCCATGTTCCTGATAAGCGGGCTGCCCGAACACCGGGCAGCCCGCTTTCTGTTCATATTCACTTGCTATTACGCGATTTATGGCGTATTATATTGAAAGAGTGATTTTTTAAGGAGGATGACCATGTATCAGATAATGAAAGCAGAAAAGCTGGCTGACAAGATCTTTTTGATGGACGTGCATGCACCGCGTGTTGCGCAGCACTGTGAACCGGGCCAGTTTGTGATCGTTAAAATCGATGAGAAAGGGGAACGGATCCCGCTGACCATCTGTGATTATGACAGAGAGGCCGGAACAATCACGATCGTGGTACAGGAAGTGGGAGCTTCCACTACAAAGATGGGCAGTCTGAAAGCCGGAGACTATTTCCGTGATTTTACAGGCCCTCTCGGATGTCCGTCTGAGTTTGTGCATGAAGATATCGAGACATTGAAGAATAAGAAAATGCTGTTTGTGGCAGGAGGAGTCGGTGCGGCGCCTGTTTATCCTCAGGTAAAATGGCTGAAAGAGCGCGGGATTGACGCGGACGTCATCGTGGGAGCGAAGACAAAGGACATGCTGATCCTTGAAGATGAGATGAAGGCGGTTGCTGGAAATTACTATCCGTGTACGGACGACGGTACATATGGTCATGCAGGAATGGTTACAACCATGGTGGAAGAACTGGTGGGCGAGGGTAAGAAATATGATGTCTGCGTTGCCATCGGTCCTATGATCATGATGAAATTTGTCTGTCTGCTCACAAAGAAACTGGAGATCCCTACGATCGTCAGCATGAACCCGATCATGGTAGACGGAACCGGTATGTGCGGCGCCTGCCGTCTCCAGGTCGGTGACGAGATCAAATTTGCCTGTGTGGATGGACCGGAGTTCGACGGACATCTGGTGGACTTTGACCAGGCAATGAAGAGAAGCCAGATGTATAAGACCCAGGAGGGAAGAGCACTCCTGAAACTTCAGGAAGGCGATACTCATCACGGCGGATGCGGACATTGTGGAGGTGACGAATAATGGCAGATATGTTAAAGAAAGTTCCTGTAAGAGAGCAGGATCCGAAAGTACGCGCGACAAATTTTGACGAGGTATGTCTCGGTTATAATTTAGAGGAAGCGATGGATGAGGCGACGAGATGCCTGAACTGCAAGAACGCAAAATGTATCCAGGGATGTCCTGTATCCATTGATATTCCGGCGTTTATCCATGAAGTGAAGGAAGGAAATATCGAGGAAGCCTATAAGGTGATCGGAAAGTCCAGCGCGCTCCCTGCAATCTGCGGACGTGTCTGCCCGCAGGAGTCACAGTGCGAGGGAAAATGTATCCGCGGCATCAAAGGCGAGCCGGTATCCATCGGAAAACTGGAGAGATTCGTGGCAGACTATGCGCTTGAGAACGATATCAAGCCGGTGGGCGCAGAGATGAAGAACGGCCATAAGGTTGCAGTGATCGGTTCCGGTCCGTCCGGACTTACATGTGCAGGGGATCTTGCAAAGATGGGATACGATGTTACTGTATTTGAGGCTCTTCACGAGCTGGGCGGTGTGCTCGTATATGGAATCCCTGAATTCCGTCTCCCGAAACAGAAGGTTGTTGCAAAAGAGATCGAGAAAGTAAAAGAACTCGGCGTAAAATTTGAGACAAACGTGGTGATCGGAAAATCTACTACGATCGATCAGCTTATGGAGGACGAGGGCTTTGAAGCCGTGTTCATCGGCTCCGGAGCCGGACTTCCGATGTTCATGGGCATCCCGGGCGAGAATGCAAATGAAGTATTCTCCGCAAATGAATATCTGACAAGAAGCAATCTGATGAAAGCATTTGACGATTCCTATGATACGCCTATCGCAGCAGGCAAAAAAGTCGCTGTCGTGGGCGGAGGAAACGTTGCCATGGACGCGGCAAGAACAGCACTCCGTCTCGGCGCTGACGTACATATCGTCTACAGAAGGAGCGAGGCGGAACTTCCTGCCAGAGTGGAGGAAGTCCATCACGCAAAAGAAGAAGGCGTTGTCTTTGATCTTCTCAGAAATCCGAAGAAGATCAATGTGGACGAAAACGGAAACATTACCAGCATGACTGTCATCAAGATGGAGCTTGGCGAACCGGATGCATCCGGAAGAAGACGTCCTATCGAAGTTCCCGGATCAGAGTATGACATTGAGGTAGATACGGTTATCATGTCTCTCGGAACTTCACCGAACCCGCTGATCTCATCCACGACGAAAGGACTGGAGACGAACCGCAGGAAGTGTATTGTTGCCGACGAGGACAACGGACAGACATCAAAAGAAGGCGTATTCGCCGGCGGAGACGCTGTGACAGGCGCAGCAACGGTTATCCTTGCCATGGGCGCAGGAAAAGCCGGAGCAAAGGGAATTGACGAATACCTGAAGAGCAAAGAGAAATAGGATGACTACGGAAGAGATAAGAGAACAGCTCCGCAGTCTGTCCGAAGAGGACTATAAAGAGTTTAACCGGAAACTGATCCCCGGCGTGGAACATGTTATGGGGATCCGGCTTCCGGCTATGAGAAAGCTTGCCAGAGAGGCAGCAAAAGAAGATTTCCGTTCCTACCTGGAAGAAGCCAGGGAGAAGATCGGATCCGAATCCTTCCATGAAGAAATCATGATGCAGGGGCTGATCCTGGGGTATGCGAAGATGGACCGGGAAGAGCGGAGCAGATATCTGGATGAATTTGTGCCGAAGATAGGAAACTGGGCTGTCTGTGACAGCTGTGTCACCGGATATAAATTCATGGAAAAGGATCCGGAGTACTGGTTTGATTATCTGCGGAAATTTCAGGACAGCCGGGAGGAATTTGAACTGCGCTTCATGATCGTGGCAATGATGTCACATTTCGTGGACAAGGAGCATATCGATGAGATCCTGGAATACTGCGGAAAGATCCGGCATGAAGGATATTATACAAAAATGGGCGTAGCGTGGACGGTCCAGGTCTGTTATGTAAAGTTTCCGGATAAGACCAGGCGGTTTCTGGAACAGGATACAATGGATGATTTTACCCACAATAAAGCCATCCAGAAGATCCGGGAATCCTACCGTGTGAGCCGGGAAGAAAAGGAAGAACTGAATCGTCTCAAGAGAAGATAGAAACAGAATAGAGAAGAAA
>DWUT01000165.1 GCA_019120615.1 Candidatus Mediterraneibacter norfolkensis
ATAATGACACTCTATGTGAGACGGCACTGTGTCGTCTGTCAGATTGCCGAGTTTTCTGTGCTGCGGCATAGTGTTAAAGTGAGGTTGCATTATTATGAAGAAAGAGAAAATGCGCTTAAAAGGGCAGCTCAGGATGTATATGCACTGGCCGCTTATCATGGCTGTGCTCCTGATCGCGATGAATATCTGGATCTATGTGATCGATAAACGGGCCGGATTTATCATGTCTGTTTTTATCCTTCTTTATCTGGGCATTGCAGGCGGGCTGTACTTTTATAACCGCTCACTGATCCTGGCGGACCTGATCCAGTTTTCGGTTCAGTATAAGGGGATTGAGAATACGCTACTGAAGGAGCTGTCGATCCCTTATGCGATCACGCTGGAGGATGGCAGGATCCTGTGGGCGAACGACAGTTTTAACGCTCTGATGAGCGGACAGAAAAGGGAGAAGACTCTGAACCGGATGATCCCGGAACTGCATCCGGGCGTGTTCCCGAAGGAAGATATGGAGCACGTGGAACTGGAAGTTACCTACCGGGACAGGGACTATCAGGCAGAACTGAGGAGAGTGAGTCTGGAAGGGTTCAGCGAGAAGGAGGAGCTCCTTCAGATCCCTGAAGAGAAAGAATTTTTTGTCGCCGTATCCCTCAGGGACGTGACGGAGCTGAATGCGTATATCCGTGAGAACGAGGATCAGCGGATGATCGCCGGCCTGATCTATATCGACAATTACGACGAGGTTATGGAGAGTGTGGAAGAGGTGCGCCAGTCGCTCCTTGTTGCTCTGATCGACCGGAAGATCAACAAGTATATCGGGGATGTAGACGGCATTGTAAAGAAGATGGAGAAGGACAAATATTTTGTCGTGATCCGGAAGGAAAGCTATAAGAAGATTAAGGAAGACAAGTTCTCTATCCTTGAGGAAGTAAAGCAGGTCAACATCGGAAACGCCCGCTCGGCGACGCTGAGTATCGGCCTGGGCCTGAACACGGCGACATACGCCCTCAGCTATCAGTATGCCCGTGTGGCCATTGATCTGGCTCTGGCCAGAGGCGGCGATCAGGCTGTCATCAAAGACTGCAATGGGATTTCCTATTTCGGAGGGAAGAAGGAACAGACAGCGAAGAACACCCGTGTAAAGGCGCGTGTAAAGGCTGAGGCTCTCCGGGAGTTCATCGTGACCAAGGATCAGGTGATTGTGATGGGACATAAGATCGCGGATCCGGATTCCTTTGGCGCGTGCATGGGAATATACCGGGCGGCGGTCAGCCTGGAGAAAAAAGCCCATATTGTCATAAATGACGTGACGCAGTCAGTGCGTCCGCTTTACGACGAGATTGCGGAGAGTCCTGCGTACGAGGACGATATTTTCCTTACGTCGGAACAGGCGCTGGACCTTGTCTCGGACAATACGATGGTGATCGTTGTTGATACGAACAAGCCGCAGATGACCGAATGTCCGGAGCTTCTGAAGAAGTCGAAGATGATCGCGGTACTGGACCACCACCGTCAGGGAAGCACTGTTATCGAGAATGCGGTTCTGTCCTATGTAGAGCCTTATTCGTCTTCTACCTGCGAGATGGTGGCGGAGGTACTCCAATATATCGTTGACGATATCCGGTTCCCGTCCGTGGAGGCGGACTGCCTGTATGCCGGCATCATGATCGATACAAGGAACTTCATGAACCGGACCGGTGTAAGGACGTTCGAGGCGGCGGCGTTCTTAAGGCGGTGCGGAGCGGACATCACCCGCGTGCGCAAGATGTTCCGGGATGATATGGCATCCTACCAGGCAAAGGCGGAAGCAGTGCGCAGAGCTGAGGTCTATAGGAAGGAGTTCGCTATTGCGGAGTGCCCGGGCAATATTGAAAGCCCGACAGTGCTGGCAGCGCAGGCGGCAAATGAACTTTTGGATATCAGCGGCATCAAGGCGTCCTTTGTGCTGACGGTCTATGAGGGAAAGATCTACATGAGCGCCCGTTCCATAGACGAGGTGAATGTCCAGATCATCGCAGAGAAACTGGGCGGAGGAGGACACATCAATTCCTCAGGAGCGCAGTTTGACCATACTAACATGGAAGAAGCGATCAAAGCATTAAAGCAGACGATTGATACAATGATTGAGGAAGGAGATATCTGATAAAATGAAAGTGATTTTATTACAGGATGTGAAATCTCTCGGGAAAAAGGGAGAGATCGTAAATGTAAACGATGGGTATGCAAGGAATTTTATTCTGCCGAAGAAAATGGGAGTGGAGGCCACCGGAAAGAACTTAAACGACCTGAAGCTCCAGAAAAATAATGAGAAAAAAATGGCTCAGGAGAATCTTGACCACGCAAAGGAACTGGCTGCGAAGCTGGGAGAGGGCAAAGTGGAATTACGGATTAAAGTGGGCGAGGGCGGAAGGACGTTCGGCTCCGTATCCAGTAAAGAAATCGCCGTCGCGGTGAAGGAGCAGATGGGACTCGATGTGGACAAGAAAAAGGTCCAGCTCAAAGAGGCGATCAAGACTCTGGGGGTACACAACGTAGCAGTGAAACTTCACCCGGAAGTGACCGCCGAACTGAAAGTACATGTGAAAGAAGAAGCGTAGGGGCGGCGTAAGGCTCCGCTTTAATAGAATAAGGAGACAGATGCTCTATGGATATGGAAGCAGCAATGAAACGGATACCGCCCCACAGCGCGGAGGCGGAACAGGCTGTGCTAGGAGCAATGCTGATGAACAAGGATGCCGTAATGACAGCGTCGGAGATGCTCTCGGGAGAGGACTTCTATCAGACCGCATACGGGATCCTGTTTGACGCGGTGGTGGAACTTTTTCATGAGGGAAAGCCGATCGATCTGATCACGCTGCAGGAACATCTGAAGGAGAAGGATGTTCCGCCGGAAGTGAGCAGCATGGAGTTTGCACGAGAACTTCTTGTGGGAACCCAGACATCGGCAAATGTGAAATATTATGCCGAGATTGTCAGGGATAAGGCGGTACTTCGCAGACTGATCCGGATCAATGAGGATATCGCGAACACGTGTTACCTTGAGAACCAGCCCATTGAGGATATTTTGGAACAGACGGAGAAGCGCGTATTTGAACTGGTGGAGAGGGGAAATTCCCAGGAGTATACCCCGATCAAGCAAGTCGTGCTTAACGCTCTGGATGTGATAGAGAAGGCTTCTAAGACGAAGGGAACTGTGACCGGTATTCCCACCGGCTTTATCGACCTGGACTATAAGCTGTCCGGACTTCAGAGATCGGACCTTGTGCTCATCGCGGCGCGTCCTTCTATGGGAAAGACCGCGTTTGTGCTCAATATCGCGCAGCATGTGGCGTTCAGACAGAACCTGGCTGTGGCGATCTTCAGTCTTGAGATGTCAAAGGAACAGCTTGTGAATCGTCTGTTCTCTTTGGAATCCCATGTGGATGCCCAGGTTCTGAGAACAGGAAACCTGACGGATACGGACTGGGAGAAGCTGATCGAGGGTGCTGGAACGATAGGAAAATCCAGGATGATCATAGACGATACCTCGGGAATTTCTATCGCGGAGATGCGTTCTAAGTGCAGAAAATATAAACTTGAGCTGGGGCTGGATCTGATCATTATCGACTACCTACAGCTCATGACAGGAAGCGGCGGTCGAAAGAATGAAAGCCGTCAGCAGGAGATCTCGGAAATCTCAAGATCGCTGAAAGGACTGGCGAGGGAGCTTAATGTTCCCGTGATCGCCTTGTCTCAGCTCAGCCGTGCGGTGGAGCAGAGAACGGATAAGAGGCCGATGCTCTCGGACCTCCGAGAGTCCGGTGCGATTGAGCAGGACGCCGATGTATGTATGTTCATCTACAGAGACGATTACTATAATCCGGATACGGAAGATAAGAATATTGCGGAGATCATCATCGCAAAACAGAGGAACGGCCCGATCGGAACCGTGAGACTTGCCTGGATGCCGCAGTATACCCGGTTCGGAAATGAACTGCGGCAGCAGGATCAATAAGGGCTATGTAAACATTTTTTTTAATTTCAGGATCGGATTGCCTTTGACCGTTTCGCGGCGGCTTGCCTGCTGCTGGCGGATCAGGCAGTCCAGCTTCCGGAAATGCTCTTCCTCTTGGCGTTCCTTTGCCTGGAAGAGAAAATCCATTTCACGCATGACATCAGTGGTGACAGCCTTGCTGATG
This sequence comes from Candidatus Mediterraneibacter norfolkensis, assembly GCA_019120615.1. Classification (GTDB taxonomy): domain Bacteria; phylum Bacillota; class Clostridia; order Lachnospirales; family Lachnospiraceae; genus Mediterraneibacter; species Mediterraneibacter norfolkensis. Next base: position 4,176 of record DWUT01000165.1, read on the forward strand.
TCCTTTTTTAATGTCTCGTTGTTGTCTGTGACTACTTCGGTGAGAACGTCCCCGATCAAAGAGCGAACCTGTTCCAGCTGAGTGACCGGGATCACTTCCGCCGGTTCCGGGGAATTCGGAGAGAGCGCCGTGACAGATGCAGACCTGAGCTGAGTGCCTTTGCCGTCAGTATCTGCAGGAGAATCTGATTTTTTCGCGGCGGAGGGAGCAGACTTCCCGGAAGGAGTGGATGGCTCTTCCGATTCCTTCAGTTTAAGGCGGGTTGCTTTAAGTTCCGGGATAAGTGGTTTTAAGTCCTTGAGAAGCATCCCCTCGTTTTTTAACTTCTTAATACAGCGGAAGAGCTGTATGTCATCTTTGGTATAATATCGATGGCCCATTTCCGTGCGCCCGATCGTAAGTCCCAGTTCCTCTTCCCAGTATCTTAAAACATGGGATTCGACCTGAACCTGCTTGGCCGCCTCAGAAATCATAAATCTGACTTCACCCATTAATATTTATACCTCCTTACATTAACATGTTCATATTATATCATACTTGTCCAAAACCAACCCCCCAAATCGTTCGTCAAAATGTTACACAAGTTCTCACATGCGGCCAGGCAAAGAACACCCCCTGTTGCAAGCTGGCTTGCATAAAGGGGGTGTTCTTTGTCTGGCCATATGGCGAACGCCATCAGCGAGATGGAGCGGCGAAGCCGCGGAATCGAGCTGGCATGTGAGAACGGCCCCAGCCAGGGAATCCCCCGCTACAAGCTCGCTTGCATAAAGGGGATGTTTTTTGTCTGGCCATATGGCGGACGCCATCAGCGAGATGGATCAGCAAAGCCGCGGAATCGAGCTGGCATGTGAGAACGGCCCCTGCCGGAAATTTTAAGGCAATAAAAATGCCGCCCCACCAGGGACGGCATTTTTGCTTGTGATCACTTTGCGATTTATTACTATTACTCTGCTGAAATAGCACCTGTAGGACAGGCAGCTTCACATGCTCCGCAGTCTACGCAAGCATCAGCGTCGATCTCATATTTGCCATCGCCTTCGGAGATAGCTCCTACCGGACATTCGCCTTCGCAAGAACCACAGCTTACGCATTCATCACTAATTACGTGTGCCATAGTATGTAC
>DWUT01000166.1 GCA_019120615.1 Candidatus Mediterraneibacter norfolkensis
ATGCCCTCTGTTCAGTGCCAGAGCTGCAAAGCAGTGATCCCAGCTCCATACTCCCGGGAAAGCATCTGTAAAAGAAGAGAAAGATTCTCTGTTCTTTTCCAGAAGTTTCGGTAAATCCGGACAGGACTGATCGGGAAGGGCGTTATGGGTCGGAATATCCCGAAGGACTGCACAGAACTGCCCGTCAGAACCGCTTTCTACTGTGATCACAGAATGATTGTCGGCGGCGTTGCAGCTACCCGCGGGATCGATCTGAACCTTCTGATCCAGCCCGATCGATCCTTCCGGGGCACAGATCAGATAACGGGTGAGATGTTTGTAGCTGTTTACCATGCAGTACGGGGATTCCGGGCTGCCCAACAGATAACTGTATTTAAAATTATAGAGGGGAAGGGTGTCGAACAGAATCCCGTAATCCTCACCGGTTCCCCGAAATATAAGCCTGTCAGAGCCGGAGAAGGTGATCTCTACCGCTCCGTGCTCTGAACGCAGGGTAAGGGAAATGTAAGATGCGGTTATCGTATAATCCGTCTCGGGAACTCCCCGATATACGGGAGTGATTCGCAGACTTTCCATCCTGGGCTTGGAAACACCGTGGAGGGATTTCAGATAAAGCCCGCTTCCCGCGTCCTCTTTCTTATATGTAAGGGACATATAAGAGCCGAAAAAACTAAAATCAGTTGTTGATAAATCCATAGCAGCCTCCTAAATTTTAAAATCTGTTTAAACAGGGTGTGAATAAATGTCAAGAAGAAAAAAGATGAGTAATATGAAAGAAGATGTTTCCCTGATCATCAAAGTGATTGGCGGAGCAGAAAATGTTCAGTCGGCAACCCACTGTGTAACGAGACTCCGTCTTATATTGAAAGATCAGAATAAGGTGGACGTAAAGAGCCTGGACGACATTGACAGTGTAAAAGGAAACTTTCTGGCAGGCGGCCAGTTCCAGATCGTCATAGGAGCGGGTGTGGAGAAAGTATATAATGAATTTATTGCCCAGACCGGTGTTCAGGAAGTCAGCCAGCAGGAGGCGAAAGAGATCGTCAATGAGAAGAAGAATCCGCTTCAGAGGCTGGTTCGCGTTCTGGGAGATATCTTTATCCCGATCCTGCCCGCCATCGTAGCGGCAGGTCTTCTGATGGGAATCGTGCTTGGACTGGTGCTGGTAAATCCGTCGCTGATGTCCGCATATGATTATGCGGCAGATCCCTCGTCTGCGCCTTACTGGAGTGTCTTCGGCCTCCATGTCAATCAGGTGGGGTATCAGGGACAGGTGATCCCGGTGATCGTAGCTTCCTGGATTCTGGCAAAGCTGGAGCAGAAACTTAAGCAGATCGTGCCGGATTCTGTACAGATGGTCCTGGTATCTCCGGTTGCCCTGCTCGTGACCGGATTCCTGACATTCATCGTGATCGGACCTGTGACTATGGCGGGAGCGAACCTGATCACGGGCGGCATCCCTGCATTGTTTGACATTTCTCCTGTGATAGCGGGCGCTGTATACGCACTGATCTCACCGCCTCTTGTAATTACCGGCATGCATCATCTGTTCCTGGGTGTGAACCTGCAGATGGCGGGCTCGTTGGGGTATGTTACCCTCTGGCCCATCGGCGAGACCGTGACTATGGCTGCCGGAGCCGCGACACTGACCATGTACTTTATCTTAAAACTGCAGAAGAACAGAAAACTCAGCAATGTCTCCCTGACTGCCACGATTTCAGCATGGCTGGGAATCATAGAGCCTGCGATCTATGGTATCAATCTCCGGTTTACGTATCCGTTCCTGGCGGTCATGCTTGGAAGCGCCTGTGGAAGTGCATTTCTGGCGGCCTGCGATGTGAGGGCGACTTCTGTGGGCGTGGGAGGTATCTTTTCCTTCCTGTCCGTATTTCCGGAGATGTGGGGAACCTATTTTATCGGAGAGGGAATCGCATTTGCGGCAACGGTCATTCTGACTCTTCTTTTCTGGAAAAGCGGGAGGTTCAAGAGTGATGAGAAGTAGCCGGAAGAGTCTGACCCGGTTTGATATTGAAAAGATCAGGAAGGCGGGACATGAGACAACAGTGATCCTCATGCTGACAGAAGACCGCCAGGAAGAACCGACAAGGTTTGTAAATGACGGAAGAGTCAGGGCCGGGAAAACGGTGATCGAACAGTAAAAAGTCCTGACATAATGAAAATGGAATAGAAAGGCTGTCGGCTGACCGCGGCAATGCGGCGGATAGGGGAAATGAATTTTCCCCTATCCGGTTCAGTCCAGATTTTCCTGAAGTTTTCTTTTATACTCCGTCCCCCATTTTTCCATCGCGTCTAGGATCGGCTTCATGGATTTTCCCAGGGACGTCAGGGAGTATTCCACTCTGGGAGGAACTTCCGGATAAACCGTGCGGTTGACGATCCCGTCTTCCTCCATAGCGCGCAGACTGTCTGTCAGTACTTTCTGGCTGACGCCCTCCAGGTCTCTGCGCAGTTCGTTGAAGCGCCAGGGACGCATTCTGAGATTTCTCAGTATCAGGAGCTTCCACTTACTCCCGATAAGTTGTACTGTGGTCGCTACCGGACATGCCGGCATCTCTTCTCTGGTCAGCATTCGATTTCCTCCTTCTCATGCATATAACTGATATATTCCATCCCCCAGGTTCGGATGCTTTCCAGCACCGGGCCGAATTTTTCGCCCATTTCACTCAGTGAATACTCTACCTTAGGTGGGATCTGGGGATATTCCGTGCGGGTGATGAGACCCTCCCTCTCGAGCTGTTTCAGTTGCGAAGATAAGGTGGCGTGCGTCATCTTTGGCATTTTCCTCTGCAGCTCATTAAAACGCGTCGTACCGGAACTCAGATGATGCAGGATCAGGATCGCCCACTTCCCCTGGATCAGCCGCTGAGCGGTCACGAAAGGGCATACGCCAAACAGATCTTTCTCCATAGCTGTTTCCTCCTGAAATTTAAGATTTTCGGTATCTCTCAGGATACCGGGTATCATGAAAGATCGTACTTGTCCGAAATTTCTAAGGGAATATAATAAAAGTACGATAGTTTGCTAAACTATTATACTAAATAAACCTGGAAGGAGCAAGATACAAATGAATGGGACAGAGGTTGTTTTTCCAAAATCCCTGTAATATAATAAAGAAAGGACAAAGAAGTTCGCGTTTGCACAGATTTTCTTTGTCCTTTCGTTATTTTATGGTTCTGTGATCAGGAGTTTTTCTCTTGTGAAGATTTTGCAGAAGTGCAGGAGGTGTGTGATGGGAGCATTTGACAAGATACTGAGCGGACTGACGGGAATGGATGAACTTTTAAACTATATCCGGATGGGAGACAATGTTGTATGGAGTGTATCGGATCTGGCGGATTTTAAGTTTTTCGCAGTCCCGTTTGCGGAGCAGGCGATCAGAGACGGAAGGAATCTGATCTACATGCGGTTCGCAGAGCATGAACCGCTGCTTACGCCCAGACCAGGCTTAAAGATCTGTGAATTTGATCCGGACCGGGGCTTTGAGGCGTTCACCGTGGCGATCCATGACAGGATCGCGAAAGAGGGGAAAGACGCCTTCTATGTGTTCGACAGCCTTTCTTCTCTTCAGTCGGTATGGTATACGGACCTGATGATGGGGAATTTCTTCCGGGTGACCTGTCCTTATCTGTTCCAACTGGACACGGTGGCGTATTTTCCGCTTCTGCGTGGAAGGCATTCCTTTGACGCGGTCGCCCGGATCAGGGACACCACGCAGCTTCTTCTGGATGTATATCACGGGGACGGGCGGATGTACCTGCATCCGTTAAAAGTGTGGAACCGTTACTCCACCAGGATGTTCCTTCCCCATTCCTGCCGGCTTCCGGTTTCGGAACAATGCAATTTCAGGACAGTGGACGGCGGAGTTGCCATGAGCAGATATTACCAGCTTGTGGAGGAAGAGGAAGAGAAGAACCAGGATCAGAATTATGACAGTCACGACCGTTTTTTCGCTCTGGCAAAAATTGATTACCAGAGAGGCGAGTTCAGCACGGAAACGGAGAAACAGATCATAGAGAGCACCCTGACAAGGGATCGTCGTCTTCAGGAAATGATCCGCAGGTATTTCCGCCCCAGAGACTATTTCCAGCTCCGGGACCGGATGATCGGGAGCGGCTCTCTTGGTGGGAAGGCGTGCGGAATGCTGCTGTCGCGGAAGATCATACATACGGAACTGCCTCAGTACAGAGCGTATTTTGAACCCCATGATTCTTACTATATTGGATCCGATGTGTTCTATACTTATATCGTGTCAAACAACTGCTGGGAGACACGGATTGCTCAGCGGTCGGATGAGGGGTACTTCGCAAAAGCGGGAACGCTCAGGGAAGCGCTCCTTACCGGAAGCTTTCCGCCGGATATCCGGGAAAAGTTCCGTTCCATGCTGGAATATTTCGGACAGAGTCCCATCATCGTACGCTCATCAAGTTTCCTGGAGGATGGGTTTGGAAATGCCTTCGCAGGAAAGTATGAATCCGTTTTCTGCGTTAATCAGGGGACACCGGAGGAACGTCTGGAGGCTTTTGAAGAGGCGGTGCGCAGGGTGTATGCCAGCACGATGGATATTTCTGCCCTTGAATACAGAAAGCAGCGGGGGCTGCAGCACAGCGACGAACAGATGGCGATCCTGGTACAGAGGGTATCCGGGCGTTACCTGGAAGACCTCTTTTTCCCGGCAGCGGCCGGAGTAGGCTACAGCTACAGCTCCTACCGGTGGAATAAATATATGGATCCGTCGGCGGGTCTCCTGCGGATCGTGGCAGGGCTGGGAACTAGGGCGGTGGACCGTCCGGATCACGATTACCCCAGGCTTGCCAACCTGGACCGTCCGGCAGTTCCCATGCATAACAGCGAGGCGGAACGGCATCGCTTTTCCCAGCGTGTCATGGATGTGCTGGACACAAAAGAAAATGAGCTGAAGAGCATAGAGATCGATTCCATCATGGCACGGCTTCCGCTCTGGCTGGTATAAAAAAGCGGTCATGGAGCGGGATTATGAGGCGGAAAATGCCCTGAAGCGCATGAACCGCTGGAGGCAGGTCTGGTTTACGACCTGCCAGGGACTTCTTGAGAACCGGGAATTTACCAGTCTGATGCAGAATGTGCTGAAAGTCCTGGACCGGGTCTATGGAAATCCTGTGGATATCGAATATACGGTAAATCTGAACGGAGAGGGAGAGTTTGTGGTCAATCTGCTCCAGTGTCGTCCGCTCTATACCGGTGAGAGAGGAAACGTCACGGAGATCCCGCAGCTTTCGGAAAAAGAGCTGTTTTTCCGACTGAAAGACTCGGCTATGGGCAGCTCTGCGAAGGAGAAGATCGATGTTGTGATCCAGATCGATCCCAGGGAGTATTATGAGTATCCCTATGCGCTGAAACCTCAGGCAGCAGAGGCGGTGGGGGCGATCAACGCATGGTACAGAGGAAAAGGGAAAAATATCCTTTTCATGACGCCGGGCAGAGTGGGAACTTCCTCACCGGAACTGGGAGTGCCGGTCAGTTTTGCTCAGATTTCCGGATTCCGGGGAATCTGTGAAGTCTCGGACAGCCGTGCGGGATATATGCCGGAGCTGAGCTATGGAAGCCATATGTTCCAGGATCTGGTTGAGGCAGGAATATTTTATTGTGCGCTGTGGGGCGATGACAGGACGGAGTATTATAATGAAGAACTGTTTGCCGGGCTGGAGAATATTTTCCATGAGATCTGCCCGGAACGGAAGGAGCTGTTCGGTATGTTCCGGGTGACGGAGCCGGAAGATCTGTGGTACTGGAATAATGAGCAGACCGGGGAGACGCTGTGTGGTCAAAGTACCGAAAAAATAGCTGCCAAAATGCCGAAAAATATTACGCTAAAGTGCCGAAAAAATAATTGCTAAAATACCGAAAAAAAGGTATACTTTTAGCGGGACGGGAAAAGATGTAAGTATACCATATGGCAGGAGGCTTTAGCTAAATGAGAAAATATAAAGCAAGAATTGCGGATGAAATATTAAAAAAGCGTCTTCTTGGGAAAGGTGCAGTTTTGATTGAAGGGGCTAAATGGTGCGGAAAAACGACAACGGCTGAGCAGATTGCCGGAAGTATTCTTTATATGGCAGATCCGGAAAAAGAAAAACAAAATCTGACTATGGCAGAGATCAGTCCGGGGAGACTTTTGAAGGGAAAAATCCCACGACTGATTGACGAATGGCAAATCGCGCCGAAGCTGTGGGATGCCGTCAGATTTGAGGTTGATCACAGGGATGAGCTGGGGCAATTCATTTTGACAGGATCTGCGGTTCCTGCCTCCTATGAACATATTCATCATACCGGAACAGGACGCTTTTCGTGGATATTGATGCGTCCCATGAGTTTATATGAATCTTTGGATTCGACGGGCGAGGTAAGCTTAAAAACACTTTTTGAGACACCGGAACAGATTGAAGGAGAAAATCCGCTTGACCTGAATCAACTGGCCTTTCTGGTATGCCGCGGTGGCTGGCCAAGGGCAACGGACCTGAAAGGAGAAGTTGCTCTTGAGCAGGCCTTTGACTATTACGATGCAGTTGTGAAATCGGATATCTCCCGAGCTGACGGTATTACAAGAAATCCGGAACGAGTAAAGCGCCTCATGCGTTCATATGCCAGAAACCAGGGTTCGCAGGCAACAAATATGTTGCTGAAGGATGATATTATGGCGAATGATGCGGAATCTCTTGATACAGATACAGTATATTCTTATATAAGCGCATTGAAGAAAATATTTGTAATTGAGGAAATGGAGGCATGGAATCCAAATCTTCGTTCTAAAACAGCGATCCGGACTTCAAATACCCGATATTTTGTTGATCCTTCTATTGCAGTTGCCGCGCTGGGCTTAGGACCTCAGGATTTGATCGGGGATCTGAATACGTTTGGCCTGTTCTTTGAAACAATGTGTATCAGAGATTTACGGGTATTTGCTGATATACTGAATGGAAAAGTGTATCATTTCCGGGATAAAACGGGATTGGAATGCGATGCGGTGGTTCATTTGAGAAATGGGGCTTATGGATTGATTGAAGTGAAACTTGGCGGAGATAAGCTGATTGAGGAAGGGGCAGAAAATCTCAAGACTCTGAAGTGCAAAATTGATACAACAAAAATGAAAGCTCCCTCTTTTTTAATGGTTCTTATTGGGGTGGGCGATTATGCATACAGGAGACAGGATGGAGTATACGTAGTTCCGATTGGCTGTCTGAAGGACTGATTACGGGGAAGGGAGCCGAGAGCGATGCATGATATCTGGAATCCCTGGCACGGGTGCAGAAAATGCTCCGAGGGGTGTGAAAACTGTTATATGTATTTTCTGGATCGGATGAGGGATCAGGATGGAAACCGGATCTATCGGACAAAGGGCGGCTTCCGATATCCTTTATCCAAAGACCGGCAGGGAAGGTATAAGGTGAAGAGCGGAGAAATGATCCGGGTGTGTATGACCTCGGATTTTTTTCTTGAGGAGTCGGACGTCTGGCGGGACGAGGCGTGGGCGGTGATGCGCCAGAGGAGGGACGTGAAATTCTTTCTCCTCACAAAGCGGCCGGAGCGGGTCGCTTCCTGCCTGCCCTATGACTGGGGAGAAGGCTGGGATCATATCTTTTTTAATGTGACATGCGAAAACCAGAGAAGAGCGGATGAGCGGATCCCGCTCCTGTTTGAACTTCCGTTCCGGCATAAGGGGATCATGACAGCGCCGTTGATCGGACCGGTGAATCTTGAGAAATATCTTACCGAGGGACAGATCGAGCAGGTGCTCTGCGGCGGGGAGAACTATGACGGCTCCCGTCCGTGCCGGTATGAGTGGGTGAAACTCTTAAGCGACCAGTGCCGGGCATATGACGTCACCTTTGACTTTATCGAGACAGGCACATATTTTGTGAAAGACAAAAAGACATACCGGATCCCTGACAAGCGGACCCAGTCCGTCCAGGCGTATCGCTCCGGACTGAGCTTTCAGGGAAAAGAGATCCGGTTTCATCTGACGGATGAATGGGGATATGACATTCCGGAAGAGGAACTTTATGTTCCCCATTATCATCCGGTCACATGCAGGGAGTGCGGGAGCCGTCTGACCTGCAACGGATGCTCGGATTGTGGGAAGTGCGGCTGACCGGCAGGGGCATCTGCAGGGCAGAAGTGGGACTGACCGGAAAAAATTATTGATTGTGTACGAATATGGTGATAGGCTAGTAAAGAAGAAAATTGAGAGGAAGGAGAGGAGCGGACTTTACGAGTCCGCTCCTGTACAGAGGAAAAACATGCAGTCAGAGTCAACCGCTTTACAGTCTGAACAGGCTGTTACAAAATCCAGAATACTGAAAAAGGCGTTTAAGGCGGCCTTTCCCTATACTATACCGATCTTTGCGGGATTCTGGTTTCTTGGTATTACATACGGGATCTATATGAATGTATCCGGGTTCAGTTTCCTGTATCCGATGCTCATGAGCATTACAATCTTTGCCGGATCCATAGAATTTGTCACCGTCAATATGCTTCTCGGGGCCTTTGACCCTCTGCAGGCGTTTGCCATGACGCTGATGATCAATGCGAGGCATCTGTTTTACGGGATCTCCATGCTGGATAAGTTCCGGGGGATGGGGTGGAAGAAATTTTATCTGATCTTCGGAATGTGTGATGAGACATTTTCCATCAATTATACCGCGGATATCCCGGAGGATGTGGACCGGGGATGGTTCATGTTCTTCGTTACCCTTTTGAACCACCTGTACTGGTTCTCCGGCGCCACGCTTGGAGGGATCTTCGGCTCCCTGATCAGTTTCAGCACAGAGGGCCTTGAGTTTGTCATGGTCGCCATGTTCGTGGTGATCTTCCTGGAGCAGTGGCTCAAGGAAAAAGATCATACGAGTTCACTGCTGGGGCTGGGGATTTCCCTGCTCTGCCTGACCGCTTTCGGGGCGGACAGTTTTATCATTCCGGCAATGCTGGCGATCCTTGCGGTCCTGACGCTGATAAGGCGTCCGCTTGAGAAGAGAGAAGGAGGAGAAGTACAATGACACTGACACAACAGATCATCACAGTCGCAATGGTAGTGCTGGGGACGGCGGTCACCCGGTTCCTGCCCTTTCTGGTCTTCCCGTCCGGAAAACCGACGCCGAAGTATGTGCAGTTCCTTGGGAAGTTCCTTCCTGCCGCGGTGTTCGGACTCCTTGTCATCTACAGCCTGAAGGATGTGAACGTTTTCTCGGGAAGCCACGGGATCCCGGAGATGATCTCGATCCTTCTGGTCATCGCGCTGCACGTGTGGAAGCGGCAGATGCTTTTGTCTATCGCGGGGGGAACAGTGTGCTATATGCTGCTGGTGCAGTTCGTATTTTAAGGCTTCACCGGTGTTGTGAAAATAATCCTGCATCGGTGCCCTGAAATAATCCGCTCTTGACAATCGGCGGAAAATCATTTATATTAACAGGCATAGCAAGGGCGCTTGATCATCGGGTCAGGTGCCCTTTTTACATAGATCAGGTATGAAAATAAGAAGGAAACAAAGGCGTTTCTCTGCAGAGGGCAGAAGAAGCGCCTTTATTCAGTTTTACAGGAGGGAAGCGATCATATGAGAGAACTGATTGAACACACGGAGGGGATCAACCGGCTGATGGCGCGCTACGGCGTCAAATTCGGGATTTATAAAGGCGGTGAGTTCCACGAGCAGCTTTTCCCCTTTGACGCGATTCCCAGGGTCATCACCCACGAGGAGTTTCAGCAGCTTGAAAAAGGGCTGATCCAGCGGGTGGACGCCCTGAACCTGTTCCTGAATGATATATACGGAGAAAAGAAGATCATACATGACGGCGTGATACCCGAGGAGTTCGTGTTTATCTCATCCGGTTATCTGCCACAGTGCGAGGGGATCACGCCGCCGAAGAACATATACAGCCACATCTCGGGCATCGACCTGGTGCTGGGGAAGGATGGGGAATGGTATATCCTTGAGGATAACCTGAGGATCCCATCGGGAGCCTCCTATCCCATGATTGCCAGGGAAATCTGCAGGAGAGTCTCCCCGGCCACCTTCGGAAATAATTCTGTGGTGGACAACAGGAATTACGCTGCCATGCTGAAAGAGACGCTGGACTGGGTGAACACGGGAGGCATCCCGGTGATCATGACGCCCGGGCGCTATAACGCGGCATACTTCGAACACTCCTATCTGGCGGAGAGGACGGGCAGCGAACTTGCCACCTGCACGGACCTGTTCGTCGAGGATAACTATCTGTACTACCGGGATTACCGGGACCGGAAACAGAAGGTTGGCGTGATCTACCGGAGGATTTCAGACGACTATCTGGATCCGATGACGTTCCTTCCGGAGTCGCTGATCGGCATCCCGAATATCATGGACGTGTACCGCAGCGGCAATGTGGCGATCGTGAATGCGCCCGGCAACGGTGTGGCGGACGACAAGGGAATCTACTATTTTGTGCCGAAGATGATCCAGTACTATCTGGATCAGGAGCCGATCCTGAAAAACGCGCCCACCTATCTGCCCTTCTACGAGGAAGACCGGAAGTATGTGCTGGATAACCTGGAAAAGCTGGTCATCAAGGATGTGGCGGAGGCAGGCGGCTATGGTGTGATCTTCGGAAATGAGCTGAGCAGGGAAAAACTGGCGGAGATGAAGCAGATCATTGAGAAAGAGTCCCGCCGTTTTATCGCGCAGGAGGTCATCGACTTTCAGGATATGGAGGTCATGGACGGAGAAGAAAAGGTACTGCGCAAGGCAGATCTGAGGGTGTTTGTCCTCTCGGGAGAGAAGACGAGGGTATGGCCCAGCGGGCTGACAAGATTTTCAAGAAATGCGGACTCGTTTGTAGTCAACTCATCACAGGGAGGAGGATTTAAGGACACATGGGTGTTATCTCAATGGAAAAAGTAGACCATCTGTACTGGCTGGGACGCTATACAGAGAGGGTGTATACAACGCTGCGTATGTTTTTTCATATCTACGATAAAATGATCGAGCAGCCGGAGGGGATTTATGCAAAATACTGTGAGAGGCTGAATATTCCGGACATTTATACTTCAAACCGGCAGTTTGTAAGGTCTTATCTATTCGGTGAGGACAACCCGGATTCTGTATATTCCAATATGAAACGGGCATACGATAACGCAGTGGTGCTCCGGGACGAACTGAGCACCACAGTCCTGTCCTATGTGCAGCTTGCCCTGGATACATTTGAGTCCTGTGGGAAGACGACGGCGCCGCTTCTGGAGCTGCAGCAGGTGATCGATTATCTGCTGGCTTTCTGGGGCGGGGCGGACGACTACGTGGAACAGGAGGACTGCCGGAACATCCTGAAGTGCGGAAAATATGTGGAGAGACTGGATCTGTGTATCCGGCTGGATTACCACACGAAGTATCTGGAGAAAGAGTACAGGAAACTGTGCAACCGGCTGGAAAAGACAAACCTGAGTTATAACAGGAAGAATCTGGAACGCCTGGAGGAGATCATCCTTAAGGAAGATGATCCGAAGTCCTGTTACCGGGAAGCTCTGGGGTGTCTTGGGGGACTTTTTACATAGGATGCTATATAAAAATATATGGATAAGCTGAGAAACTCAATGCCATAGGAAAGCCGAGGCTTATAGATGAGAAAACTGAAATTTGAGTACAGTATGGAACTGAAGTTTTCGTCTCCGGTGAGCAGCCATTATTTTGCACTGCGCTGCGTCCCCGGGGACTCTTTGCGGCAGAAGGTGCGGCTGACGGAGTGCCGGGTCAGTCCGGCGGACTATACAAGCGCGCTGGAGGACGGATTCGGGAACCTGAAACTCAGCGGATGCTGTCAGGCGCCCCATGATGTGTTTGGCTACAGCGTCGCGGGGACAGCCGGGACGAAGGGGATGATCGTGCAGAAATGCCCGCTCCATCCCATGTACCGTTATCCTTCAAAGTATACGCGGTTTGAACCGGAAGTGGTCCGTTTCGCGGAGAAGATCAGAGAGGAGTGCGGGAGGGAGTCTGCCGGGACTGTCCTTGAGAAAGCGGTCTGTGCCATGCATTACCTGCATAAATATTTTGAATATGTGTCGGGGATGACGGATATCGGGACAACGGCGGCCGGAGCGCTTAAGCTGGGGAAAGGAGTGTGCCAGGACTATGCCCACATCATGATCGCCGTGATGCGGTATCTGGGGATTCCGGCGCGGTATGTGAACGGTCTTATGATCGGGGAGGGGGCGACCCACGCATGGGTGGAGGTGTACACGGACGGCGGCTGGTACGGGCTTGATCCGACCAATGACCTGCATATCGATGAATATTATATCAGCCTTGCTCATGGGCGGGACTACGGGGACTGTATTGTGGACAGGGGGATTTTTCTGGGAAATACATCTCAGGAGCAGAAAATTTATGTAAATGTGGAGGAGATCAAAGATGGTAGAGACAGTTGTGTCAATGGAACTGCCGGTGGATGAAAAACTGACGATCCGGAAGAACCGGATCATGCCCATGCATCCAACCGGGGAGGAAAAGAGGATCGCGATCGTGACGGGGACTCACGGAGATGAGCTGGAAGGGCAGTTTGTCTGCTATGAGCTGCTCCGCAGACTGAAGGCGGAGCCGGGGTATCTGAAAGGGATCGTGGACGTCTATCCGGCGCTGAACCCGCTGGGGATCGATTCGATCACAAGAGGGATTCCCATGTTTGATCTGGATATGAACCGGATCTTTCCGGGAAATGATGAGGGACCGATGATGGAGTCCCTGGTTTACAGACTGACGGAAGACCTGAAGGGAGCGGATCTGTGCGTGGATATCCACGCCAGCAACATTTTCCTCATGGAGCTTCCTCAGGTCAGGATCAATGAGCTTACGGCAAAGGAACTGGTCCCTTTGGGTAAGAAGATCAATGTGGACTTTGTGTGGGTCCATGCATCGTCCACGGTGCTTGAATCCACTCTGGCTTACAGCCTGAACAGCGTCGGGACGCCCACTCTCGTGGTGGAGATGGGAGTCGGCATGCGGATCACGAAGGCATATGGCTATCAGCTTGTGGAGGGAATCCTGAATGTAATGAAAGAGATGGGAGTCTGGGAAGGGGCTGTCGGACGGGTCAGGACGCCTGTTGTATCCACGGACCGCGAGGTGGGATATCTCAATGCGGACAGCGCCGGGATCTATGTGCCGAAGGCAAAGATCGGGGATCATGTAAAAGAGGGAGATCTTCTGGGAGAGATTCTGAACCCGCTGACCGGAGACGTGGAGCAGGCAGTGACCGCTCCTATTCCGGGCATGGTGTTTACCAGGAGAGAGTATCCGATAGTCTACAGCGGCTCGCTTCTGGGACGGATCCTGGGAAGCAGAGAGGAAGGAGAGGCCGAATCATGAGAAAGACAACAGTTTATACAATGGGGTCCCCGTACCGGGAGAAACTTACTGTCAGCGGATATTCCTTCGGACACGGAAGAAAAGCTGCCTGTATCGTCGGGAGCATCCGGGGAAATGAGGTGCAGCAGCTTTACGTCTGCTCACAGATCATAAGGAAGCTGGAAGAACTGGAGGCGTCCCATTCTATCGTGTCGGATAGGGAGATCCTCGTGATTCCCTCCGTGAACCATCACGCCATGAATATCGGGAAACGGTTCTGGCCGGTGGACAATACTGACATCAACCGGATGTTCCCCGGGTATGATCAGGGAGAGACGACCCAGAGGATCGCGGCAGGTGTGTTTGAGGCGGTAAAGGACTACGATTATGGCATACAGTTTGCAAGCTTCTACATGCCCGGTGATTTTATTCCTCATGTCCGTATGATGGACACGGGAAGACAGAACACCAGTCTTGCCTGCCTGTTCGGACTGCCTTACGTAGTGGTGCGCAGACCGAAACCGATCGATACGACTACGCTGAATTATAACTGGCAGATCTGGGATACCAATGCCTTTTCCGTATATACGACGGAAACAGATTTTATCGACGAGGTGTCCGCACGCCAGGCAGTGGCGGCGGTGCTCCGTTTTCTGACCCGCATGGGAATCCTGAAATATAACAGCCATAACGGCTACATCTCCACTGTGATCGAAGAGGAAGAACTGGCGTCTGTGAGGACTGCTGCAGGAGGAATCTACAGGAGGCTGTGCCGCCCCGGGGACGAGGTGCAGATGGGGACGCCTCTCGCCGAGATCGTCCATCCTTACGAGGGGAATGTGATCTCCACGGTACTCTCTCCCACAGAGGGAATCGTGTTCTTTACGCATAAAAAGCCGCTGGCAACGGAGAATGAGGTGGTATGCAAGATCATTCGCAGGCTGCATGGATGAATTGTGTTACAGTGTGAACTGTAACTGAACCGTTGCTAAAACCATAAAAGAGTCAGGATACACACTGTACGTATAGGATAAGGAGTGCTATAATACGGTTATAACATAATGTTCGGATGTTTACCGGGAGGTGAGCGTATGGATGCATTGGGATTTGTACTCTTTATACTGGCGTGCGGAGGCATAGTCGTATTGATGTTCCTGCGCGGCAGGGCTTGGAAGGATTTTACGGACAGCGTGACGGATAAGAAAGAGTAAACGTACGAGTTTACCGGCGCACGTAAGAGACAGACAAAAACATCAGAGAACAGAAAAGGGAAGCACAGGCTCTCGCAAGAGCCTGTGCTTCCCTTTTCTGTATATGACCTATGCGCATTCTTCAGACGCTGCTGCGGATTTCGTCTGTCTGAAGACAAGCCGGAAGACAAATCTTACAAACGGTCCTGCGTAGCACATCTGCCAGAAGAAAGCCATCGGGAAATTCAGAGCGACGGTCTGGAGCCATACAGGGATAAGCTCCGTTCCTGCGTTTTTGAAAAGAAGCGTTGCCACAAAGCTCATCAGCGGGCACATCCACATGACAGACACGGCTGAGATCGCGAGCACAAGGTGGAACGGATTCTCCTTTTCCGGATTGACAAGTTTAAACGCGGTCTTCTTTGCCATTTTCCCGACAAAGAAAAAGTCAAGGATAAAGGCGACGGGCGCCATGATCACAAGCTCGTGGAAAGCGGACAGAAAGACCGAAGAACTCATTCCTCCTGTGCTCAGCGCGATATTGTAGCAGATCATCGCGTAGACCATGACAAATACCATAATGATCGTAAAGATAACGTCTTCAAATTTTGTTCTGGGCATAAAAAATCCTCCTTTAATAATGAATAAACAAGCAACTGAAATCCGTGTTGTTCGTTAATCATTCAGGAGAATGGACGTTTCCAATATAGACCGGGATTTTCTCAACGGGCACGATTCTATCATATATGTTCAGGCAATGTCAAGACTTTCTTAACAGGATTCTCCTCTGGAAATTTTCATGGAAATGTGCTATATATTTATTTTGTATTATTTTTGGAACTACAGACAGACTGTATTTATACATCAATGTGAGATCTGGAGGGAATAAAATGTGGATCGCAGATAAATATATCGATCATGTAAAAGAAGAGACCACGGAGCATCCCGGAGAGAGCTGGGATCAGATGCTCCTCGGATTCAAACTGAACAAGCTCCGGACGAAGCTGCTCCCGAAAAAAGGGATATCAAAAGGCTACCAGAAGCTGGAGGCGATGATGATGTCCTTTGTGGCGGATTCTCTCGGCCGCCCGGACAGCTATGTGTGGGGCAATATCTTTTCACCCTGTGAGATCATAGGATGTTTCGGACTGAGCACACTTTCGATCGAGTGTCTTTCCTGCTACTTCACCGGATATCATCTGGAAGATTTTTTTATAGACTATGCACAGAATACGGGGATCGCGCCGACACTGTGTTCCTATCATAAGACCTTTGTGGGAGCGATTGACAGCGGGGCGGTGCCTGTGCCGGAGTATGCCGTGACGACTTCGCTTTCCTGTGACGGAAACCTGAACACGTTCCGATATCTGGAAAAGAAGAAGGGCGTCCCGTTCACGTTCCTGGACGTGCCGTACCGTGACGATGAGGCGTCGGTGGATTATCTGGCGGAACAGTTGAAGGATTTCGCCTCGGAGCTGGAGAAACGCTTCGGAACAACCTTTGACGAGGAAAAACTGAAAAAAGCGATACGGATCGAGAATGAGACAAGAAGGGAACTGCTCCGGTTCTTTGAACTTCAGAGCGAGCGGTACTATCCGGGCGAGCTGATCAGCCATCTCTATATGATGATGGGGATGCATCTGCTCATCGGGACACAGGAGTTCCTGGATCTGATCCGGTTCATGATAAAGGATATCGAGAACTATCCGAAGTTTGACGGGAAGAAAATTCTGTGGATCCATCTGCTCCCGTTCTATCAGGAGACACTGCAGAGCTATTTCAACGACAGCCGTAAGTACCAGATCATTGCAAGTGATATTATCATTGACTCTATGGAAGAAATGGATGAGACAAAGCCGTTCCACGCCCTGGCAAAGAAGATCATCCGGAATCTGTATAATGGTT
The DNA here is from genome assembly GCA_019120615.1 of Candidatus Mediterraneibacter norfolkensis. Classification (GTDB taxonomy): domain Bacteria; phylum Bacillota; class Clostridia; order Lachnospirales; family Lachnospiraceae; genus Mediterraneibacter; species Mediterraneibacter norfolkensis. The sequence continues at coordinate 16,459 of DWUT01000166.1, forward strand.
CCTATTCGCACAGGGCAGATATGGTCGGAAAGCTGGCAGACCGGCTCCATCCGGACGCAGTGATCCAGTTCTGCCACTGGGGATGCAAGCAGTCTTCAGGGGGAAGTATCCTTCTGAAAGAGAAACTGAAGGAAATGGATGTCCCCATGCTGATCCTGGACGGAGACGGAATCGACCGGCGCAACAGCCATGACGGACAGATCAAGACCAGGCTGGAAGCATTCCTGGAGATGCTGGAAACAGGTGACGCAGAAGAGACAGAGAATGAAGAGACAGCAGAGAGGGAACAGAGGATATGTTAGGTTATATATGTAAATATGCTCCGGTGGAAGTTTTTGAGTCCATGGGGGTGAAAATGGAGAGGATCGAGCCGGATGTGACCAACTTTAACCAGGCAGAGATCCGGATGCATCCGAATATCTGCAGTTTTGCAAAAGGGGTGCTGGAGGAAGTTATGAGAGGTGAGTATGAAGGAGTGATCCTGACCACCTGCTGCGACAGCATCCGAAGGCTTTACGATGTGCTCAGGGAAGAGTTCCCGGACAAATTTATCTATATGCTGGACACACCGCGGATCACAAAGGACGCGGGGATCACCCTTTATGAACAGCGCATCCGGGCGATGATCCGGGAGTATGAGGAGTTTTCGGGAAAGACATTTGACGAGAATGAATTCTGCGGATTCCTGAAAGGAAAAGAGGAAGAACAGCAGTATGCCGTCAAGAGCAATTATGTCAATATCGGCATCATCGGCGCAAGGGCCAACGAGAGCATCAAGAAGATCCTGGCGGAAAACGGAGCCAATGTAGCCTTTGACCTGACCTGTACCGGTCTGGGGAGAAAGATCCTGGTGGAAGAGGAAAATGTCCTGAACGGATATGCCAGAGGACTGCTGAGTCAGTTCCCGTGTATGCGCATGGAGCAGGCGGCGAACAGGGATGAACTGATCAAAAGGAGCGCGGGAAGTGTGGACGGTATTATCTATCACACGGTACAGTTCTGTGATAATTATGCCTATGAGTATGCCTGGCTGAAGGGCTGGCTTGACAGACCGCTGCTCCTGCTTGAGACAGACTATACCAGACAGAGCGGCGGACAGGTGAGGACCAGGATCGAGGCGTTTCTGGAGTCGCTGTCATCAGGACGGGACAGCGCACAGGGGACTGGAACAGGAAGCAGGACAGGCAGAGCGGGAAGACTGCAGGATGCTGCAGAGAGATGGAAGAAGGGAGACGGACCAATGTATGTGATGGGAATCGACAGTGGATCCACATCGACCAATGCGGTCATCATGGATCAGGACAGAAAGATAAAGGCGTTCTCTGTGGTACGCACCGGAGCGAAGTCCGGTGTCAGCGCGGAACGGGCATTAAAGGACGTGCTTGAGAAGGCAGGGCTTACCAGGGAGGATATCTCCTGGATCGTGTCCACCGGCTACGGTCGCGTCAGCATTGAGTTTGCCGATGAGAACGTGACGGAGATCAGCTGTCATGGTAAGGGAGCACACTATTTCAATCCGAAGATCCGGACGATCCTGGATATCGGAGGACAGGACAGCAAGGCGATCCGTCTGAATGAAAACGGAGAGGTGAAGGACTTCGTCATGAACGACAAGTGTGCTGCCGGGACGGGACGGTTTCTGGAGATGATCGCCCGCACGCTGGAAGTCTCCCTGGACGAGCTGGGCGCCATCGCGCTGACTTCTCAGGAGAAGATCGAGATCACAAGCATGTGCTCTGTCTTTGCCGAGTCCGAGGTGATCTCTCTGATCGCGAACAACAAGGAAAAAGCGGATATCGCGGACGGCGTCTGCCACGCGATCGCCAACAAGGCTTCCGGCCTGCTGCGCCGGGGAGGCATGGAGCCGGAGTTCATGATGACCGGCGGTGTGGCGAAGAACCCCGGAGTTGTGCGCGCCGTGGAAGAGAAGATCGGTTCAAAGCTCTATATCTGTGATGAACCGGAAATCGTCGGAGCCGCCGGGGCGGCGGTGTACGCGCTGGAGAAATGCGGAGTTTGAATGAATAAGATTAATAGATGTACAGAGTAAAGAATCGCCAGTTCCGGCATATGCAGGAACTGGCGATTCTTGGTTATAGATTTGTATGAGGGAAAAGGGGACACTCTGTCATTCGGATGGTTACGGCTTGCCGTTTCACAAAACCGATGGTAAAATTGAGGCAGATGTTCGGAGAGGAGTGTGACAGGGCAGAATGGAAGAGAAGATGAGAAAGAAACTTCCGATCGGGATTGAGAGCTTTGAAAAGATCAGGGCGGATAATTTTTATTATATTGATAAGACAGGGATGATCCGGGATCTGCTCCTTAACTGGGGAGAAGTGAACCTTTTTACCCGCCCCAGAAGATTCGGAAAATCTCTGAATATGAGCATGCTGAAGAACTTCTTTGAGATCGGCTGCAGGAGTGAATTTTTTGACGGGCTGGCGATCATGAAAGAGACAGAACTGTGTGAAAAATATATGGGAAAATTCCCGGTGGTCTCAGTCAGCCTGAAAGGTGTGAACGGAAACGATTATGAGACGGCCCGCTCCATGATGTGTACTGTGATTGGCGGGGAGGCCATGCGGTTTCAGTTTCTGGCAGAGAGTGAGAAGCTGACAGACAAAGAGAAGGAACTGTATGATCAACTCACCACAATCGGGAAGCGGAATGAAGGGGTTTTTGAACTGACAGACGCGGTCCTGATGGAAAGCCTTTATACACTGACGCTTCTTCTGAGAAAGCACTACGGCAGCAGGGTCATTGTTCTCATCGACGAGTACGATGTCCCGCTCTCTAAAGCAAATGATAATGGGTATTACGATCAGATGGTACTCCTGATCCGAAATATGTTTGAACGGGTTCTGAAAACAAATGACAATCTTTATTTTGCCGTGCTGACCGGATGCCTGCGCGTGGCAAAGGAAAGCATTTTTACCGGTTTGAATAATTTTAATGTTCTGACGATCACAGACGTGGGATTTGAGGAATATTTCGGGTTTACAGACCGCGAAGTGAGAGAAATGCTGGAGTACTACGGACTGTCCGAGCAGTATGATACTGTGAAAAAATGGTATGACGGATACCGCTTTGGAAATATGGATGTGTACTGCCCCTGGGACGTGATCTGCTATTGCGGACGGCTGAGGCTGAACCCGAAGGCGCAGCCGGAGGCATACTGGTCCAACACGAGCAGCAATGCGGTGATACGGCGTTTCCTGGAGAGCGCCAGGTCGACGACAAAGCAGGAGATAGAACGGCTGATCTCGGGCGAGAGCATCGTGAAGGCGGTACGGCAGGAACTGACATATAAAGAAATGTATGACTCGCCGGACAATATCTGGAGCGTGCTTTTTACGACCGGATACCTGACGCGGAGAGGGGATGCAGAAGGGAATAAACTTCGTCTGGCGATTCCGAATAAAGAAATCCGGATGATCTTTGATGAGCAGATCTCCGAGTGGTTCCAGGAGACGGCGAGAAAAGACGGGGAGGCGCTGGATTCTTTCTGCGAGGCGTTTAAAGACGGGGACGCTCAGAGCGTGGAAAAGAAATTCGGAGGATATCTGAGCCGGACGATCAGCATTCGGGATACGGCCGTTAGAAAAGAGATGAAGGAGAATTATTATCACGGGATCCTTCTCGGGCTGTTAAGCTATAAAGAAGACTGGTATGTGGCTTCAAACAGAGAGTCCGGTGACGGATACTGCGAAATCCTTGTTGAAATCGATGGAGATGATACCGGCATTGCGATCGAGATGAAATATGCGGAGAACGGAGACATGGATGCAGGATGCCGGGAGGCGTTAAAACAGATTGACGAACGGCGGTATACGGAACTCCTTCGGGATGACGGCATGGAGAAAATCCTGAAATATGGTATAGCATGCTACAAAAAGAGATGCGGAGTGATGATGGAAGAAGAACATGAATTATGAGGCTCTTATAGAAGAATTGAAGAAATGGGATGAAGACGAGAAGTTCTACCGGGAGGTCTGGCAGCGCAGGAAGAAGGGAGAGCCGCTGGATCCGCTTTATAAAAGAGAAGATATTGATCCGGAGGTGCAGGAATGGGCGCTGGATCCGGACAGTATGGATCCGTACAAGACAGAGGAAACGTTTTTTGCAAATGGAAGGAATGTGACTCTGGTAAAGCATCCCAGATTCCTCCCCTTTTTTACACACCGGCATGCGTTTTTTGAGATCCTGTACGTGCTGTCCGGGCACTGCCGGGAGGTGACCAGTGACCGTCAGGTTGAGTTAAGGGAGGGGGATCTCTGTATCCTTGCGCCAAACGTGACCCATGGGATCGAGGTGTTTGACGACAGCATCGTTCTGAACATTCTGATCCGGTACAGTACCTTTATGGATATCTTCTATAATATTATCCGGTACAAGAGCCAGATCGCTGTCTTCTTCCTTGGAAATCTTTTTGAGAAAAACAAGACAAGATATCTTCTGTATCATACGTCTGAGGATGAAGTGATAAGAAACTATATCCTGGATATGTATATGGAACAGATGCATATGGATGATTATTCAGACCGCATCATCTGCAGCCTGCTCACGATCTTTTTTACCCAGCTCACGCGGCGGCATGGAAGGACCGTGGAAATCCCGGAGAAAGCAGGGAGAAAGACAGAGTATGACGATGAGATCCTGAACTATATCATTCAGAACTATAATACCGTGACCCTTGGTGACGTTGCGTCCCGTTTCCATTTTTCGGAGCCCTACTGCTCCAAACTGATCGCCGGGATCACCGGGACCTCGTTTTCGGAACTTCTCACCCGGATCCGTCTGCAGAATGGAGAAAATATGCTCGCCCACACCCAGATGAGCATCGCGGATATCAGTGAAAAGATCGGGTATAAGAATCCGGAGACATTCGTCCGTAGTTTTAGTCGGAATTACCATATGACGCCTAGCAAGTATCGGAAAAGCCTGGGCTGAGAAGGGGCTGTCCCTAAGTAAGGTACGGACTGTATAGATTATCTAAAGTCAATTAATCTGATTTTCCAGAGTCATAGAAAGAACAGCCTGCGTTTTATATAATGATGCCAGAAAGGAAAGGAGTGGCAGCGAATTATGAAAGGCAGGTGGAATGCAAAATGTACCGCTTAAACAGACTTTATCTCACAGATCTTACTGTAGAACATATGCGGAACCCTCTCGGTATCGATGAGGAAAGCCCGAGATTTGCATGGAAACTCAACAGTGACAGAAAAAATGTAAGACAGACCTCCTACTGTCTGCGGCTATATGATGACACAGGGCTGTGCGCTGAGAGCGGAACGGTATCTTCGGATCAGAGCGTTGAAGTGGTGGTGCCAGGATTCAAGGCGCAGCCCTTGACCCGCTATGAAGTCCGGCTTGAGGTGACGGACAACAAAGGGGAGAGCGCTTCCCTGGAGACCCATTTTGAGACCGGGAGGATGGATCTGCCGTTCCGGAGCAGATGGGTGGAGCCGAAACAGCAGCCAACTCCCTCATCCATGGATCGAGACGGAGATTCGATTATTGCCGGGAGTGCTTATGTGGATGGAAAGAGAGATTTCCATGAATTCATGCCTGCACAGTACGTGCGTATCCCCTTCCGGGTGAAGAAAGGCGTAAAACGTGCAAGAGTCTATGCGACGGCTCATGGCCTTTACCGTCTTACCGTAAACGGCGTCCGTCCGGACGACCGGGAATTCGCGCCGGAGAATACTGCATACAATAAGCTGATGTACTATCAGACCTATGATGTTACCGGACTGCTGAGACCGGAGGAGAATGTGATCGGTGTGATCCTGGCGGACGGATGGTGGGCAGGCCGGGTCGGGACCACCGGAGACTGCTGCCAGTACGGGGACACCACGGCTCTCCTTCTGGACGCAGAGATTGAATATATGGACGGGACAAAGGAGACAGTCACAGGGGAAGAGGGGGTATCCTCCACCGGACCGATCATTTTCTCGGATCTCTTTGTCGGGGAGAAGTACGACGCAAGGAAAGAGATGCCAGGCTGGGACTGTGCAGGATTTGACGACAGCGACTGGGAAAAGGTGATCCCAATGGAGTCCGGAAAAGAGAATGAGGGGAATGAGAAAGAATACCGGAAAGACAATCTGAAGGGGCAGCCTCTTGCGCCGGTTCGTCCTGTCCGGATCTTCCATCCCGAGAGGATGTTCACCGCTCCGAACGGAGATACGATCCTGGACGCAGGGCAGACACTTGCCGGAAATATCCGGTTTACGGTGACTGCGGAAGAAGGCGATGTGATCACACTGGAACATTTTGAGGTGCTGGATCAGGAAGGAAATTATTTCAACTCTATCCTCAATAATAACAAAGAACAGACCGAGATTTATATCGCCCGGAAGGGGACACAGACTTATCAGCCCGCATTTACCTATCACGGATTCCGTTATGTCCGGATCCGGGGATGGAGAGGAACGCCCTCCACAGAAGATTTCACCGTCTATGCCTACTCAAGCGCGATGGATGAGATCGGCTCCTTCCACACTTCGGATGAACGGCTCAACCAGCTTCAGAGCAACATCTGGTGGAGCCAGATCTCAAATACCATATCTATTCCAACGGACTGTCCGCAGAGGGAGAAAGCCGGATGGACCGGGGACATCATGGTCTACTCCCCGACCATGTGCTTTAATACAGAGGCGGATGCTTTCTTAAGCTCCTGGATGGACAATGTCCGGGCGGAACAGATGGAGGACGGCGCGGTTCCCATGATCGTTCCCTACCTGAAGGCATACGCCACGTTTCTGAGGGATAACCTGGGAGCGGATACGAGCTGCGGCTGGGGAGATGCAGTGATCATGGTGCCATACAGCGTTTATCGTGCATACGGGGACCGCAGGATCCTGGAGGAAAACTACGACGCTATGACCCGGTGGATGGAGTACATTGATTCCCGCGCGGCGAACAGCCATCCGGAAGGGTATGAGAACTGGGATGAAGACCGCAAAGCCCGCAGCAGATATCTCTGGAACACGGATTTCCATTTCGGTGACTGGCTGATCCCAAGCATTGTCCTGAACAATCCGGACGCCAATGCCATGAACGATACGGCATACGCGACCATGGGGACTGTGGCGCCCGCATATTATGCCTTCAGCGCGAAGAACATGGCAGAGATCGCCCGGATTCTGGGAAAGGAGAAAGATGCGGAACATTATGAGGAGCTGTACGGGAAGATCCGGCAGGCGTTCATCGAGGAATACATCCATGAGGACGGCACTATGGACGCGGATTTCCAGGGAATTTATGTGATCGCCCTGAAGATGGGACTTGTCACGGATGAGGCGCGCCCGAAGAAGGTACAGCATCTGTGCGATATGATCAGGAAGAACTCAGACCGCCTTGATACCGGGTTCTTAAGTGTCCGTTTCCTGATGGATGTACTCTGTGAAAATGGAAGAAGTGATGTGGCGTATAAGCTTCTCTTCCAGGAGGGATGCCCGGGCTGGCTCTATGAGGTAGAAAAAGGAGCCACTACCATGTGGGAGAGCTGGGGCGCAGTCGCAGAGGACGGTACAGTCAGCACCTACAGTTATAACCACTATGCGTTTGGCTGCATCGGAGAATGGATGTATCAATATCTGGGCGGTCTGAACATTCTGGAAGCAGGATATAAGAGATTCCGTGTGGAGCCCGCCTTTGACAGCGGACTGACTTCCGTATCTGTCAGCGAGGAGACTCCTTATGGAACAGCAGCGGTCGATTGGGAGATCGTGGAGGATCAGATCCTTGTTCATGTGACAGTGCCGGTGAACACAGAGGCGGAGATCTGTCTGCCGGGCAGGGAGCGGGAGACAGTCGGAAGCGGAACATACAGTTTTCTCTGCAGGAGGTGTTATGATGCAGTATAAAGAATTCAAAGACGGCGTACAGCTATCCAGGCTGGGGATGGGAGCCATGCGGCTTCCGGTGAAAGGCGACGACAGCCGGATCGACTATGAAAGTGCAAAAGAGATCATTGACCAGGCGATGAAGAGCGGGATCAATTACTATGATACGGCGTATATCTACCACGGAGGAAAATCCGAGGAGTTCCTCGGAGAGGCGCTCAGAGACTATCCAAGAGACAGCTTTTATGTGGCAGATAAGTTTAATTTCCAGGCAGATCCGGACTATGAGAGGCGGTTTGGAGAACAGCTTCGCCGGCTGAAGATGGACCGGATTGATTTCTATCTCCTTCACGGGATACAGGACTCCTTTGTGGACGATATCCTGGCAAGCGGCTGCGTGGAATATTTTGACAGACTTAAAACAGAGGGGAAGATCCGGTACCTGGGCTTTTCCTTTCACGGAAGCCCGGAGACTCTGAAAAAAGCAATACAGTATTATCCCTGGGATTTCGTGCAGATGCAGCTGAATTATTACGACTAGTACTGCGAAAATGCAGAGGAAATCTACCTTATACTGGAAGATGCCCGGATCCCGGTCATGGTCATGGAACCGGTGCACGGCGGTCTTCTGGCAGATCTGACCGAAGACGCGGCTGTAGTGCTGAAAAATCTGGATCCAGAATGTTCTCAGGCTTCCTGGGCGATGAGATGGGGGATGAGCCGGAAACAGATACAGGTAGTTTTAAGCGGAATGTCTGACCGGGCGCAGCTTGCGGATAATGTGAAGACATTCAGCGAGGGCAGAACATTGAATGAGGATGAAGAGTCTGCTCTTAAAGAGGCAGCGCAGATTCAGTACCGGAAGGTTGCGGTGCCCTGTACCTCCTGCCGTTACTGTACGCCAAACTGCCCGATGGATCTGGATATCCCGGTCCTTCTCCGGGCGTATAATGATGCGAAGATCGGAGGAGAGTGGAGACTGACCGGTCTGACGGCTCTGCCAAAAGAAAAACTCCCGGAAAACTGCATCGGGTGCGGCGCGTGTACACAGTACTGCCCGCAGAGCTTTGATATCCCCGGATATATGAGAGAACTGAAAGAAATGATGGAGCGGCTCGCAGGGTGATCAATTTGCGGTCAACAGGCGGGCGATAGATAAGAAGACCTTTGGTTTGACGACCGGAGGTCTTTTTTCATGCGATAAGTCCGGCAAGCGGCTGCCGCGGGACATTCGCGAAATTTACACGGCCTTTTCTGAAACAGAAAACAGGCAGTTCCGAAAAAGGGTATTGCTATCACGTCAGCGTGATGAAGTATGCTCTGAGATACGGGGAAAGGAAAGACCGTGATGAAAAAGACAAATGAAGTGAGCAAACTGGTTGGAGTCAGCAGGAGAACGCTGCAGTATTATGACGACGAGGGGCTGCTCATGGTAGAGAGATCTTCTAACAATCACCGGATGTATGACCGGCGGGCACTGGAAAGGATATGGGAGATTCTGGTGTATAAGGAAATGGATTTTGAACTAAGGGAGATAAAAATTCTGCTGGATGTCCCGGATGAACAGCGGCAGAGGTATCTGGAAGAGAGAATGGAAAAAATCAGAGATAAGATTATGGAACTAAAGGTACAGATGAGGTTTGTTTCTCTGATCAGGGATAAAGGGATACCGGCAGCGCCGACAGAGGAGAGCGGGAAAACTTATGTGAAAAGTATAGAAGAATTGAGAGAAAAAGTCAGAAAGGAAATTGTAAAAGAAGAATAGAATATGGCTCGGGCAAAAGACATCAGAAAAAGGTGTCTTTTGTTCGATTTCAGAAACACAGGATCAGAAAATGGGATAAATAGAGCAGAAAGGTTTCATTTTACAGATAAATCATGTATTATAGGCAGTATGGTGTGGACAGAGAACGGTCAGTTTTTACGGGAGGGAGAAAAAGTGGATCTGAAAAAGTTACGTAAGCCGGTTGCTGAAATTGCAGGAGAGATTCATACGAGTGCTGTTCAGGGAGTTCAGAAAGTTACGTCTTCAGCTTCTGACAAAGTAAAAAAAGGTGTGGATAAATCAACCAAGATGGTAAATAAAGTAATGGATGTTAACGGAGACGGTCAGGTTGATATTGAAGACATTATTATAATGAGTTTGAAAATTCCGGGAATTTGTATAGACCGTGAACAATTTCTACGAAGCGAGTTCAGGAAAGAATTTCCGGCTGAAATTATAGAAGATGCAATTAATTTTAATCCGGCGCATGCAGGGATCACACAGGATAAGATTGAAAAATATGCAGATGAAGTTATAAAATTTGAGAGAAATTGTGTGACAGGAATTTCAGCGGCGTTGTCAACCCCTGGGGGCTTTACTATGGCAGCTACAATTCCAGCGGATATTGCTCAGTATTATGGTTACATGATGCGTGTTGCTCAGAAGTTATTATATTTATATGGATTTCCTCAAATTGATGTTACGGAAAAAGGGAAAAAGTTTGATACAGAAACATTGAATATTCTCACACTATGTCTGGGCGTAATGTATGGCGTTGCAGGGGCAAATAATGCATTAAAGGCTGTAGCAAAAGCCCTTGGCTCAGGGGTACAAAAACAACTGATGAAAAAAGCATTGACAAAGGGGACAATTTATCCGATTGTCAGAAATATTGCAAAATGGTTCGGCGTCAGAATGACAAAAGAGGTTTTTACTGGATTTTTCAAACATGCAATACCGGTTGCAGGCGGAGTGATCGGAGGAGGATTGACATATATGTCATTTAAGCCTTGCTGCGATAAACTGAAAAATTCTTTAAAGGATACTTTGTTGAGCAACCCAGATGCAGAAAAAACGGAAGAAAAAAACGAGATTGTCATTGATATCGAAGAGATAGAAGATGTGAAAGACACAGAATGCCAATGAAATTTCTTTGATGATAAAAAGCAGAGGAGATTATTTTATGAATGAACAAAACGAACAAAAAGAAAAAAAGAAAGGAAGCCGGAACGGACTGCTGAAGCTGTACCTTTCACAGAAACTCATCAAGATCATCCTGGTGATTATTGTCATCGCAGCTCTTTTACTTGGAGTCACAAGATACTTTTCCACAAGGGGTACAACGACATCGATCGGTTTTGAAAATATCGGTGAATTGGCCACACAGTCGGCGTACTGTAAGGAAGTTAATGTGCTGGAGGGGGCAAGAGATTTATTCGGATTTACGATTCCGTTCACGCAGAGCAAATATATCTATAGTTATGGAGTAGAAGTCAAGGCGGGCTTTAACTTTGAAGAGATCGAATGGGAATTCAATGACCATACGATCGAGGTCAGACTCCCTGAAGCCGAGATCTTAAGCACAGAACTTGATACAGATTCTTTTGAAGTATATCACGAAGAGGAGAGTGCTTTCCGCAAGATTACGCTGGAAGAAATCAACGAGGGGCTTGATTCCCTGCAGGAGCGCGCCCGGCAGGACGCGATAGAAAGCGGGCTTCTTGAGAATGCGAGAAGCAACGCGGAAACGATCCTCACAGGATTTTTCGGCAATGTGTATGACATGGATGAATATGAGATTGTATTCAAGGACAAGTAAGGGAGGCAGCATATGAAAAAGAAGATCCTGACGGTGCTGGGGATCATTGTGGCAGTTATCGTCGTGTTTTATTTTATATTATTTCTGACAGCATAAGAAAAAAGTGTGCTGCTGAATACAGAAGAATAGGCAGAAACCGAGAAAAAGGATTCCGAATGTGTAGAGGGAAAAACTCTCCAGGCGGAATCTTTTTTTCATGCTTTTCAGGCATGTCGCCATATGAAAACTAAGTATTGGATATATCTTATCCAAAGAACTATACTTTTAGCTGAAAGAAATGAAGGATAAGAGGGGAAATATCTGATGCGAGGACTGATATACCGGCTGACAGAGCCGGCGGGGACAATACCGGATGAGAGAAAGATCTTTTCAAACCATGACCTGAAGGTCCTGATCGTACCGCTTTTTCTGGAACAGCTTCTGGAGGTGCTGGTGGGGGTCTCCGACACGTTTATGGTCAGTTATGCGGGGGAGGCGGCGGTATCCGGGGTCTCCCTTGTGAATATGTTCAATACGGTTTTTATCTTTCTGTTTTCCGCGCTGGCGGCCGGCGGCGCCGTGGTGGTAAGCCAGTATATCGGCAGCAGGGACGAGAAGAACGGAAATCTCTCCGCGGGACAGCTGGTGATGATCTCGGCAGTCTTTTCCGCGGCGGTGACCGTCTTCTCTCTGGCGCTGAACCGTCAGCTTCTTAGGCTCCTGTTCGGAGAGGTGGACCCGGATGTGATGGAGGTGTGCGTGACATACCTTCAGATCTCGGCATACTCCTATCCGGCGATCGCGATCTATAACGCCGGGGCAGCAGTCTACCGGAGCATGGGAAAGACCAGTGTGACCATGAATATCTCTCTGGCTTCAAACGGGATCAATATCGTCGGGAATGCCGTTGGGGTGTTCGTACTCCATGCAGGCGTGGCGGGGGTCGCGTATCCATCCCTGATCGCCAGGACATTTTCCGCGGTGGTGATCCTGATCCTCTGCTTCCGAAAGAAAAGCGGCCCGGTCAGTGTCCGCCTTGCCTGGAAAAATATCTTCCGCTGGGAGGGCAGCATGGTAAAGCGGATCCTGAGCATTGCCGTGCCCAACGGGATCGAAAACGGACTGTTCCAGCTCACGAAAGTCGCCCTGAGCAGTATCACAGCTCTGTTCGGGACGGTACAGATCGCGGCAAACGGAGTGGCCCAGAGTTTCTGGTCCGTGGCGGCATTGATGGGGACCGCTCTGGGGCTTGCCTTTGTCACTGTGATCGGGCAGTGCATGGGAGCGGGAGATACGGAAGCGGCGGAATATTATATGAAGAAACTGCTGCGGATCACCTTCCTTGCGTCGATCCTCTGGAATGCCCTGATCCTGGCTGCGACGCCCCTTGTCCTGAAGGGATATGCGCTGTCGGATAAGGCGGCGGATCTGGTGGTGGTCCTGGTCATCATACACAATATCTTTAACGCTCTGTTCTATCCTCTTTCCGGCGCTCTCGCAAACGGGCTGAGAGCAGCGGGAGATGTGAAATATACCATGTATGTGAGTATTTTTTCCACCATCGGATGCCGCGTGGTATTCTCAATCCTGTTCGGGATCTTCCTGGACCTGGGCGTGATCGGGATCGCGTTCGCCATGTGTCTGGACTGGATGATCCGGGCTGTATTCTTCTGGATCAGGTTCCGGAGAGGAAAGTGGAAAGAGTTCCGTGTGATCGGATAGGAAAACGGATATCCTCCATGCGATGAGCATGGTTTGATATAGATAAGATTTCAGAGGAGGTATCAGTGATGAACTACAATTTTTTTGACCCTACAAGAGTGCTCTTCGGCGCAGGACAGCTCAGCCATCTTCATGAGCAGACCATGCCGGGAAAGAAAGCGATGGTGGTGATCTCAAACGGAAAATCTACAAGGGAGAACGGTTCTCTGGACCGCACGATGGAGGAACTCCATCAGGCAGGCGTGGAGACAGTCCTTTTCGACAAGGTGGGAGCCAACCCGCTGAAATCCGTAGTGGAAAAGGGCGGAAGGTTCGCCCGCGACAACGGATGTGATTTCGTTGTGGCTCTGGGCGGAGGTTCTGTCATGGATGCTGCGAAGATCATGGCGATGTATGCGCTCCAGCCGGGAGACCTGTGGGATTATGTTGCAGGTTCTACAGGTAAGATGCAGCCGCTGGTCAATCCGACTCTCCCGCTGATCGCGATCACGACCACGGCAGGTACAGGTTCCGAGGTGGACCAGTGGGGAGTTGTGACGAATCCGGAGACCAACGAGAAGATCGGCTGCGGCGGTATGGACAGCCTGTTCCCGGTGATCGCGGTGGTAGACCCGGAACTGATGGCAACAGTTCCGCCGAAATTTACGGCATATCAGGGCTTTGACGCGCTGTTCCACTCTACGGAGGGCTACATGTCCGGCGTGACCAGTCTGATGGGCGATATGGTCCAGCTTGCAGCCATCGAGAATATCGGAAAATATCTGGCGCGGGCAGTGAAAGACGGAAGTGATATGGAAGCCAGGGAGCATGTGGCATTTGCGAATACCATGTCCGGTTATTCCATGGTAGTAGGAGCATGTACCAGCGAGCATGCCATGGAGCACGCCATGAGTGCCTACCATCAGGATCTGCCCCACGGCGCGGGACTGATCATGATATCAAAAGAGTATTACACCCATTTCGTAAACAAGCACTGCTGCGATGAGCGGTTCATCCGCATGGCACAGGCACTGGGAAAGACGGACGCGAAAGATCCCATGGATTTTGTGACAGCGCTCGTTGAACTTCAGGAGGCATGCGGTGTGGCGGATCTGAAGATGTCCGACTACGGCATTCAGAAGGACGAGTGTATGACGCTGGCGAAGAATGCACGCGCGACCATGGGAGGTCTGTTCATGGCGGACCCGGTCCAGATGACGGACGAGGAGTGCGCGGCGATCTATGAGAGATCTTACCGGTAAATGGATCATAAAGAGTGCTATTATTGCATATCAGCAGGAGAGGCGGCGAAGGTCACTTCTCCTGCTGTTTATTATCATCTGTGTCATCTGCCTGTTTTGCCATCAGCCCGGCCCCGTCCAGCCCGTGCAGGATCAGGTGTGTGGCAAGAGGCAGCATTTCCTCGATGGGGATCCGCTGTCCGTCTACCTCCCACTGCCGGTAGATGACTCCAAGAGAGACAGAGAAATAGGTGATGATCAGATTGGTCTCAAAGCGGGTATAGCCGGGGAAACGGTCATACTTTCTGAAGAAGTACTCCCGGATCAGATCGGGAGGGTTCAGTCCCTCCGGGAAATGCCCTTTGCTTGAGAGGATTTTTTTGTCAACAGGATCGAGGGAAGCCATGAACTCAAAGCTGTGCTGTATGATCTGCTCTGCGTCATCCGGGAATGCAGTCTTTGAGATCATCTCAAGGGCAGGAGACATGAGTTCAAGCTGAAGGGTAGTGAGCAGATGATCCAGAGAGGGATAATGCAGATAAAAGGTTTTACGGTTGATCTGAGCCCTCTCTGTAAGTTCTTTGATCGATATTTTGGAATACTCGTTCTCTTTCATCATTTCACGAAATGTTTTTCGGATCAGATTTTCGTTTTTTACAAAACGGAGATCATGTTTTTCTGTCTGGTTCATTTTCGATATCCTTCCTGACAGCATATATATTTAAATTAATACACATTTTGTATAAAAATGAGGATTAAACCACACGCATGACCAGTTGTCCATTGTGGTAAAATCATATTTTTATTATTATAATACCATAGCAAAGGGGAATCAACGGGTGGATATTAATACACTTGTGAGAAATAACCGGAAAAATATTCGCCGGTCAGATTGTCTTTGAGATCACAAAGAGCTGTCCGGACGTTTCAGGAGGTAGAGAGACTATGAAATTTCGTTATATTACAATTGAAAGAGAATATGGAAGCGGAGGAACAAAGATAGGGCGCAGGCTTTCAGAGGTCTGCGGCGTTCCATGTTATGGAAGAGAAATCCTGGAGGCAGTGGCAAAGAAACAGGGAATGCCGGTGGAGCAGATCAATCAGTATGAGGAGAAGGCGACAGGAAGCCTGATCTATTCCATGTTTGTTATGAGCCGTGTCCAGACAGGGGATCCGAGTATGTTGACAACAGAGGGAAAGGTTTTTCTGGACGAACAGCTTGAGATCCGCAGGCTGGCGCTGGAAGGACCGGCAATCTTCCTTGGGCACTGTGCTTCTGACGCGCTGAGAGAGCAGAAAGGTGTTGTGAAAGTATTTATCCATTCTGAGAATGAGGACGAGATAAAGAACAGGATCGTGAAAGATTACGGGATCGCGCCGGAAGAAGTGGAATCCACCCGCAGATATTACAATAAAAAGAGAGCGGGTTATTTCCGGGCAAATACCGGGAAAGAGTGGAAGGACCTGAAGAATTACGACGTGGTTCTGGATTCATCGAAGCTGGGGATCGAAGGCTGCGTGAATGTGCTGAAGGGAATCTTTGAGTGAGCAGCTCAGAGGTTCTGAGCGGAAATTACATATATGCCCGGAAAGCATCAAAAAAGATGAGATTTAGGTATTAGACATAAAAGAAAAATCATAATTATAATATGAGTGTAGACAGAGGGGAAATCTGATGTCTGCACTCATTTTTTATCTGCAGACAGTTGTAGAACAAACCAGGAAATAATAACAACAAGAAAAAAGGACGAAAGGAAAACAGATGACAGGAAAGATACTTACAGGAGCGATCCTGAGCCTGACGCTGCTGGCCTGCGCTGCACTGGGGATCCAGGGCGGATGCAGTGTTCAGGGGGCATGCCGATCGGAGGAACAGAAGATGACCGGGCAGATTCAGAATCTGGAGATGCGTGAAACGGATATAGAAACCGTTTCCGGATCTGCTGAAGCGGAAAACGAAGCGCCCGCGGATGACAGTGAAGAAAATGAGGTGGCGGAGGCTGCTGTCGTCGAAAACGGGGCTGCCGAAAATGAAACAGACGAAGAACTCAGCACCTCTTCGCAGATCGAGGACTTTCCCATCGTAAATCAGATGCCGGAGCTTCCGACCGGATGCGAGATCACGGCTCTCACCATGGCGCTCAATTACTACGGCTATCCTGTAGATAAGACGGTCATGACCTCCGAGTATCTGCCAACGGCATCGGCAGACCGTTACTATGGTTCAGACGGAAAACTGTACGGTACGGACATGAACGAGTATTTCATCGGCGATCCCTTTACGGAAAACGGGATCATATGCGGTACCGGCGCGATTGTGACAGCAGCGGATGATTATCTTGCCGATCAGGGGAGCTCCATGCGTGCGCTGGATGTGACCGGGAGTTCTCCGGAGGAACTCTATGAGCGGGTAAGTCAGGGACAGCCTGTTGTTGTCTGGGTGACGATCTCCATGGCAGACAGGGGAAGCACCCAGGGGTGGTATACGGAAGACGGCGGGTATGTGGACTGGAGTACGAACGATCACGGCGCAGTGCTGATCGGTTATACTGAGACGACAGTGACGATCGCAGATCCTATCTCAGGCAGAATGGAATATGACAGAGAACAGTTTGAAGATGTGTTTGAGTCACGGGGAAATCAATGTGTAGTCCTGGAGTAAGACGCGGCTTATTCTGTTCCGGCAGGATCGAGGGAGTTTCGGAATTCGTTCCGGAACTCCCTCGGACTTTTTCCAAGATGCTGCCGGAATGTTTCCGCATAGTAACTTGCACTTCCAAAGCCGGCGGAGAGTGCAATCTCCGTGACGGACAGATCGGTGCTGCGCAGCAGATCGAGACTCTTGCTGATCCGGTAGTGGTTCAGATATTCATTGGGCGACTGGGAAAAATAGCGTGCAAACAGTCTGCAGCATTTGCTCTGTCCCACCGCGCCGGATGAAGCGATATCGGAAAGCGACAGTTTATTTCTGTAATTCTTCTGGATAAATCCCACCATATTTTTTACAGTCTGCAGATCCTGGCTCTGGCGGTTCGGCCTTCCGTCGTCTTTGGGCGCGTGTTCACTCAGAAGCGCCCAGATCTTTGCGAAAGAGGCGAGGGCGTGCAGAGGGGCGGTGCGCAGTTCACGATTCTCATACAGAAGATCAAGGGATGCAGTGATATCGCGCTGCCAGTCCGTGTCCGGGGAGAGACAGAGAAAGGGAAATTTCCGGTTCCGGATCAGAGGCAGTACAAAATCATTTTCATAGGGGAATACGGACGCCAGAAGCATGGGATGCAGGATGATGCACAGGAAATCACACTCTTCTTCTGTATTCGAAAATCCGAAATGCATCTGCCCGGAATTGACGAAGATCCCGCCTCCCGCTTTTAACTCTGAGACCTCGCCGTTGACATTATATTTCATGCTCCCGGAAAGGACGCGGATGAATTCCACGTCGTCGTGCCAGTGGTTGGGAGCTTTATAGTCCGGATATCGGGAGAGAAGCCCTCTCCGGATATAGACAGGATAATCGGGAGCGTTGTAACGCACTTTTTCCGAACGGTCATCGTTTAATATGATAGAAGGGATCATAGTATTACCTCCGCGCAGGATTGTTATAGAATCTTGCAGATATCTTATAGAAAATCTGTAATATGTACTGTAAAATCATATTTCAGTACAGAGAAAAAATCAAGGGTAGTGTCAAATGAGCTATGAAAAAA
The DNA here is from genome assembly GCA_019120615.1 of Candidatus Mediterraneibacter norfolkensis. Lineage (GTDB taxonomy): Bacteria > Bacillota > Clostridia > Lachnospirales > Lachnospiraceae > Mediterraneibacter > Mediterraneibacter norfolkensis. The sequence continues at coordinate 34,524 of DWUT01000166.1, forward strand.
TGGAGCCTAAGAAATAGGCTCAGATTGAACCTTGAAAAT
>DWUT01000167.1 GCA_019120615.1 Candidatus Mediterraneibacter norfolkensis
GTGGTCATCTACTGCGCAAAGGAGAGGGCTGTGAAGCGTTTCCCGAGAAACAGAAATATTCGGATCGACCCTCAGATTTTGAGCAGATTAATGAATCATTATGGAGAAAGCCGGGTAAAAGTGGTGGAAAAAGCTATTGAAAACCATTTCTAAATACGGTAGAATATTCTCGGAATTGATAAAAATATGCAATTTCCGGGTTTGGCGGTTATCTTGAAAGCTGCGTGTAACGGCGGAGGTCGTACAGGCGGCTGAAACCTATTATGAAAAGGAAAGGTGGAGAAAAACATGGCAGAAAAAGCATTAGACGAAATGTATGCAGATGATTTTGAAGACAGAATCCGTACGATAGGCGTTCTTACCAGTGGAGGCGATGCTCCTGGAATGAACGCGGCGATCCGTGCGGTTGTAAGGACTGCTCTGTCCAAAGGACTGAAAGTGCGCGGAATACGCAGAGGATATCACGGACTTCTTAAGGAAGAGATCATTGATATGTCAGCGCGTGACGTTTCCGATACGATCCAGCGCGGAGGCACGATCCTTCAGACAGCACGTTGTAAGTCCATGAGAACAGAGGAAGGCCAGCAGAAAGCTGCCGCGATCTGTAAGAAGTATGGCATTGACGGTCTGGTAGTCATCGGCGGTGACGGTTCCTTTGCAGGTGCACAGAAGCTTGCCAATCTCGGAGTAAATACGATCGGGATTCCGGGGACCATCGATCTTGATATCGCATGTACCGATTACACGATCGGGTTTGACACCGCGGTAAACACAGCGATGGAAGCGATCGATAAAGTGCGTGATACTTCCACATCTCATGAGAGATGCAGTATCATCGAGGTTATGGGACGTGACGCCGGATACCTCGCACTCTGGTGCGGTATCGCCAACGGCGCAGAGCGCATCCTGATGCCGGAGGAGCACGATCTCGACGAGGACGCGATCATCGCCGACATCAAAGAGTGCCAGAAGCGTGGTAAGAAGAACTATATCATCATCAATGCCGAGGGCATCGGTGATTCCATCAACATGGCGAAGAGGATCGAGGCTGCGACCGGTATGGAGACAAGAGCGACGATCCTGGGACACATGCAGCGCGGCGGAAGCCCCACATGTAAGGACAGAGTTTACGCATCCATCATGGGAGCCATGGCGGTTGATCTTCTCTGTCAGGGCAAGACGAACCGTGTCGTAGGATATAAGAACGGCGAGTTCGTTGACTACGACATTGAGGAAGCGCTTGCAATGAAGAAGTCGATATCACAGTATCAGTATGATGTCGCAAAAACATTAGCACTGTAGGAGACAGAGAAACGTGGGTATGGAGAGCAGTAAAACGGCTCCGGTCGGAGTGTTTGATTCCGGAGTCGGCGGCCTGACAGTTGCGCGGGAGATCTCCCGCCAGCTGCCGGAAGAAAATATTGTATATTTCGGGGATACGGCGCGTGTTCCATACGGAAGCAAATCGCAGAATACGATCATCCGCTTTTCAGAGCAGATCATCCGTTTTCTGAAGACGAAGCAGGTCAAGGCGATCGTGATCGCCTGCAACACTGCAAGCGCGCTGGCGCTGGACGCGGTGAGGGATGAGTTTGATATCCCGATCATGGGAGTGGTCATCCCGGGAGCCAGGGCTGCCGTTGAGGCAACAAAGAACCGAAAGGTCGGCGTGGTCGGGACGGACGCCACGGTCCAGAGCGGGATGTATACGAAGGTCATCCATGAGATGGCTCCGGACATCACGGTGATCGAGAAGGCCTGCCCGCTCTTTGTACCTCTTGTGGAGGAAGGCTTTAAAGAGCATGTTGTGACGCGGGAGATCATCGAGTATTATCTGGAATCCATGCGGAATACGGATATCGACGCGATGATCCTGGGATGTACGCACTACCCGCTGATCCGGTCGAAGATCAGGGATTATATGGGAGAACGGATTCAGATCGTCAATCCGGCGTACGAGACGGCTATGGACCTCAAGAAGATGCTGGAAGAGCGGGGAATGGCGAATGACGGTTCCACGGAGCAGCACAGAAGATATTCCTTTTTTGTCAGCGACGCCGCGGAAAAGTTCAGGAAATTTGCCAACACGGTGATGCCCTTTGACGTACCCACCACAAATGTAGTAAATATCGAGGAATATTAAAATATGACGAAGGATGTACTGGTCAGCATCTCCGGGATGCATATGGGGATCGTTTCCCCGCAGACGGACGATGAGGAAGAACCGATCGAGGTTGTTACGCCAGCCAGCTATTACTGCCGGAACGGGAAACATTATATTATCTATGACGAAGTGCTGGAGGGGATGGCCGGAACGGTCAGGAACAAGATCAAGATCAGCGGCGATGCCAGCGTGGAGATCATGAAGAGCGGCGGGACCGGCGCGCACATGGTGTTTGAGAAGAACAAAAAGAACCTGACATATTACAGGACGCCCTACGGGCAGATGCTCATCGGCATCAACACGAAAAATATGAAGGTCAATGTTTCGGAGGATAGCATCAACGTGTCCGTGGACTATGAGCTTGACGTCAACCATGAGCCCCTTGCGGACTGCAGGATCCGGATGAACATTACTTCGAAGAACAGCGGAGATTTTTCTGTGCTGAGTTAAAAAATGAACGTAGATGCCGGAAACAGATACATAAGAAACGGCATTATGGAATAAAAAAGCTTATGGGTTCTGAATTCAGAATCCATAAGCTTTTTTGATCAGTCTTTTTTGAATCTTGCAAGGAGCCCTTTTTTCTTTTTCTGCGGAGCCTCGATGGAACCGCCGCGGACACTCTTGAGAGATGTTATGTAAATTCCGCTGACGACAGCTTTGACTTCTTTCTTTACAGGAATGACCTCAAATACTTTGGCGTCGCACATCAGGGTCATGATCCTGGGTCCGATCTTTGCCTTTACTACCGGGACTTTGGTGCGCCTTAAGTATTTCGGCGTATTTTCAAGTACCACGGAAGGAAATCCGGCTTCTTTCAGCTTCATCTTCTTTTTATCGATGATGAGCATGCTGACGGTCTGCGCTACCGCGTCCATCTGTTCCTGCTGTTCCGCCTGCTTCTTTTCTGCTCTCTTTCCAAAGAAATATAATGCGATACATGCTGCGATCAACACGACAAGGATGACGAGCAAGACGATAGTGAATGTATTCACGTTAAAACCCTCCTAAACGCTCTGTATTGCGCTGTTTGTGCATGTAGTATTGTACCATTGTTTCCGGGGAAGTGCAAGAGAATTACCATTTTGGGTTTACTTTTTAGCGGGATTGCGAGTATACTGTCTATGATGGCGTTTTATGTCTGGAAAAGGGAGCGGAATCTTTCCGGAGCGTCCGGACTGTGCCGCAGACAGCGGAGAAAAGACAGGAGCGCCGAGACAAGAAAAGGAGTATGACAATATTATGGCAGAAACAATTTGGAACGGAGCGGTGACAGTCTTTGACTTTGTCATGGACAATCTGGTCATCATCAATGTGCTTCTCTCGCTTGTGATTGTTTTCTTTCAGAGAAGGTCCCCGCAGACGGTATGGACATGGCTGCTTCTGCTTTATTTTATACCGATTCTGGGATTTGTCCTGTATCTTATCATCGGACAGGATTTTCACAAGAGCAGGATGTTTAAGGCAAAGGAGATCGAGGGAGAACTGAAGTATGCGGTACGACGGCAGGAAGAGACGATCTACCACAGGAGACTGCTGCTGGCGAATCCTGAGATGAACCGGTTTAAGAATCTGATACTGTATAACCTTGAGGCGGGCGAGGCCGTCCTGACGGACAACAACGATATCAGGATCTATACGGACGGAAAAGCAAAATTTCGGGCTCTGATCGAGGAGATGAAAAAGGCGGAGAGATACATCCACCTTCAATACTATATCATCCGCAATGACGAGCTCTGGCAGGAGATCGAGAAAGTACTGATCGAGAAGTCGAGAGAAGGTGTGGAGGTTCGGGTGCTCTTTGACAGTATGGGGTGCCGCACCATGCATAAAAGGGACTGGGAACGTCTTAAACGCGAAGGAATCCAAGTGGCCGAATTCTTCCCGGCCCTTCTGGGCCAGCTCCAGCTCCGTGTAAATTACCGGAATCACAGAAAGATTGTCGTCATCGATGGCAGGATCGGATTCGTCGGCGGCTTTAACGTGGGGCGGGAATATCTGGGACGGGATCCCAAATTCGGTTACTGGAGAGACACACACCTCTGTATTGAGGGATCGGCGGTGACTTCTCTCGCTGTCCGGTTTGTGCTCGACTGGAACTATGCGGCGAAGGAGAACCTGTTCCTTGATGACAGGCTCTTTGAAATTCCGCGCTATGTGCGGGGAGGACGGGATCCGGTGCAGATCATATCCAGCGGTCCGGATTCCCAGACCAAGACCATCCACGACAACTACCTGCGGCTGATCCACAGCGCAAAGGATCACGTGTATATCCAGACACCCTATTTTATTCCGGATGATTCGATCCTGGACGCTCTCAAGATTGCCAGCCGTTCAGGGATTGATGTGCGGATCATGGTGCCCTGCAAACCGGATCATCCTTTCGTCTACTGGGCGACCTACTCCTATATCGGAGAAATGGTGGCGGCCGGCGCAAAGTGCTATGTGTACAACAATGGATTTCTCCATGCAAAGACACTGAGCATTGACGGGATGGTCGCATGCGTCGGGACTGCAAACATGGATATCCGAAGTTTCGGACTGAACTTTGAGGTAAATGCGGTGATCTACAGTGAGAGGACGGTCCAGAGGCTGGAGCGTGCTTTTGAGAACGATATGACGCAGTGCACTCATGTGACAAGAAAGGTGTATGACGACAGAGGGATCGTCATCAAGGCGAAGGAGCAGTTTTCAAGGCTTCTGTCCCCGCTGCTGTAGCGTAGCACGGAACAACCCGCAGGCATCGCAGCCGGGGGACTTTTGATCCCAATAATATGTAATATCAAAATATCTGAATATAGAATGAATCGAAAAGATGGAGGAAAAAGAACATGAAAAGAAAAATTGCTGCTGTACTGTTATCCGCCGCACTTGCGGGAAGTCTTCTCGCAGGCTGCAGCGGCGAGGTGTCAAATGAATATGTCACTGTGAAGCAGTATAAAGGACTGGAAGTTCCCCAGGTAACTGCAGAAGAGGTAACGGACGATCAGGTGGAGCAGGCGATCCAGAACGCTCTGAGCGCCGACATGATCCAGACTCCGATCACAGACCGTGCTGCACAGTCCGGCGACTGGGTAAATATTGACTATACAGGGTATGTGGACGGAGAGGCGTTTGACGGCGGATCTGCAGAAGGTGCGCCCCTTGAGCTTGGTTCCGGTTCTTTTATCGGGGCAACAGATGATTATGCGGGATTCGAGGAACAGATCGAGGGACATAATACAGGTGACGAGTTTGACATCACGGTACAGTTCCCGGAAACCTATTCCAATAACCCGGCAATGGCAGGCGTTGTGGCGCAGTTCCATATCGTGCTCAATGAGATCTACAGCCAGACTGCCCCCGAACTGACAGACGAGTGGGTTGCTGAGAACAGTGAGAACTCTGATACAGTGGACGAGTATCGTGAGGAAGTCAGAGAGACGCTGGAGGAGAATGCGGAGGAGACGGTAAGGAACCAGCTTCAGACGAGCATTCAGGATGCGCTCCTTGCCCAGAGCGAGATTAGAAAGTATCCGGAAGGGGCGGTGGATGAGCAGATCGAGCAGGCGAATCAGTATTATACATCTATCGCGGGACTGTATGGAATGGAACTCTCTGATTTTATCACGACGTATCTTCAGACCACAGAGGAAGACTTTAACGCCAGCGTGGAGACTGCGGCGCAGCAGACGGTACAGCTCGACGAGGCGTTGAAACTGATTGCGGAGAAAGAAAATCTGGAGCCGTCTGAAGAGGAATATGAGAAAGACATCGCACAGCTTGCCGAGGATTCGGGGGCGGATGATGTGGATGCCTTTAAAGAGCAGTATGGAGAAGATGAGCTAAGGGCCTCGGTCCTTAGAGAAAACGTGCTGGACTACCTTGTGGACAACTGTGTCCAGGTGGAAGATTCCGGTGACAGTGAATAAATAGCGGATCACATACCGCGGGTGAAAAATGAACGGAGGGGGGACTCTCCGTTTCATTATAGAAATTAAAAGATCAAAGGAGGGCTATCTTATGAAGCTGGAAAATGAGCGGCTCTGTGTCGAGATTGCCGATATGGGGGCAGAGGTAACGCGCATTTATGACAAAAAGAACGGTACGGATGTGCTCTGGGAGGCAGATCCGGTATATTGGAAACGGCATTCTCCGGTGCTTTTTCCAAATGTAGGAAAGACCTATAAAAATACGATCCTGATCAACGGGGTGCAGTATCCGACTTCTCAGCACGGGTTCGCGCGGGATAATGAGTTCAGATCCATCCGTGCCTCCGAGGACAGCGCTTCCTTCCTGTTCGCATCGAACGAGGAGACGAAGGAAGTTTATCCTTTTGAATTTGAACTCATCATCACTTACCGTCTGGAGAAAAACAGTCTGACCGTGAAATGGGAGGTGCGCAATCCTTCCGATGAGACGATCTACTTTACGATCGGCGGGCATCCGGCGTTCCGGTTTGCGGGAAAAGATGAGGTGAAGGCAGACTACCTTCTGAAGTTCCCGGGGAAAGAGGAACTTCAGTATGTGCTCATCGATCCGGCAGAGGCGGCTGTGGATCCGAAAAAGGTACATGAATTGAAACTTGACGGAGAATGTTATCAGGTATCGGAAGAGCTCTTTGAACATGACGCACTTATCTTTGACGGAGGCCAGATCGGGGAAGTCTGGCTGTATCACAAAGATGGAACACCTTATGTCGGTATGAAATGTGAGGGGTTCCCGAACTTCGGAATCTGGTCTGTGAAAGACGCGCCGTTTGTCTGCCTGGAGCCCTGGATGGGACGTGCGGACAATATCGGGTTCGACCGGGATATCTCCGAGAAGCCGGGGATCAATGCGGTAGATCCGGGAGAGTGTTTTGAGAAAGAGTATACAGTGATCGTGGCATAGCAGACGACAAATACAGAGAGGAAAGAATCAATCACCGGAAATGCCAGGGGACTCATTCCGGGATTGTAAGCGGCGCCAGGGTTTCGGGCAAAACCGGACCTTAGGTCACCGCCGTTGAAAAAAGAAAGGGCAGCCGGTCAGGGCTACCCTTTCTTTACTTTCATTCGTTTGATCACCTTCAGCCGTGTGAATTCTTCTCTGTCCTTCTCCTCCAGCGCATTTGTGATCGTATAGACCAGAGAGGAGTACATCGGTATTGTAATATTCTGGAGCGCATTCGCGCGTTTCTGAGTCTTTTTGATATTAGTTGCCAGACGATAAGCGGCATTTTCTACCATGGAAAGCTTGATCGTCAGATCCTTTACTTTTCGGAAAGCCTCTTTCGCCTGGTCAATTGATTCATGCGTGTCACTGAACGAATAGGTAGGCTTACCGGCATCCGGGATATATTTCACATGGGGAATCTCGGTGCCCATGATACTCCGGGTCTGGATCGTGATGGAGTTTTCGATGGGGACCGTATATGCCAGCAGTTCTACTTTGCTGATGCCGTTTTCGATGTTGGCGCGCTGCAGACACTGGTAAGCGTAGGTAAATGTGGTGTCGATCTCATCCTGGATATTGCGGGCTTCATCGATCAGATCCATCAGCTCACGGATCAGGATATTACGCTTTTTGTCCATCAGGTCGTATCCCTGCTGTGCCAACGCCAGCGAATTTTTCGCCAGCATTAAGTTGCCTTTTGTGGGAAATGTACGTGGGTCCATATAGATCCCTCCTTTTTCTATCTGTTATCAATTTTGACACATTCTGAAACAAGTTTCAAGCTCTAAACGGGCGTTTCCCCGGTCAGAGAAAATTCGGCATATCTTTTATATTTTCTATGGTATCATCTATGGTTTCCTCCACCTGTTCCCGGTCCATCTCATTCCCGTTTTTGTCATAATTATGTGAGTAAATACAACCAGAGAGAAAGGGGATGACCAGTGTCAGGGTCAGGAGAAAAAGCCGTTTCCATTTCTTTTTCATTCTAATATCAGCTCCTCCCTATAAAAGAAATTTTGCGATAAGCCCCAGTGCAGTAATAAAAAGGACTGTGACCAGTGCGGTACCGGCGATGACCGCAAGGCTGCAGAGCATTTTCCGGACTTCGGGACTGAGACCGCTTTTCTCAGGGACGGGAGTCTCCATATTCTTTTCGATTCCGGACAGAATATAGTCCGCGCTCGTGTTATAAATTTCGGTCAGACGGATCAGATTATCAAGGTCAGGCTTTCCCTGCCCGCTTTCCCATTTGGAGACTGCCTGCCGCG
>DWUT01000015.1 GCA_019120615.1 Candidatus Mediterraneibacter norfolkensis
GAACCTCCCTGACGGACGATCAGTCCTACGCCGATTCCCACGAACATACCGCCGGCGAGCGCTGCGATCAGCGGATAGCCGGACAGATTGGGGAGCATGGGCGGGAACATTTCCCAGAAGTCATAGAACAGGGAAACGCTCACGGTGGACAGGATGGAAATCCGGATAAACCGTCCGCCCAGGTACCTGAAGGCGAGCAGGTAGCAGGTGATGTCCAGTATGGGAGTGATGACCGCGGGCGGAAGGCCGAGCCAGCGCTCTATGAGCAGCATCATCCCGATCACACCGCCTTCGGTGATCGCTGTCCTCTGGTGGATATTGTGTATTCCGAAAGTGCAGATCGCAGCACCGAGGACGATGAGGAAAAATTTCTTCCATGACAGCCCTTCCAGCAGTCTGTCGGCAAGTTTGGTAAATAATTTTCTTGATTTATAAAACATTTGATTTCCTCCTCTTTACATACTATCCTAAACCCTGGTATAATACCAGAGTCAAGGGCTGTGTGAAAAATAGTGATTGTAACAGTTGAGGGAGATTACAGTTCACACCTAACCGCCGCCCGCATGCGCACTCGTCGCGCTGACGCACTCCAGTTCCGCACTACGTGCTAAGACTGCTTATGAGGGCGGCGGTTACGAGATCTACTCGCACTCAGGAATGGGAAAACACTTCTTACATGCAAGCATGACGCTGCGTTTCCCCATTCCTGAGTACGGTGTGAACTGTAACTTAGGAAGGAACATATGAAAGATTATTATAAGATCAACGAGATTTCAAAATTGTACGGGATCGGCGTGGACTCTCTCCGGTATTATGAAAAACTGGGGATCCTGAAACCCCGGCGGGATACAAACGGATACCGTCTCTATGACCTGAAGGATATGTATAAGCTGACTGTGATCCGTGACCTGAGGAAGCTGGATTTTTCGATGGCGCAGATCAAAGAGTTCCTGGACGGACAATGTGTGGACAATACACTGTCTCTCCTGAGGGAGGAGCAGGAACTTCTGGATGCACAGATGACAGAGATCGTAAGGCGGAAAGCACTGATCGGAAAAAGGATCTCATCTCTGAGGGAAGCGCAGCGGGCGGAGGAGGGAGAGATCGTTTTAAAGAGAACGGGCAGCAGGCGGTGTGTGCGAATCGAACAGTACATTACCCGGGATGAAGAGATGGACTTTGTCATCCGGAAGCTGCAGAAAAAATACGAGGACCGGATCCAGGATCTGGGTACACAGACGATCGGAGCTTTTTTTGCCATGGATGACATGGAGCGGGGGATCGCCAACAGCTATGAATCTGTCTTTTTCGTCATGGAGGACCCGGGGGACGAGGCCGATTTCATTCTCCCGGAGGGAACCTACGCCTCCCTCTGTTATCGGGGCGGCTATGAGCAGAACGCTGACCGGGTGAAGGACCTGCAGGCATACATCCGGCGAGAAGGGCTTGCCGCTGCAGGGACTCCCTTCGAGATATACCGGATCGATAACCGGGACACCATGCGGGAAGAAGAGTTCCTGACAGAGATCCAGATCCTGCTGCGGTGAAGCCGGAAACAGTGGTTTACATTTTCATGGATATGTCTAAATCCGGAAAATTCACAGCCTAACCGGTTGATAACCGCTTTCAAATTGTATATAATTGCTTGTGTTATTTTGGGGGGACTGTAGTATAAACTGCGGCGCTTTTCAGTATGACGCGCGTCAGATAACAGAAAGGAAGAAAGACATCAATGCTTCAGATCCAACACATCCGCAAGGAGTACACGACCGGAAAGCTGGTGCAGAAGGCTCTCGACGACGTGAGCCTGAACCTGAGGGACAACGAATTTGTCGCGATCCTGGGACCCAGCGGGTCGGGAAAGACCACACTCCTGAATATCATCGGTGGTCTGGACCGCTATGACAGCGGTGATTTGATCATTAACGGGATCTCTACAAAACAATATAAAGACAGGGACTGGGATTCCTACCGGAACCATACGATCGGGTTTGTGTTCCAGAGTTATAACCTGATCCCTCATCAGACAGTGCTTGCCAACGTGGAGCTCGCCCTGACGATCTCGGGTATCGGTAAGGCGGAGCGCCGGGAACGGGCGGTGAAGGCCCTGGAGGAGGTGGGACTGGGTGAACAGCTCCACAAGAAACCGAACCAGATGTCCGGCGGTCAGATGCAGAGGGTGGCGATCGCCCGCGCCCTTGTCAACGACCCGGATATCCTTCTCGCTGACGAGCCCACGGGCGCCCTGGACAGCGACACCAGTGTGCAGGTCATGGACCTGTTGCGGGACGTGGCGAAGGACCGTCTCGTGGTGATGGTCACCCACAACCCGGAACTGGCGGAGCAGTACGCGACCCGTATCGTGCGTCTCCGTGACGGGAAGATCCGTGCGGATTCCGATCCGTATATAATAGAAGAGGGAGCGCAGGAACCGCCGCAGCATAAAAACATGGGAAAATCATCCATGTCTTTTCTGACGGCTCTTTCCCTGAGCTTTAACAACCTGAGAACGAAAAAGGCGCGGACACTGCTCACTTCGTTTGCCGGCTCCATCGGGATCATCGGCATCGCCCTGATCCTGTCGCTGTCCACTGGGGTAAATGATTATATCCAGCAGGTGGAAGAGGAGACGCTCTCGGAGTATCCGCTCCAGATCCAGAGCACCGGATTCGATTTTTCCTCCATGATGTCAGACGGAAGCGGAGCGGGCGGAGACGGAGAGAACGGGGAAGAGGGAGACGTGCATGTGATCGACATGATCTCCAGTATGTTCTCCACTATGGACTCTAATGACCTGGAGTCCCTGAAGGCTTATCTGGACAGCGGGGAGAGCGGGATCGAACAGTACACGAACGCTATTGAGTATTCCTACAGTGTGGTACCCCAGATCTACCGTCAGGAAGAGGACGGGGATATCCGTCAGGTGAATCCGGATACGTCGTTCAGCGCACTGGGACTGGGATCGTCCACAAGTTCCAACAGCATCATGTCCTCTATGATGAGTACAGATGTATTCTACGAGATGCCGGAGGATACGGACCTCTACGAGGGACAGTATGATGTGAAGGCGGGGCGGTGGCCGGAAAATTATAACGAATGTGTCCTGGTGCTCACATCCGGCGGCGGAATCAGCGATTTTATGCTGTATACCATGGGACTGAGGGATTCGCTGGAACTGGATGAGATGATCCAGCAGTTTATCGACGAGGAGGATGTGGATACCCCGACAGACATCAGCGACTATTCCTATGATGATATCCTGGGGATCACCTTCAAACTGGTGAACAGTTCCGACTGCTATGTGTACGACAGTGAATATGAGATCTGGCGCGACAAGACGGATGACACGGAATATATGGAGAACCTGGTGGAAAACGGCGAGGACCTTACCATCGTCGGTATCGTACAGCCCTCTGAGGACGCCAACGGACTCATGCTCAGCACAGGGATCGGATATCCGGCATCCCTTACGAGACATGTGGCGGAAGAGGCGGCGGACAGCGAGATCGTCCGGAAACAGCTTGAGAACAGGGACATTAATGTGTTTACCGGAGAGAAATTCGGGGAGAGCGGCGATCAGGCAGGATTTGATACGGATTCCCTGTTTTCCATCGATGCCGATAAGCTCCAGGAGGCTTTCTCCTTTAATTCAGACGGTCTGACCGACGGGCTTGACGGAGCATTCGACCTGTCAAACCTGTCAAATGCTGACGGAAGCTCCATGGATCTGTCCAATATGATCGATCTGAGCGGGATCAGCCTGGACCTTCCGGAGATGCCGGAACTGAGCCTGAGCGATATGATGGACAGCATTGAGATCACCGCCTCGGCGGACGACGTGAACACCCTTGTGTCCGGACTCCTGGAGGGGTACCAGCAGTACGCTTCGGAGCATCCGGAGGCGGATTACTCCAATCTGGGCCAGGACCTTCTGAGCTATCTGCAGACGTCGGAGGCAAGGTCCATCCTGACAGAGAATATCCTTTCCATTGTGGAGGCAAACGGCGGGATCACGGTGTCCACGGATCAGATCCGCGCCATGTTCACAGAGATCCTGGCAGGGTATCAGCAGTACGCCCAGGCAAACGGCTATACAGATCCGGATCTCTTTGATGATTATCTTCTGGAATACCTTCAGACCCCGGATGCTCAGGCAATCCTGAATCGCTGGGGCGATGAACTGATCCAGGCGAACAGTGATTTTACGATCACAGATGAGCAGCTCTCAAAGCTTGCCTCGGATATCGCGTCCGGATATCAGGGATACGCGGTGGCCAACGGGCTGCCGGATCCGTCCAGGATGGGAGAACATTTCATCAGCTATCTCGGAACGGACGATGCGAAACAGAAACTTTCCTCCGGGATCTCGAGCATGGTAGATACAGGAAATCTGGAAGAGCAGATATCTTCCTCCATACAGGGGTACGTGGGCAGTATGATGTCCTCCTTTACCGGGGAAGTGGCGCAGAATCTGGAGACACAGATCACCGCGGCGATGACCCAGGTGATGGCGCAGATCAGCACCGGGCTGGAGGACGCAATGGGAACTGCCATGACGCAGCTCGGCCAGAATCTGGAAGACGCCATGAGCATTGATTCCAATATGTTTGCGGCGGCGTTCACCATGAATATGGACGCGGACGATCTGACAGAACTTATGATGTCCATGAGTTCCGCCGAGAACGCGACCTATGAGAATAACCTCCGGACACTGGGATATGTGGACTTCGATGTGCCCAGCGAGATCGATATCTACCCCATCGATTTCGAGAGCAAGGAATATGTGGTGAATATCCTGGATGATTACAACAGCCGGATGGAGGCGGAAGGAAAAGACGAGCAGGTGATCACCTACACGGATGTGGTGGGAACACTGATGTCTTCTGTCACGGATATCATTGATATCATCAGTTACGTGCTGATCGCATTTGTGGCGATCTCCCTGGTGGTGTCTTCCATCATGATCGGAGTTATCACCTATATCAGCGTACTGGAGAGGAAGAAGGAAATCGGTATCCTCCGTGCCATCGGAGCCTCCAAGGGAAATATCTCACAGGTGTTCAATGCGGAGACCTTTATCATCGGTCTGTGCGCGGGACTGATCGGGATCGGGCTCTCTCTGCTCCTCCTGATCCCCGGAAATGCGCTGATCCATCACCTGGCGGGAACAGATGATGTGAGCGCGGTCCTTCCGGTAATCCCGGCGATCATCCTGATCATCCTGAGCGTGGTACTGACCCTGATCGGAGGAATCATTCCGTCCAGGAAGGCAGCGAAGAGCGATCCTGTGACCGCGCTGAGGACGGAGTAAGAGGACTATCTTACCTGAATTTAATATACTTCTAACAGAATCACCATACTTTTGTGCTACATTATCTTTAATGAAACTGAAAATTCTGAAAACGAGATGAGGTGTACAGAAGTATGAGAAAAGAAAGAAGAAAGATAAAGCACATCAAACTGGATCTGGCGCGGAGTTATTCCGGGATGGAGGCAAAGGTGGATTCCAGGGCGAAGGAAGTGTTTAAGAGAAAACCGTATTCGGTCGTCCATGCATGAACGCACGGACAGTTTCTCTGAAAATAAAAAAGACGCTCCTGTAGAGATATGTGGGTTGGACCGAAATCTTCCAGGAGCGTCTTTTTATTGTGGTCTTGACTTTTTTTGCTGTCCGGCTATAATAAGATTAAATCGTATTTTAGCCAGGAGGTTTGGATATGACATATATTAAAAGGGATCTGGAGTCAAAAATATTATCATTGTCCGAAGAATATTCAGCCATTCTTATCACTGGTCCAAGACAGGTGGGGAAAACTACTGTTTTGCGCCAGTTGATGCAGGAAAACAGAACTTATGTCACGCTGGACGATCTTGAAGAGCGGGCTATGGCGCAAAAAGATCCTGCACTTTTCCTCCAACTGCACGACCGTCCGATTCTTATCGATGAAGTTCAGTATGCTCCTCAGCTTTTTTCATACATTAAGATCGAAATCGACAATGGTGCCGAGCCCGGAAGCTTCTGGCTTACAGGTTCCCAGGCATTCCGTATGATGGAACTGGCACAGGAGTCACTGGCCGGAAGAGTGGCTCTGCTTCACATGCCATCCCTGTCACAACATGAAATTTACGGCAGCGGAAATACCTCGCCTTTTTCAATTGATCTGAATGCGCTAAAGGAACGGGCTAAAACACATACACCCGCAGACATGAAGGAAATCTATCAGCGGATCTGGAATGGATCTATGCCGGGCTTGATCAGCGGCCGTTTTTCCGACCGGGATGTTTTCTACAGCAGTTACCTTCAAACCTATATTGAAAGAGACGTCAGTGAGCTGATCCATTTGACTGACAAACTGATATTTCGTGACTTTATCCGTGCGGCAGCCTGCCGTATCGGGCAATTACTGAACATCCACGATATTGCTCAGGATGTGGGGGTATCTGACGATACCGCAAAACGCTGGCTGCAGGTTTTGGAAAAATCGGATATTATTTTTTATCTGCGCCCTTACTCTAACAATCTTCTGAAACGTACGGTAAAAACTCCTAAGATGTATTTTTTTGATACAGGACTTGTCTCCTATCTTACAAAATACAGTTCACCGGAGATTTTGGCAAACGGGGCTTTAAACGGTGCAATCCTTGAAAACTATGTAGTATCTGAACTTTTGAAGACCTACCAGAATAATGCAAAAGAATGTCTTTTGTGGTACTATCGCGACAAAGAGATGCATGAGATTGATATGATCATTGAAAGTGATGGCATGCTGCACCCTCTGGAGGTGAAGCGTTCCGTTAACCCGGGCAAAGAGCTGATCAGGGCATTCGATATTTTAGATAAAGGCAGTGTCCCAAAGGGAAAGGGAGCCCTTCTCTGCATGCGCCCTACACTTTCAGCGGTAAACAGCGATAACTATATTATCCCGATTTGGATGATATAACAGATTGGAATTAGGACAGTTTAGAAATTAATATTTCTGGACTGTCTGTTTTTTATTTGAGTATGGTTTAGCGTGAAAAACGCACACAAATTAACCGAAAACGGTAAAAACAGTTGACATATATCAAAAATGGAAATACTATATAAATAGAAAACAGTTGGCATGCATTTCTCAGTTTCTGTGACGGAAAGGGGAGAAGTTCTATGTTATATGAAAAGCTGAATGAGAGAAAGAAGAAACTCGGTCTTACCACAGAGCAGCTCTCCCGGCTGTCCGGCGTTCCGACAGGAACGATAAATAAGATCTTAAGCGGGGAGACCCGCTCCCCCAGATATGATACGCTCCGCGCGTTGGAGACGGTTCTGTACGGCGCCGGAGACGCGGAGGAAGAATGGGGGGATCCTTTGGAACGGAAGGGGAATGCCGCATATGGAAGCCTTTCGGAGGCTGTCAGGGAAGAGCGGGCGCGGTACCTGACAAAAAGGCAGGGGACATATACGGCCGAGGACTATCACAGGCTTCCTGAGGATGTGCATGCGGAACTGATCGACGGGAAGCTGATCTTTCTGGAGGCGCCGTCCTTTACTCATCAGGAACTGGTGACGGAGCTGATGCTGGAACTCGGGTTTTATATCCGCCAGAACGGGGGGAAATGCCGTGTGCTGACTTCGCCTCTGAACGTACAGCTTGACTGCGATGACAGAACGATCGTGCAGCCGGATATCGCGCTGGTCTGCCGGGAGGAGCGGATCACGCGAAAAGGAGTTTACGGGGCTCCGGATTTCTGCGCCGAGATTGTATCCGCATCCAGCCGGAAGCGGGATTACGGGATCAAAATGCAGAAATATATGGATGCGGGAGTACGGGAATACTGGATCATTGACCGGAAACGGGAGAAAGTAGTGTGTTACTGGTTCGAGGGAGAAGAAGCCCCGGAGATTTCCATGTATACATTTCGGGATAAGGTGCCTGTCAGAACCTATGGGGGCAGACTGCAGATTGATTTCAGAGAGATCACGAAGCGGCTGTGGAAAGAAGAATGACCCTGTAATTTATGCTAATATGCAGGTATATTGTGCTGAAATCAATGGCGAAGTGATGGTAGAATAGCAGATGGATCATATACAGGAGGTAGGTGCTGAATGGGAAAGAAAGCATCAGATAATTACAGAATTTATCATAATGAGAACGGACCGGAGATCAGTACGGTCAGCCGGGCTGTGATCGAGGAGGATGGAAACTATTTCAAGGACATCGACGGATCGGGAAAAGTTTCCGAGGTCAATGACTGGAGGCTTCCGGCACGGAAACGTGCGGAGGCATATGTAAAGACGCTGACCGTGGAGGAGAAGATCGCACAGCTTTTTATCTCGGACTGGAGGATGGGAAAATATCCTCACGTTGTGTCGGAGAAGAAGGCAGACGGGACCGGAGGAGTTGTACTGGATGAGTCCGGTACGCTGGATGAAGGAGAGTTCCAGGGGAAGACGATCTTCGGGGAACAGCGTCTTCCGGGAACTTCCGCACTGATCAAGGAGTGGTTCTCGCGTCACCTGATCCTGCGGGCAAATCCGCCGGCTGACGACCTGACGGATTTCCTGAACCAGCTTCAGAAGGTGGCGGAGGAGTGTGAACATTTCATCCCGGTAGAGATGGTCTCCAATTCAAGAAATGAGAACGGAGAAGTCGTATACGGAATGAACGACGCGGCGGGAGTATTCCCGACCTGGCCGGGGACGCTGGGGATCGCGGCTGCCATCAAGGGCGACAGTATGAAGATCGCGGATCAGTTCGCCGGATGCGTCCGGGACTGCTGGAACGCGTCCGGCCTGAGAAAAGGCTATATGTATATGGCGGATACGATGACGGATCCCCGCTGGCAGCGTACATTTGGGACATTCGGAGAGGATACGGTGCTGATCGGAGAGATCTTTGAACATATCATCCCGATCATCCAGGGAAGCAGCGACGGAGTCACCGGAGACGGCGTGGCGATGACCGTGAAGCATTTCCCGGGCGGCGGTGCAAGAGAGAACGGGTTTGACCCTCATTACAAGATGGGGCAGTGGAACGTCTATCAGACAGAGGGCAGCCTTGAGAAATATCACCTTCCGCCGTTCCAGAAAGCGATAGAGAAAAACGCTTCCTCCATCATGCCGTACTATGCGAAACCGGCGAAGGAGAAGAGCGCTCCTCAGACTGACCGGAACGGGGAAGAGCTGGAAATGCTCCCCTATGGGTTTGCGTTTAACAAGCCGTTTATCGACGGACTTCTCCGGAAGCAGATGGGATTTAAGGGATACATCAATTCCGACACCGGTATCGTCCACAATATGTGCTGGGGCGTCGAGATGCTGGACAAGCCTGAGCGGATCGGTTTCGCGGTGACGAACGGCGGTGTAGACCTGATCAGCGGACTGTTTGACAATAAAGAGGGCATGGAGGCGTACGAGCGCGGAAAGAATGACTATTATGAGACCCATCCGGTTCCGGAAGGATTTACAAAGGAGGAACTGATCCTGACAGACGAATCCATCGACCGTGCCGTGACCCGTACCCTGACCGAGATGTTTGAACTGGGAATGTTCGAGAATCCGTACCGGGATCCGAAGAAATCCGCTGAGACAGCGGCAAAGCAGGAATACTGGGATCAGGCGATGGATGCACACCGCAAGAGCGTTGTCCTGTTGAAAAATGACGGTGTCCTTCCGCTGACGGAGGAGAAGCTGGAAGGAAAGAAACTGTATGCTGAAGCGTTTGGGAAAGATAAGGAAAGCGCAGACGAAGCCACGAAGGGGCTCCGGGAGGCTCTGCCGGCTGATATGCTGACAGACGATCCGGCAGAGGCGGACTATGCGATCCTGATGGTATCACCTTCCTCGGGCGCATATTTCAGCGCGACGCCGGGCTTCCTGGAACTGGATATCTGCGACGGGAAAGTGGTACACGATGTGGACGATCAGGGACGGCCGAAGGCGGAGACGCACTGCGAGACCACACTGGCGGAAGCGGGGCGGATCGCAGAGATCGCGGAGGCAGTACATGCAAATCAGGGAAAGGTGATCATCAATGTCAACTTTACTCTGGCATGGCAGCTTGGAAATGTAGAACCGTATGCAGATGCCCTGACCGCCGGATTCAATACTTATCAGCCGGCGATCCTGGATGTGATCTCGGGAAGATTTGCTCCCACCGGAAAGATTCCGTTCACCCTGCCGAGGAATGATGAAGTCCTGAAGGTGGATGAGAACGGAGTGTGCATCAGCCCCAACGACGTGCCGGGATATGACAAAGATCAGTATATGCCGGAAGAACTCAAGGATGAGAACGGAAAGGCATATGCTTACAGGGATGCGGACGGGAATTACTACGAGATGGATTTTGGATTGCATTACGAATAAGCGAGATACAGGAACAAAATATAAGAACAAGAGATAATACGATATTTTCGGCGCTGCCGGTCCGGCGCCGAATCCGACTTAACAGGGTCATCCGATGAGGATGGCCCTGTTTTGCTATAGGAAAAATTAAATTCGTCGCTTGATAACGGCGGAAAAGTACGATAAAATACTATCCTGAGGTGCTTTTATGAGAGAAGACATGAAGATTTTAATTGCAGAAAATTTTACCGCTCTGCTGGAGAAAGAGGATATTGACAAGATCACTGTGAAGCAGCTGATCGAGGAATGTCACATTTCCCGGCAGACGTTTTACTATCATTTTCGGGATATCATGGATGTTCTGGAGTGGACCTTCCGGAGAGCTGCCACGGAGGCGGCGGAACAGAGCCTGAAGTCTGAGAATCATCTGGACGCTCTCCGGGTTTTCACTTCTTTTGTGACGGAACATAAAAATAAGCTGGACCGGCTCGTGAATTCGAAAAACTGGATTCAGATCGAGGGCATCCTTGTGGAGTCCGCGGCAATGTATCTGGATAAAATAGCCCGCAGCAAATTTTCCGATATCGAGATCAGCTACGACGATATGGAGATGATGCTCCAGTTCTACGCAAGCGGAATGGTCGGAGTCATCCTGCACTACAGCAGGAAAAACCAGCTTGATGAGGAAAAGCTGATCCGGCAGATCGAAAAGATCATTACCGGGAAAATATATCCTGCTCAGTACAACTGATATATCTGCGGGTCAGCTCCATGTAGTGCTTGTACAGGATGCCGAATCTGTGGATATATCCTTTCTGCCAGGGTTTTGATCTCCCGCAGAAATGGAGGATGGAAGTGTTCTTCATCACCCAGTCCATATCGCAGACGCCGGCGCTGCGGAGAAGATACGTGTTGTAATTTCGTGTGTCATAATTCCATACGGCGTCGTCCAGATCCATAGTCCTTCTGCCGTACAGGGCATTCAGTACATCCTGGTCCGGCAGGAGAAGTTCTTTTCCGTGTTCTTTTACATAATCAAATATTTCTCCGGCAGAAATCTCATCTCTTGCTCTGTCAAGATCCATCAGAAGAACTCCTGAATTATAGTAATCGTGATCCGTTTCCAGACGGATCTGATTGATATTGTTTGCAAGTTCCGTCATGCCTGTGTGGGATGCGGCGGCAAAAAGATTTCCCTTCATATCCATATCCCAGAGAGGTCGCAGGGAATTGATGACGAGAATGTCCGGATCCAGATAGATGATGCGGTGAATATCCTCCGGCAGAAACTGCGACGCCAGAAGACGGTAGTACATTTCTTTCGGATACTGCCGGCTGACAGGGGCGCCCTGAAAGCTGGAGCCGTCGATCTGTATCGCAGAGAATCCGAATCCGAACAGGCGGCATAACTCAGATACGGGCGCAAGCGCTTCGCCGGGGATCCGGCTGTGCATAAGCCAGATGACCGTCTGTTCACCGGGATTATTGAGATAGATTGACGTGAGCAGTACCTGTAGCCGGGGCAGATAATTCTGGTCAAGTGTAGTGAGGATCTGTATACGGTCCTGTCCGTTTTCTTTCTTTTGTTCCATTAAGAGGCTCCTTTTCATTCCTTTTTCCCGGCGGACAGATTTTTCGATCCTGTCCGCTTTCTGTATTTTCAATATAGTCTATGAGGCATATTCCTGCCACTTATAATTTTTCCACAGTGTCTTTACAAAAATCCGAATCTGTCAAAAAAGTTGACAAATCCGGATTTTTGTAAAGACAGATTTCGAAAACTGAGAGTCGAAATCTCCTTTTTCATCTGCTATATAAAAATATAGGGAGAAAAGACACGGAAAGGAGGATATTTACATGAAGATCGATAACAGCGTATTTGCTGTTAAACTTTATGAGATGGCAGAGCAGTACGGAAAACTTCAGTGCAGGATCCGTGTCTGTGAGCAGGGAGACAGCGCAAAGATCCGCTCGGAACTGAAAAAAGCGGAAGAAGAATTTGAGGAAAACACACTCCTGCTCGAGGAAAAAGCAGAATCATGCAGGTCGGAAGCCGTAAAAAGGCTGTCGCAGATACAGTTGGATTACAGAAAGAAGACCCAGGAACTGACAGAGAATCAACTTGCGCATGACATCCATTCCGAGGACAGCAGTCCGGAGGAGGATGAGAGCGAAGCTGAACTGCTGTACGCGGAATATGCTATGGATTTCGCAACGCTTGCCATGCAGCAGGCGCTGATCTCCGCATTAAAAGCGCTTGAGAATCAGAAGAGCGGAGAGCAGAAGAAAAACGGGAAAGGTCCCGGATGCTGAAATATAAAAAGACAGCGTTAGATCAGTTATGAACAGAAGAAGTCCAGCTAAGAAATGTCAAGAGGTGATATGAAAAAAAT
>DWUT01000168.1 GCA_019120615.1 Candidatus Mediterraneibacter norfolkensis
ATTATGATCAAAGAAGCAATCATCAAACTTTCACAGAAACGGGATCTTACTTACGAAGAGGCAGAACAGGTCATGAATGAGATCATGGAGGGGCAGGCAACGGATGTGCAGAAATCAGCCTATCTTACGGCTCTTTCCATGAAAGGAGAGACTATAGACGAGATCACCGCGTCAGCGGCGGGAATGAGAGCACACTGCATCAAGCTGCTCCACAATATGGATGTGCTTGAGATCGTGGGGACCGGCGGAGACGGAGCAAATTCATTTAATATCTCCACTACTTCGGCCATGGTCATCGCGGCAGCGGGAGTGCCGGTGGCAAAACACGGAAACCGTGCGGCTTCGTCAAAGTCGGGAGCGGCGGATGTGCTGGAGGCACTGGGAGTGAAGATCGATCTTCCGCCGGAGCGCAGTGCTGAACTCTTAAAAGAAATCCAGATCTGTTTTCTCTTCGCACAGAACTATCATATTGCGATGAAGTATGTGGCGCCGATCCGCAAAGAACTGGGAATCCGGACAGTTTTTAATATCCTTGGTCCTCTGTCCAATCCCGCAGGAGCCAACATGGAACTGATGGGTGTTTATGAGCAGGAACTGGTGGAGCCCCTGGCTCAGGTTATGGCAAAGCTGGGAGTTGTCCGGGGAATGGTTGTCTATGGACAGGATAAGCTGGATGAGATCTCCATGAGCGCGCCTACTTCCGTGTGCGAGATCCGGGACGGATGGTTCCAGTCTTATGAGATCACACCGGAGCAGTTTGGTTATACCCGATGTTCCAAGGAAGAACTGGCAGGAGGGACGCCGGAGGAGAATGCAGAGATCACAAAAGCGATCCTTCGTGGAGAAGAGCGCGGGGCAAAACGCTGCGCGGTATGCCTGAACGCCGGAGCAGCAATCTACATTGCCGGAAAGGCACAGTCCATGGAAGAAGGCGTGCGGATGGCAGAAAAGATCATCGATGATGGAAGTGCGATGAAGAAGCTGGAACAGTTTATTGAGGAGAGCAGAAAATGAATATCCTGGATACGATCGTAAACAGAACAAAAGAGAGAATAGAGGAAGAGAAGAAAAAGGTTCCTCTCCCAGAGATAAGAGCACGCGCGGAAGAGACGGGGCCGGTGGAAAAAGCGGAAGGTATGTTGGCATTTGAGCGGGCGCTCAGGACGAAAGGACTGTCTTTTATCTGCGAGGTGAAAAAAGCTTCGCCTTCTAAAGGGCTGATCGCAAAGGAATTTCCTTATTTAGAGATCGCAGAAGATTATGAAAAGGCGGGAGCGGTCGCAATTTCCTGCCTGACTGAACCATACTGGTTTCAGGGAAGCGACCGGTATCTTGAGGAGATTGCAGGGAGGGTTTCTATTCCGGTCCTGAGGAAGGACTTCACCTGTGATGAATATATGGTATATCAGGCAAAAGTGCTGGGAGCGTCAGCAATCCTTCTGATCTGTTCGGTACTGGACGATCATGAGCTGAGAGCTTATCATCAGCTCACAGAAGAGCTGGGCATGTCGGCCCTGGTGGAAGCCCACAGTGCGGAGGAAATCGATCGGGCAAAGAGAGCAGGAGCAAGGATCATCGGTGTGAACAACCGGGATCTGAAAGATTTTACTGTGGATATCGGACACAGCATAGAACTTCGCAGGAGAGTCGGTCCGGATACGGTATTTGTATCCGAGAGCGGCATCCGCGGACCGGAGGATATGCGGGCTCTCTATGAGAACGGCACGGACGCGGTCCTGATCGGCGAGATGCTGATGCGTGCCCCGGACCGCCGGGAAGCGCTTCTGAGCCTGAAAAAAGCAGTGGCAGAGGAGGAAAGACTGTGACAAAGATCAAGATCTGCGGCCTGAGCCGCACGGAGGACATTGACTACGTCAATGAGGCCTGCCCGGATTACTGTGGATTTGTCATTGATGTGCCTTCGAGCAAGAGAAATATTTCTATTGAAATGTTATACCGTCTGCGGAGCCGGCTTTCTAATCAGATCACGGCAGTCGGTGTCTTCGTCAACGCGGAGGAGGAACTGCCGGCCCGGCTCCTGAGGGACGGAGTGATCTCTCTGGCACAGCTTCACGGGCAGGAAGATGAGGCGTATATCAGAAAGGTCAGAGAGTTGTCAGGAATATCCGGCGGGAAGATCATAAAAGCCTTTTCAGTAAAGCGCCGTGAAGATGTGGAGAAGGCCTTCGGGTGCAGTGCGGATATGGTGCTCCTGGACCATGGGAAAGGCGGTACGGGAGAGAACTTTGACTGGAGCCTGCTGGAAGACAGGAGGCATGAAAGAAAAGAAGAGAAACCGTTTTTCCTGGCAGGCGGGCTGAGTCCGGAAAACATTCCGGAGGCGGTCAGAAGATGCAGACCATATGGTGTGGATCTGAGCAGCGCCGTGGAAACGGACGGCAGGAAAGACAGAGAAAAAATATTGGCAGCGGTAGCTGCGGTAAGGAGTATGGAGAGATGAAGAAAGGAAGATATGGGATCCACGGCGGACAGTATATCCCCGAGACACTGATGAATGCGGTGACGGAGCTGGAGGAAGCCTATGAATATTATAAAAAAGATCCCCAGTTTAACGCGGAACTGACGGAACTGTTAAATGAATACGCGGGAAGACCGTCCCGTCTGTACTTTGCCCGGAGGATGACAGAAGATCTGGGCGGGGCAAAGATTTATCTGAAAAGAGAGGATCTCAATCATACGGGAGCGCATAAGATCAACAACGTTCTGGGACAGATCCTTCTGGCGAAAAAGATGGGAAAGACAAGAGTCATCGCCGAGACCGGGGCAGGGCAGCACGGAGTTGCCACAGCTACGGCAGCGGCTCTGATGGGAATGGAGTGCGAGGTGTTCATGGGAGATGAGGATACAAAGCGCCAGGCTCTTAATGTTTACCGGATGCGCCTGCTGGGCGCAAAAGTCCATGCAGTTACATCCGGTACGGCAACCCTTAAGGATGCTGTGTCAGAGACTATGAGAGAATGGACGAGGCGGATCGACGATACCCATTATGTGCTGGGATCCTGTATGGGACCGCACCCCTTTCCCGAGATTGTCCGGGATTTCCAGTCAGTGATCTCCAAAGAGATCAAAGAGCAGCTCATGGAGAAGGAAGGACGGCTTCCGGATGCGGTGCTTGCCTGTGTGGGAGGCGGATCAAACGCTATTGGAGCGTTCTATCATTTTATTGAGGATGAGAGTGTCCGCCTGATCGGATGTGAGGCAGCAGGCCGGGGGATTGACACGGCGGAGACTGCGGCTACCATCGCCACCGGGAAACTTGGCATCTTCCACGGCATGAAATCCTATTTCTGCCAGGATGAGTACGGGCAGATCGCACCAGTATACTCGATTTCCGCAGGGCTGGATTATCCCGGCGTGGGACCGGAACATGCGTATCTGTATGATAAGGGAAGAGCAGAATACGTTGCCGTGACCGACGACGAGGCAGTGGACGCCTTCGAATATCTGTCCAGGACAGAGGGAATCATCCCGGCTATAGAGAGCGCTCACGCCGTGGCTTACGCAAGGAAACTGGCGCCGGAGATGAGAAAAGATCAGATCATGGTGATCAATATTTCCGGCAGGGGCGACAAAGACTGCGCTGCCATCGCAAGATACAGAGGGGAGGATATTTATGAGTAGGATACAGCAGGCATTTCAGGAAAAGAAAGCGTTTATTCCGTTCATCACCTGTGGTGATCCGGATCTTGAGACTACGGAAAAACTGGTTTACGCCATGGAGGAGGCGGGAGCGTCTCTGATCGAGCTGGGAATTCCATTCTCCGATCCCACGGCGGAAGGACCGGTCATTCAGGAGGCCAGCCTGAGGGCTCTGTCGGGCGGGGTGACCACGGATAAGATCCTTGATATGGTGAAACGGATCCGGCAGAAGAGCCAGATCCCTCTGGTGTTCATGACTTATGCGAATGTGGTCTTCTCACGGGGGATCGGCCATTTTGCGAGACAGGCGGCGGAGGCAGGGATCGACGGTCTGATTCTGCCGGATGTGCCTTTTGAAGAAAAAGACGAATTTGACGGACCCTGCAGAGAATACGGGCTGGATTTCATTTCTCTGATCGCGCCCACCTCCCATGAGCGGATCCGGATGATCGCGGAGAAGGCATCCGGGTTCGTCTACTGCGTGTCCTCTCTTGGCGTGACCGGGACGAGGAGCAGTATCACTACAGATACAGGGGCTATGGTCCGGCTGGTGAAAGAAGTAAATGACATTCCATGCGCGGTCGGATTCGGGATTTCTACACCGGAACAGGCTTCTGAGATCGGCGCCACCGCGGACGGGGTGATCGTGGGAAGCGCGATCGTGAAGCTGTGCGGGCAGTATGGAAGAGACTGTGTGCCGTATGTGACGGAATATGTTAAGAAGATGGTTGAGGCGCTGGCATAACTGCCGTGATGTGCTATAATGGATGCAGTGACAGATAACAGGGGCCTGCCCCTTGACAAAGGGGTCAGGCCCCTTTGCTGAAGAGCAGGTCCACATGAAGGAGGACGTTATGAAAAAGAACCGGAAAGCACCGATCACCCGCAGCTTCGGCTATGCCTTTGAGGGAATATGGACGGGGATCAGAAAAGAAAGAAACATGAAGATACACTGTGTAGCGCTGATCCTTGTGACGGCGGCGGGGACGCTTTTTCAGATCTCTGCGATGGAATGGTGCATCTGTCTTCTGCTTTTCGGGATGGTCGTCTCTCTGGAACTTGTGAATACGGCTGTGGAGGCGGTGGTGGACCTTGTGACGGAGGAGCGGAAGCCTCTGGCAAAGATCGCCAAGGATACGGCGGCGGGCGCAGTACTGTTCACTGCGATCATGGCAGCGATCATCGGATGCATTATCTTTATTCCGTATGTACTGGAAACAGCGAAGGCCGTTTTTATAAACTGATTTTTTCGTGTTTTTTGTAAACAGCCTGTCGCAGTGTTTGACTAAATCGCCTCATGCTGATACAATACTAGAGGTGTCGAAAACGGCACAGAGAAAGGAAGGGCATTACGGATGAAAGAGAAGAAGACAGCAGTCACAAAACAGGAAACACTGGCGGCGCTGAGAAAACCGGGAGAGATTTATACAGTTATGTCCCAGGTTACCAGGATGCCCTTTGTCATGTGTGACGAAGAGACGTTTGACGACGAGGTTTTTCTTTATTACAGAGTAGAAGACGCAAAAGAGAAGGCGGAGCAGCTTACGAAGGAGCGGTACCGTACAGCAGTTTTGAAGATTGAAGAGAAACAGCTTCTCGGATTTTACACCAACCTGTATACAATGGGGGTGAACTGTCTGGCGGTCAATGACGGGACGGATACATCGATCAAGATCCAGCTCTCGGATCTTGTCCGGAGAAAGAAACCGGAGGAGATGCCGGAGGGGAAAAGGGTCATTGAAAATTCTGCCATGCATCTCACGGCTCTGTATTTTATGCAGGAACTGCGCAGGCTGGAAAAGCCGGAACCGACGGAACAGATAAAAGAACTTCAGGAAGAGCTCCTTGCCCACTATCAGGAAGGAACTTTTATCGTGGCGATCCAGGAGGATGGACAGATCCCGGTACTCAAGCAGAAGGACGGAAGCATCTACCAGCCTATTTTTACGGATGTGATTGAATTTCAGAAATTCAGCAGAGGAAAGAAGATGAAGATGGCGGCGATCCCTGCGGCAAAGATTCCGGAAGTTCTTGTCCCGGATGCAAAGGGAGTGGCGGTCAATCCCTTCGGCGTGAATGTTCAGCTGCAGGTGCAGCGAAAGAAACAGCCTTCGCCGAATGCCTGACATATATTTATATAGAAGAGATCAGTGAAGTGTGCGCACAGGCGCACACTTTTTGTAACGGCGACGAGCCAAAGTCCGGGCTTGCCCGAGAGAGACCTTGGCGACCGCTTACAATCCCGGAATGTGC
>DWUT01000169.1 GCA_019120615.1 Candidatus Mediterraneibacter norfolkensis
GAGACACTGTGCGAGGCAGGATATGATCCGAGAAATGCATATTTCGAGTGTATCCATGAGATGAAACTGATCGTAGACCTGATCTATCAGTCAGGATTTGCCGGAATGAGATACTCCATCTCCAACACAGCAGAGTACGGTGACTACATCACAGGACCGAAGATCATCACAGAGGATACAAAGAAAGCAATGAAGAAGATCCTTTCCGATATCCAGGACGGTACTTTCGCAAAAGACTTCCTGCTTGACATGTCAGATGCAGGCGGACAGGCTCACTTCCGCGCAATGAGAAAACGTGCCGCTGAGCATCCGTCAGAGAAGATCGGAGAAGAGATCAGAAAACTCTACAGCTGGAGCGATGAGGACAAACTGATCAACAACTAATCTGATTTCAGACTATCTGGATTTAGTGATCAGAGGGGCCTGACCCATATGCAAAGGGGTCAGGCCCCTTTTAAGAGAAAGGAGGAACTCTGTGTGAATTCCGCCTCAAAGAATACGGAAAATGATTTCAGCAAGGGTAGTATTGCGAGAAATATCCTGAATCTTGCATTACCCATGACACTGGCCCAGATGATCAATGTGCTGTACAGTGTGGTGGACCGGATCTATATCGGGCATATCCCTCATGTCTCGGCGGATGCGCTGACGGGAGTGGGACTTGCGCTTCCGGTCATCACGATCATCACCGCTTTTGCCAATCTCTTTGGCATGGGAGGAGCTCCGCTCTGTTCCATTGCAAGAGGAGGGCATGAGGAGAAACGGGCAGAGGATGTTATGGGGAATTCTTTTACCATGCTTCTGGCATCCGGAGCCGTTCTCATGGTATTCTGTCTTATATTCCGGGAACCGATCCTCTATCTTTTCGGGGCAAGCGACGTCACCTATCCTTATGCGGAACAGTATATCACGATCTACCTGTGCGGAACGCTTTTCGTGATGACAAGCCTTGGCATGAATAATTTTATCAATGCCCAGGGATTCGGGAAAACCGGGATGCTCACCGTGCTCCTGGGCGCGGTCCTCAATATCATACTGGATCCGGTCCTGATCTTCGGCTTCGGGATGGGAGTCCGGGGCGCGGCGATCGCCACGGTCATATCCCAGGGCGCTTCCGCCATATGGGTGTTCCGTTTCCTGACAGGGGAAAAGGCGCTCCTGAAACTGAAGAGAAGTTCGATGAAGCTTCAGAAAAGTCTTGTAAAAGAGATCACTCTGCTCGGGACGTCCGGATTTGTCATGTCGGTTACAAACGGGCTGGTGCAGATCGTCTGCAATGCAGTCCTTTCCAGACATGGAGGCGATCTTTACGTAGGTGTCATGACAGTGATCAACTCAGTGAGGGAGATCATAAACATGCCGCTGAACGGTCTGACATCCGGCGCTCAGCCTGTGATCAGCTACAACTATGGAGCAGGATGTTATAAGAGAGTAAAACAGGCGGTCCGGTTTATGACGGTGTGCGGGATCATTTTTTCGCTGGTGGTCTGGGCTGTCATATTTTTCGAACCCCGCTTCTTCATGCATCTGTTTACGCAGGAGAGCGAGTTGATCCAGAACGGGATCCCGGCGATGCGGATCTATTTCTGCGGGATATTTATGATGGCACTGCAGTTTGCAGGACAGTCCACCTATGTGGCGCTGAACCGGCCGAAGCAGGCAGTGTTCTTTTCCCTCTTCCGGAAAGTGATCATTGTGGTGCCGCTGACCATATTTCTTCCGATGATCGGCGGTCTAGGTACAGACGGTGTGTTTTTGGCCGAGCCGGTATCCAACGTGATCGGGGGAACCGCCTGCTTTGTCACTATGCTCATCACAGTGTGGCCCAAACTTGGGAAAGAAAAAGAGGAAACGAAAAAGACATCCGTCTGACGGTAACGGATGTCTTTTCATGTCTATTCTAAAAATTAAGCGATTGAATTAACGGCTTTTGATAAACGGGAGATCTTTCTGGAAACTGTGTTCTTGTGATAAACACCTTTGCTTCCTGCTTTGGAAATCTCAACGATCGCTGTGTGAAGAGCAGTCTTAGCAGCCTCTGCGTCTTTCTTAGCAACGGCAGTCTCAACTTTTTTCACTGCTGTTTTCACTTT
Organism: Candidatus Mediterraneibacter norfolkensis; assembly: GCA_019120615.1. Taxonomy (GTDB): domain Bacteria; phylum Bacillota; class Clostridia; order Lachnospirales; family Lachnospiraceae; genus Mediterraneibacter; species Mediterraneibacter norfolkensis. The sequence goes on from DWUT01000169.1 coordinate 2,094, forward strand.
GGACTTGATCGCTTTGTTTCTTGCAGCTTTTGTCTCGTTTACTAAAATTCTTTTCTTAGCAGACTTAATGTTAGCCAATCTGTACACCTCCAACTTTAACATGAATTTTCAAATATGAATCATGTATTCCGGCGGATTCGGACACGGACGCTCCGCTCAAACATACTCATTTATTTTATTCCAACGGGAATTTATTGTCAATACATATTTTGAGAAATAGTGAGAAAAATAGGAGCAACGATTTTTTCATGTCAGGGAGGGTGAGTTATGGTGAGAAATTATAGTGTTCGGACAGATCTTGCTCTGGAGGAGAAGGAGCGCTTTGAATCGGATAATGTGGAGATTCCGGGCGTTATTCTGGAGGAGAACTACGACGAAGAGAGGGAGCTTCGTATTACCAGGGTGGAGATCGAGACGGAGAACGGGGCGAGAGCGATGGGAAAGCCGGTGGGAACTTACCTTACACTGGAAACGCCGAATCTTGCGCTGCCGGATGAGGAATGCTGCCAGGAGATCGCGGCGGAACTGTGCCGGTGCATCCGGGAACTGATCGAAGGGAGCGGATGCAGGATAGGCGAAGACTTTTCCGTTCTTGTGGTCGGACTGGGAAACCGGGAAGTCACTCCCGACGCTCTTGGTCCTTACGTGGCGGACCATCTCAATGTGACAAGGCATATTGTCAGAGAGTATGGGAAATACGCCATGGGTATGGAACACGCCAATATGGTCAGCGCAATCGTGCCCGGGGTCATGGGACAGACCGGAATGGAGACCGCGGAGATCGTAAAAGGGATTGTGCAGGAGACCCATCCGGATGTGGTCATCGCGGTGGACGCCCTTGCGGCGAGAAACAGCCGGAGACTGAACCGTACTGTGCAGATCGCCAGCACGGGGATCCATCCAGGATCCGGTGTGGGAAACCACAGGACGGCGATGACGGAAGAATCTCTGGGTATCCCGGTGATCGGAATCGGAGTCCCCACCGTGGTGGATGCTGCCACGATCGTAAACGATACGATGGAGAATTTTATCCGGGCGCTGGAGAACGCGGAGTCTCTGAGAAATGTAGGAGAGGTTCTGAAGTCCTATACGGCGGGAGAAAAATATGAACTGGTGAGAGAGCTGATCTCGCCCCACTTAAACGGGATGTTCGTGACGCCAAAAGATGTGGATGAACTGATCCATCACATCAGCCATACTATTTCCGAGGCGCTGAATATGCTTTTTGTAAACCGTGTTCAGGAACAGGGAGCCTGAGAGGAGTCATATCCGTGATAGCCCCGGCATACAATCTTTTTAAAAGATCAGAAGGGGATGCTGCCGGGAGATGAACAGTTACAGAGACGGAAAAATGAGACAGGCGGGGACGATGGGGGCAGTGCTCCTGCTGACTGCCATACTGCTTCTGGCTGGAGCAGAGACGTTTGCCGATGAATCTGTCTACGAGCTTCAGAAAAAGATATTAAGAAGCGCGGAAGAAATGTACATGCCGGGGCTTGCCTATCTGGAGAGAGACGCGGATCCCGGCATCGGGGAGTGGATTCGGGAGAAGGCACTTGTATGGATGCCTCTTGTAAATTATGTTGAGGACCATGTGCCCTATGAATCTGAGATCGAGGACGAGGAGACGATCGCAAGGATCCTGGAGGCTCAGGCCAACGATGAGAATGCGGTGGATGAGGACGGGCAGCTCATCGGTGAACCGGATGAGTCCGAAGCATCGGCAACAGAAGTAACGCCCACGGTAGATATGTCTATTGAAAAACTCCGGGATTTTGATTACCTTCTGAGCAATTTCTATACGGTGGACAGTTCTACCATGATCGGACCGGATCAGCTCAACGCGGATGACCTGCTGGGAAGAGACATGAAGATCGACAATACGGAAGAGGGACCAAAGGTTCTGATTTTTCACACCCATTCCCAGGAGGAGTTCGCGGATTCTACGCCCGGCGATACATCTACCAGCATCGTGGGAGTGGGAGAATATCTGACCCAGCTTCTGAACGAAAAAGGGATCGAGACGATCCATGACACAGGCGTATACGACATTATTGACGGAAAGCTGGACCGGAGCAATGCCTATGAAAATGCGGAGGCCTCCGTGCGTCCCATCATCGAGGCGAATCCTTCGATCCAGGTGGCGATCGACCTGCACAGGGACGGCGTGGCGGAGGGAACCCACCTCGTCACGGAGGTCAACGGAAAGCCTACGGCCAAAATCATGTACTTTAACGGCCTGAGCCGATCCAGGACAAACGGAGATATCGAATACCTCTATAACCCGTATATCCAGGATAATCTTGCCTTTTCTCTGCAGATGCAGCTCGCCTCGGAGAGTATGTATCCTGGATTTGTGCGCCATATCTATCTTAGGGCGTACAGGTATAACCTTCATCTTCTGCCAAAATCGCTATTAATAGAAGCGGGAGCTCAGACCAACACAGTGGAGGAGATGATGAACGCCATGGAGGTGCTCTCTGACATTCTTTACAGTGTGATCATGGGAGAATCGTGATTGAAATTTTAAAGAACGGGTGATATATTATTAAATGGTATGTTCTGCTTTGGCGCGGAACGAAGAGAAAAGGAGAATGTAAATGGCAGCAAAAAGTACATATGATGCGGGCAGCATCGCGGTCCTGGAGGGACTGGAGGCGGTGCGCAAACGTCCCGGAATGTATATCGGAAGTGTGTCCACCAAGGGTCTGAACCATCTGATCTATGAGATTGTGGACAACTCGGTGGATGAGCATCTGGCAGGGTACTGCTCGGAGATCCATGTGACCCTGGAGAAAGACGGCTCCGCCACCGTGTCGGACAACGGGAGGGGCGTGCCGGTGGACATGCACCAGAAGGGAGTGTCAGCGGCGAGGCTTGTCTATACCACTCTTCATGCGGGAGGAAAATTTGACGACTCCGCCTACAAGACCAGCGGAGGTCTCCACGGAGTGGGGTCTTCAGTGGTGAATGCATTGTCTGCATACATGGATGTAAAGATCAGCAGAGACGGATACATCCATCACGACCGCTTTGAGCGGGGAATCCCGGTGGTGGAACTGGAGGATGGACTTCTGCCGAAGATCGGCAAGACGAGAAAGACAGGGACAACGGTCAATTTCCTTCCCGACGACACCATCTTTGAGAAGACTCGTTTCCGGGCGGAAGAGGTCAAGAGCAGACTTCATGAGACGGCGTATCTGAATCCGGAGCTTACCATAATTTTTGACGATAAGCGTCAGGAGGTTCCCGAGCACATTGTCTATCATGAGCCGGAAGGGATCACCGGATTTATCCGTGATCTCAACAAGAAGAAGGAGGCGCTCCATGATCCGGTCTACTTCAAAGGTGAGGCGGATGGGATCGAGGTGGAAGCAGCGATCCAGTATGTAAATGAATTTCATGAAAATGTTCTCGGTTTCTGTAACAATATCTACAATGCGGAAGGGGGAACCCATCTGACCGGGTTCAAGACTACGTTTACCACAGTGATGAACCAGTATGCCAGAGAACTGGGAATCCTCAAGGAGAAGGACGCTAACTTTACCGGGGCGGATATCCGGAACGGAATGACAGCGATCGTCTCCATCAAACATCCGGATCCCAGGTTTGAAGGGCAGACTAAGACAAAACTGGACAACCCGGATGCAGCCAAAGCGGTGAGCAAGGTGACCGGGGAAGAGATTGTCCGATATTTCGACCGGAATCTGGAAGTGCTCAAAACGGTGCTCTCCAGCGCGGAGAAGGCGGCGAAGATCCGTAAGACCGAGGAGAAGGCGAAGACCAATCTGCTGACAAAACAGAAATATTCTTTTGACAGCAACGGAAAACTGGCCAACTGCGAGAGCAGGGACCCGAAGAAATGTGAGATCTTCATCGTGGAGGGAGACTCCGCGGGAGGCTCGGCGAAGACGGCACGTGACAGGAATTACCAGGCGATCTTGCCGATCCGGGGAAAGATCCTGAATGTGGAGAAGGCGAGCATTGACAAGATCCTGGCCAACGCGGAGATCAAGACTATGATCAATGCCTTCGGCTGCGGATTTTCCGAGGGGTATGGCAATGACTTTGACATCAGCAAGCTGCGCTATGACAAGATCATCATCATGGCGGATGCGGATGTGGACGGAGCCCATATTTCCACCCTCCTGCTCACCCTGTTTTACCGGTTCATGCCGGAGCTGATCTACGAGGGGCACGTCTATATTGCCATGCCGCCCCTTTACAAGGCAATGACGAAAAACGGTGAGGAAGAATACCTCTATGACGACAAGGCGCTGGAGCGCTACAGAAAGACCCACACAGGCCCCTTTACCCTGCAGAGATACAAAGGTCTGGGAGAGATGGACGCAGAGCAGCTCTGGGAAACCACCCTGGATCCGGAGAGAAGGCTTCTGAAGCTGGTGGAGATTGAGGACGCAAGGATGGCTTCCAGTGTGACGGAGATGCTTATGGGAACGGAAGTGCCCCCCAGAAGAGCTTTCATCTACGAGAACGCAACAGAGGCGGAACTCGACATATAGTCTGAGACAGTTTTCAGGTAAACGGAAGAACGAAGGAGACAGAGAATGGAAAGTGAAGCACAGATCATAAGGACCGAATACTCGGATCTTATGAAGAAATCATATATCGATTATGCCATGAGCGTCATCATTTCCAGAGCGCTGCCGGATGTGCGGGACGGGCTCAAGCCTGTTCAGAGACGTACCCTCTATGATATGTATGAACTGGGGATCCGGTATGACAGGCCATATAGGAAATGCGCCCGCATCGTGGGAGACACAATGGGTAAATATCATCCTCACGGTGACAGTTCTATCTACGAGGCGCTGGTGGTCATGGCACAGGATTTTAAGAAGGGACAGATCCTGGTGGACGGACACGGAAACTTCGGCTCCATCGAGGGGGATGGGGCCGCTGCCATGCGATACACAGAGGCAAGGCTTACCAAATTCACCCAGGAGGTGTGCCTGTCCGACCTTGATAAAAATGTGATCGACTTATGTTCCAACTTTGACGAGACGGAGAAAGAACCGGTGGTCCTGCCCGTCCGGGTCCCCAATCTGCTCGTGAACGGAGCGGAGGGGATCGCCGTGGGAATGGCTACAAGCATCCCCACTCACAATCTGGGGGAGGTCATCGATGCGGTCAAGGCGTATATGAAGAACGACGCCATCAGCACAAAACAGCTCATGAAATACGTCAAAGGCCCCGATTTCCCCACCGGAGGCATCGTGGTCAACAAGGACGATCTTCTCAATATCTATGAGACAGGACAGGGGAAGATCAAGATCCGGGGCAAGGTGGAAGTGGAGGAACTCAAAGGCGGGAAGAAACAGCTCGTCATCACTGAGATCCCCTACACTATGATCGGCACCGGGATTGGCAAGTTCTTAAACGACGTGGCAGGCCTTGTGGAGTCAAAAAAGACCACGGACATCGTGGATATCTCCAATCAGTCCTCAAAGGAAGGGATCCGCATCGTATTGGAGTTAAAACGGGGCGCGGACGCGGAGAACTTAAAGAACATGCTCTATAAAAAGACCCGTCTTGAGGACACCTTCGGCGTGAATATGCTTGCGGTGGCGGACGGCAGACCGGAGACTCTGGGGCTTAAGAGGATCATCGAGCACCATGTGGATTTCCAGTTCGAGCTTGCTACCAGAAAATATACGACTCTTCTGGCGAAGGAAAAAGAGAAGAGCGAAGTGCAGGAAGGTCTGATCAAGGCATGCGACGTGATCGATCTGATCATTGAGATCTTAAGAGGGAGCAAGTCCGTAAAAGACGCCAGGGCATGTCTTGTAAACGGCGTAACGGACAATATAAAGTTCAAGTCGTCCATCTCAAAGAAAATGGCGGCTATGCTCAGATTTACCGAGAGGCAGGCGACGGCGATCCTGGAGATGCGCCTCTACCGCCTGATCGGACTGGAGATCGAGGCTCTTCAGAGAGAGCATGAGGAGACGCTGAAGAACATCGCCCGCTATGAGGACATCCTGAACAATTATGACTCCATGGCAGGCGTGATCATGGAGGAACTGGATCATTATAAGAAGGAATACGGCAGGAAGCGCCGCACTCAGATTGAGAATGCCGAGGAAGCAGTCTTCGAGGAAAAGAAGATCGAGGAGCAGGACGTGGTATTCCTCATGGACCGGTTCGGATATGCAAAGACGGTGGACGTCTCTGTTTACGAACGGAACAGGGAGGCCGCGGACAGTGAAAACCGGTATGTGGTACACTGTCTGAACACGGGAAGACTCTGCCTGTTCACAGACACAGGGAAGATGCACCAGGTCAAGGTACTGGATCTGCCCTATGGAAAATTCCGCGACAAAGGAATACCTGTTGACAATGTGAGCAATTATTCCAGCAGCGAGGAGCAGATCGTCATGATCTGCGATTCCGAGCAGATGCGGTTCTCATATCTGCTCTTCGCCACCGCTCAGGGAATGATCAAGCGGGTGGAAGGGACTGAGTTCCAGGTGTCCAAGAGGACAATCGCCGGCACAAAGCTGCAGGAGGGGGATACTCTGATCGATGTGAAGGTGGTCAGTGAGAACCAGAATGTGGTGCTCCGCACCAGGAACGGATATTTCCTCCGGTTTCCGGCATCCGACGTGCCCGTGAAGAAGAAGGCCGCGGTGGGCGTGCGCGGGATTCGTCTCCAGAAGAAGGATGAACTGGAGCAGGTGTATCTCTTTGAAGAGGGCGCAGAGACAAAGGTATCCTTCGGAGAGAGGGAGGTCACGCTGAACCGGCTGAAGCTGGCGAAGAGGGACGGAACCGGGACGAAGGCAAGATGACAACGCTGATCCTTATGCAGGCGCTCCGCTCATAAGCCATAGCCCGGCCTGATCCTTATGCAAGCATAAATCAGGCCGGGCTACGGCTTATGGCTGAACTTTTTTCACAAAACCCCTTGATTTCTCTGGAAAAAGGTGTTAGAGTCTTTATAGTTACATAAGGAATCCGGCAGAAGAGTGAACGAAAGTTCACTCTTCTTTGATGCAGAGAAAAATTTTTCCGGGAAAGGCAGGACGGTTTCTTGTGCATATGAATATAAGGAGAAAGGAAGTTCATCGTGTCCAGAAGAGAAGAATATGAACAGCAGACAGAAAAACTTTTAGAACCGATCGTCACGGAGCTGGGATTTGAGCTGGTTGACGTGGAGTATGTTAAAGAGGGCGGCACCTGGTACCTGAGGGCATATATCGATAAGCCCGGCGGGATCACTGTGGATGACTGTGAGACAGTCAGCAGGAGATTCTCGGATATCCTGGATGAGAAAGACTATATTGAAGACTCCTATGTCTTCGAGGTGAGTTCCCCGGGGCTGGGACGCCCGTTGAAGAAAGAGAAGGACTTCGCCAGAAGCGTCGGAGAAGAGGTGGAGATCCGGACATACAGGGCTATTGACAGACAGAAAGAGTTCGTGGGGATATTGAAGCGTTATGACGGGGATACCGTGACGATCGCGTATGAGGACGACTCGGAACAGACTTTTGACAGAAATGATATTGCGCTGATCAGACTTGCACTGGATTTTTAGAAACAGCTCAGTTTTACGAATGGCGCGGGCTGAACTGTTGCGAGTTTTAGAAACAGTCAGGAACGGCTGAGATTTTAAATTCATTTAGGAGGAAACAATAATGAACACAGAGTTAATGGAAGCATTGACGATTCTTGAAAAAGAGAAAAACATCAGCAGGGATGTCATGATGGACGCGATCGAAAATTCCCTGCTCAGCGCATGCAAGAACCATTTTGGGACCGCGGAAAACATCAAGGTGATCATGAACAGAGAGACCTGTGACTATACGGTGTACGCGGAGAAGGAAGTTGTGGAGGAAGTGATGGATCCGGCGCTGGAGATCAGCCTGGAGGATGCGGAGAAGATCGACTCCTCGCTTCATATCGGTGACATCGCGCAGGTTCCCGTACATTCGAAAGAGTTCGGGCGAATCGCAACGCAGAACGCAAAGAACCTGATCCTCCAGAAGATCCGCGAGGAGGAGCGGAAAGTCGTATTTGACCAGTACTTTGAGAAAGAGAAAGATATCGTCACAGGTATCGTTCAGAGATATGTAGGAAAGAATATCAGCATCAACCTGGGAAGAGCGGACGCCATGCTGACAGAGAATGAGCAGGTCAAGGGCGAGGTGTTCAAGCCCACAGAACGCATTAAGCTGTATGTGGTTGAGGTGAAGAACACGCCGAAGGGACCGAAGATCCTTGTCTCCAGAACCCATCCGGAGCTTGTGAAGCGTCTGTTTGAGGCGGAGGTTGCCGAGGTGAAGGACGGCACTGTGGAGATCAAGAGCATCGCCCGTGAGGCAGGATCCCGTACGAAGATGGCAGTCTGGTCAAATGATCCTAATGTGGATCCAGTGGGGGCCTGTGTCGGAATGAACGGCGCAAGAGTGAACGCAGTGGTAGATGAACTGCGGGGAGAGAAGATCGATATCATAAACTGGGATGAAAACCCGGCTCTCCTGATCGAGAACGCGCTGAGTCCGGCGAAAGTTATCTCTGTTATGGCAGACCCGGAGGAGAAGATCGCCAGCGTGATCGTGCCGGATTACCAGCTGTCTCTTGCCATCGGAAAAGAGGGACAGAACGCGAGACTGGCTGCGAGACTGACGGGATACAAGATCGACATCAAGAGCGAGACCCAGGCGATCGAGTCCGGCGAGCTTCCGGAGAACTACATGGAACAGATGGGAATGATGAGTGAAGAAGGCTATACCGGCGACTTCGAGGACGAATACGAAGAGGGTGCATATGATGAAAATTATGACGGCTCCTACGAGGATGAGTTCTATGGAGAAGATGATACGACTGACGAGTACAGTCCTGAAGATGAGGCTGAAATTGAATTTGTTGAGACTGACGGAGAGAAATAACTGAAGGAGTGAATTTGTTGGCAGTTAAAAAGAAGATACCCATGCGCAAATGCGTGGGATGCGGCGAGATGAAGCCAAAGAAAGAACTGATGCGTATCCTGCGGACCCAGGACGGAGAATTTATGACAGACACCACCGGCAAGAAAAACGGACGTGGAGCATATATCTGCTACTCCAGGGAATGTTTTCAGAAAGCGGTGAAGAACAAGGGACTTGAGAGATCCTTCAAACAGGTGATCCCTCAGGAGGTATACGACAGACTGGAAAAGGAGATGGGAGATATTGCAGAGAGATAAAGTGCTGTCTCTGATCGGTCTTGCAATGAAAGCGGGAAAGTGCGCCAGCGGAGAGTTTATGACCGAACGTGAGGCAAAGTCCGGAAAGGCCAGCCTTGTGGTGGTTGCCGCTGATGCATCAGATAACACGAAGAAGAAGTTTCGTGATATGTGTGAATTTTACGAAGTTCCAATTTGTTTTTACGGAGATAAAGATACCTT
>DWUT01000170.1 GCA_019120615.1 Candidatus Mediterraneibacter norfolkensis
GAGCCCGCGACCGAGATGGAGCGAAGCGGAATCGAGGTTCGCCGCACGGCTGGACGGCAGGAACAGGGCGTGAGCCCGCGACCGAGATGAAGCGAAATCGAGGTTCGCCGCACGGCTGGACGGCTGAGACAGGGCGCAGCTGACACGAAAAGCCCCGGGGCACAGGATCTGAAAGGAGAAAGAAAATGGAATTTGTAACAGGAAAAAAGGAATCAAGGACACTGGAGCTGAGCAGTCTGCTGCAGCCGGAAATGACAGGTCAGGAAGTAAGAGTATCGGGGGCTGTACATGCCATCCGTGACATGGGGAACATTGCTTTTGTCATCCTCAGAAAACGCGAGGGCCTTTTACAGTGCGTCTTTGAGGAAGGCGTATCAAAATTTGACTTGAAAGATCTCAGAGAAGCAGATACAGTAGAGGTGACAGGAGTATTGACGGAGTCTGAAAAAGCTCCCAACGGCATAGAGATACACCTCAGTGAACTGAAGATCCTGAGTGAACCGGAAGAGCCGATGCCGCTTGCCATAAACAAATGGAAGCTCAATACTTCACTGGAAGCAAAATTAAATTACAGACCGATTTCCCTGAGAAATATAAGAGAACGCGCAAAATTCAAGATCCAGGAGGGAATCGTCAGAGGGTTCAGAGATTTCCTCTATCAGGAAGGATTCACCGAGATCCATACGCCGAAGATCGGAGCGAGGAGCGCCGAAGGAGGAGCGAATATGTTCCGGCTGGATTATTTCCACAGACCGGCAGTCCTCCAGCAGAGCCCCCAGTTCTATAAACAGATGATGGTCGGCGTGTTTGACAGAGTGTTTGAGACCGGACCGGTGTTCCGTGCCGAGAAACATAACACAAAGCGTCACCTGAACGAATACACAAGCCTGGATTTCGAGATGGGATATATCGACGGCTTTGAAGATCTCATGGCGATGGAGACCGGATTCCTTCAGTACACGATGGAACTCCTTGAAAGAGACTACTCCAGAGAACTGAAGATCCTTGGAGTCGAACTTCCGAAAGCGGATCAGATCCCGGCAGTGTGCTTCGATGAGATCAAACGTCTTGTCTCAGAAAAGTACGGGCGTAAGATCCGGAATCCTTTTGACCTGGAACCGGAAGAGGAAACCTTGATCAGCCGTTACGCGAAGGAAGAATGGGATGCGGATTTCGTATTTGTGACACATTATCCGACAAAGAAACGTCCGTTCTACGCGATGGAAGATCCGGAGGATTCCACATACACGCTGAGTTTTGACCTTCTGTTCCGCGGAATGGAGATCACCACCGGAGGACAGCGTATCCATGATTACGGCCAGCTTATGGCGAAGATGGAGAAACGCGGCATGACAGAGGAAGGCATGGAGCAGTATCTCAGCGCATTCAAACACGGGATGCCGCCTCACGGAGGACTGGGGATCGGTCTGGAACGTCTGACCATGAAACTTGTGGGAGAGGATAACGTCCGTGAGACTACACTCTTCCCGAGAGATCTGAGCAGACTGGAACCGTAGTTCATATTCTGCCGGACGCCAGGGGGCGGTCCGGGTGAGACTGAGAGGGGAAGCCTATGTTCGAAAAGAAATGCTGTTACCTGTGTGGTGGGAAACTTGTAAACGGGCGCTGCGTGGAGTGCGGGCTGGATAATGAGAGAAATGCCCAGAAGAAATATCGGCTGAATGAGAGCAGCCGGGACAGAAAAGCGCGTATCCGGTACGAAGAAAGCCGGACCGGGAACACCGGAGATGATAATCTGCGCCGGGAACGAGCGCGTAACGAAACTGCGCGGGCAGAAAGAACGGGGACGACCGGGGGAGCGAAGCAAACAGCAGGGCAGTCTGCATCGGGAAAAAGCAGCGGAGCTAATACAGAAATCTCTCTTCAGCGTATCCGGGAACAGGCTGACCGGGCAGCGCGTCAGATATCAGTTCCGGTAAAGACGGCATGGAGCACAGGGGCGGCGAACGGCCGGAGAACGGCAGGAAGCGCGGCGTTCCGAAGCGGGCGGACAGCCGGAACTGCCAGAGCAGGCGGAGGAAGAGTGATCGCGTTTGTCGCAATCATCGTGGCTGTAGTGGCTGTGGCAGGAGGGATCAGCGGCATGATCTCAAATATGTCGTCGGATGAAGGTTGGACCTGGGAGAGTCTGGACTGGGGAGACGACAGCTATGATTATGAATACGATCCCTATGAATATGTGGACGCGCAGTTGTCTGATACAGGGGAGACTTATGATATTGATCTCACCAGCGGCGAATACGTGGTGGGCGTCCATCTGCCGGAAGGAAATTATTCGGCGAGCCTGACACAGGGAACCGGATATATGAACGTTACGGATGATGAGAACGGGATTTACCTTTATCAGTCTTTTGGATATGAGGAAGAATACGATGAAGTGACAGAGAAGGATGATATCCGTCTGTTTGACGGAGCGATCGTAGAATTTTCGGGCGACGGCATCCTCAGCCTCCATACGGACACGGCGCAGACAGAGAATATGAGCTGGGAAGAAAATCCGCTCACAGAGTCTGTTCAGCTTGTCGCAGGATGGACATATGTGGCAGGACAGGATTTCCCGGAAGGAGTATATGATATTACGGCATCAGAGTGGACAACGGTGGAATACAGTATCCATGATGAAGAGAGAATGAACTACTGGCAGAACAGCCTGTGGTTTTCCGGGGACGATGCGGAGGATGTATATCACAATGTTGTGCTCCCGGCGGGAGCTGAGATATCCAGCGCCGACGCGGCTGCGACGCTCGTGCCAAGTCCGGTCATCGGCAGTACGGATTACGATTCTTATTATGACAGATACAGATAAACAGGAAATGAAAACAGATCAGCTATCAGCAGAAAGGAAAGATCAGACATGGCGAACAGGATATCAGATGAGACAATAGAATATGTCGGCATTCTGGCAAAGCTTGAACTGTCAGATTCAGAAAAAGAGGCGGCGAAAGCCGACATGGAAAAGATGCTTGATTATATAGATACTCTCAACGAGCTGGACACGACCGGGATCGAACCCATGTCCCACGTGTTTGACGTTAGCAATGTGTTCCGCGAGGACGTAGTGACAAACGGAGACAACAGGGAAGAAATGCTGGCGAACGCTCCGCAGCGTACGGGAGACAGTTTCAAGGTGCCGCGGACGATCGGCTGAGAGAAAAGGCGGTGAAGACAATGGGAATTTTAGATTTTACAGCATTAGAACTTGGACAGAAGATACAGAAAAAGGAGATTTCCGTGCGCGAGGCTGCAGAGGCGGCTCTGGAAAGGGCGCAGGCTGCGGAACCGGTGATCAACAGCTATGTAACGCTGGATCCGGAGGGGGCGCTCAGTCAGGCGGACGAGATCCAGAGGAAGATTGACGCGGGAGAACTTACCGGGCCGCTGGCAGGAGTGCCGGTGGCGGTAAAGGACAACATGTGCATCAGGGGACAGCTGACCACATGCAGTTCAAAGATCCTCTCGAACTTCAAGCCGGTCTATACGGCGGAAGCGGTCATCAATATGCAGAATGCGGGAGCGGTCATCCTGGGCAAGACCAATATGGATGAATTTGCCATGGGAAGTACGACGGAGACTTCTTATTACGGACCGACAAAGAATCCGCATAACACAGCCCATGTTCCGGGCGGTTCTTCGGGCGGTTCCTGCGCGGCGGTGGCGGCTCAGGAGTGTTTCGGGGCGCTGGGATCAGATACCGGCGGCTCCATCCGTCAGCCCAGTTCGTTCTGCGGCGTGGTCGGGATGAAGCCAACCTACGGAACCGTTTCCCGTTACGGACTTGTCGCTTACGGTTCCTCTCTTGACCAGATCGGACCGATCACGAAAGATGTGTCTGACTGCGCGGCATTCCTTGAGGTGCTGGCGTCTCATGATCCGAAGGACAGTACTTCCATCCGGAGGGACGACTGCAGGTTTACGGAAGCTCTGGTGGATGATGTAAAAGGAATGAAAATCGGTATTCCGAGAGATTATATGGGAGAAGGTCTTGACGATGAAGTCAGAAAAGCGGTCATGGACGCGGCGAAGGTGCTGGAAGAGAAAGGTGCCGTCGTGGAAGAGTTTGACCTGGGTTTTGTGAAATATGCGATCCCGGCTTACTATACGATCGCATCTGCTGAAGCGAGCTCCAATCTGGAGCGGTTTGACGGAGTGAAATACGGCTACCGCACGGCAGAGTATGAAGATCTGCACAATATGTATAAAAAGACCCGTTCCGAAGGTTTCGGCGCGGAGGTGAAAAGAAGGATCATGCTGGGCTCCTTTGTGCTTAGTTCCGGATATTATGACGCGTATTATCTGAAAGCGCTCCGTGTAAAGGCTCTGATCAAGAAAGCCTTTGACAGTGCATTTGAGAAATACGACATGATTCTGGGACCGGCGGCTCCCACAACGGCTCCCGAGCTGGGTAAAAGCCTGAGTGATCCGCTGAAGATGTATCTGGGAGATATCTATACGATCTCGGTAAACCTTGCCGGACTTCCGGGAATGAGCGTTCCCGTGGGAAAAGACAGCAAAGGTCTTCCGATCGGCATGCAGCTCATCGGAAATGTGTTCCAGGAGAAAAAACTCCTGCGCGCGGCGTACACATATGAGTGCGCCACGGGAAAACAGTTCGAACACGCAGCTGAAATGGATATGGAAGCAGAAACAGCAAAGGGGGCGCACCAGGCATGACAAAACAGTATGAGACAGTGATCGGACTGGAGGTCCATATCGAACTTGCGACAAAGACAAAGATATTCTGCGGGTGCAGCACCGAATTCGGCGGCGCTCCAAATACACATACCTGTCCGGTGTGTACCGGAATGCCGGGTTCTCTTCCGGTTCTGAACAAACAGGTGGTGGAATATGCCATGGCGCTGGGGCTTGCGGCAAACTGTAAGATCACCCAGGTATGCAAATTCGACCGGAAGAATTACTTTTATCCGGATAACCCGCAGAACTATCAGATCTCACAGCTTTACCTGCCCATCGCGCGGGACGGATATGTGGAAATCGAGACGGGAACCGGAAAGAAGAAAGTACGGATCCATGAGATGCATATGGAGGAAGACGCGGGAAAACTGGTCCATGACGAATGGGACGACACTTCTATGGTGGACTACAACCGAAGCGGCGTGCCGCTGGTGGAGATCGTTTCCGAGCCGGATATGCGTTCTGCGGATGAAGTGATCGCCTATCTGGAAAAACTTCGCATGATCGCTCAGTATCTGGGCGTATCGGACTGCAAACTGCAGGAGGGATCCATGCGTGCGGACGTGAACCTTTCAGTGAGAGAGGTGGGAACAGAAGAGTTCGGGACAAGGACAGAGATGAAGAACCTGAACTCCTTCAAGGCTATTGCCCATGCCATTGAGGGAGAGAGAGAACGCCAGATCGAACTTCTGGAAGCAGGGAAGGAAGTGGTCCAGGAGACAAGACGCTGGGACGACAACAAGGAGCATTCCTACGCCATGCGTTCCAAGGAGGACGCTCAGGACTACAGGTATTTCCCGGAACCGGACCTTGTGCCGATCGTGATCAGCGACGAGTGGATCGCTCAGGTGAAGGCGAGACAGCCGGAACTGCGGACTGAGAAACTGGAGAGATACAAGAAAGAATTTGATATCCCGCAGTACGACGCGGAGATCATCACAGAGTCAAAGAAGATGGCAGATCTCTTTGAGGCGACGACAGAAATCTGCGGAAAGCCGAAAAAAGTGGCGAACTGGCTCATGGTGGAGACGTTCCGGCTCATGAAGGATCACGGCATGGAGGCAGACGACCTGAAATTCTCGCCTGCAAACCTTGCGAAGCTGATCGACCTGGTAGATGC
Organism: Candidatus Mediterraneibacter norfolkensis; assembly: GCA_019120615.1. GTDB lineage: Bacteria > Bacillota > Clostridia > Lachnospirales > Lachnospiraceae > Mediterraneibacter > Mediterraneibacter norfolkensis. Next base: position 5,834 of record DWUT01000170.1, read on the forward strand.
GGGGACGATCAACAGTTCCGTGGCGAAGAAAGTGTTTGAAAAAGTCTTTGAAGAGGATGTGGATCCGGAGAAATATGTGGAGGAGAACGGTCTGAAGATGGTCAATGACGAGGGTGCCCTCAGGGAGACTATCGAAAAAGTGATCGAGGCAAATCCGCAGGCGGTCGCAGACTATAAAGGCGGAAAAGAAAAAGCGCTGGGAGCTCTTATGGGTCAGACCATGCGCGCGATGAAAGGAAAGGCGAATCCGGGCATTGTCAGCCAGATGCTCAAGGAGATGCTGCAGGAGTAGGCAGGGATGCGCAGGGCGCCTGAATCCGGCGAGTGATCCTCCGGCATAGCGGATGCCGCACGGAACAGGCCACAACTCTGAAGAATAAAAACTTTTCGCAGTAAAAATACCA
>DWUT01000171.1 GCA_019120615.1 Candidatus Mediterraneibacter norfolkensis
CCTTGAACCGGAACCAGATGTAGAGCAGCATACAGATCGTGGCGATGACCACCGCAACGATCGCATCCACACGCATCTCGGAGCTGACGGTGGAGCTGATATTCTCTGTGGTGATATCTTCCGCCGCAACACCATAATTTTCATTCATATACTGAGCGAACGCTTCACGCTCCTGAAGATCCAGAGTCTGAGACTTAAAGATAACCTGAGTGGAATCCTGGACCGTCTGTACCTGGATGTTCGGATCCCCTGTGATCTCTTCCAGATCCGGGATCATCTCGCTGTCGATCTCATCCAGCGTATATTCCTCGTTGAATGTTACATTGGTAGATGTTCCGCCCACAAAATCAAGACTGTAGTTCATGGCGCCGATGCCTCTTGCATGATTGATGCCCATGAACACGAAGCCGCTCAGACACATGATAATGGAGATTGTAAAGAAAATCTTACGTTTGCCCACAAAATCGAAAGTCCTGCGTTTCTTGAGCAGCTTGCCGTATACTTTCCTGTTCCGGATCCCCACTCCATAGAATGAGTAGATGATCAGCCTTGTGACCACAAGTGCGGTGAACATGGATACCACGATACCCAGGGCCAGTGTCTGGGCGAATCCGCGGACGGTTCCGCTTCCTCTCAGCCACAGCACTGCCGCCGCGATCAGGGTAGTCACGTTTCCGTCGATGATAGCGGACATGGCCTTGTGGAATCCTGCCTTCAACGCAGCGTGTACAGATTTCCCGTCAGAGAGTTCCTCCTTTACACGGGCAAAGATGATCACGTTTGCGTCCACGGCCATACCGATGCCCAGGATGATACCGGCGATACCCGGAAGGGTCAGTGTGATGTCAAACGCATTGAGCAGCACGAGGATCAGCTCGGTATAGATGATCAGGGCAAGGCTGGCTGCAAAGCCCGGGAGCAGATATACAAAGCACATAAACACACAGACAATGGCAAGTCCGATAGCCCCTGCCAAAAGGCTGGTGCTGACCGCTTCCTCGCCCAGCTGGGCCCCTACGACCTCAGAGCTGATCTCTTCCAGCTCCAGGTTCAGTCCTCCGATACGGATTGTGGAAGCCAGATTCTCCGCCGCCTCATAGGACTCCATTCCCGTGATCTGAGCCTGTCCGTTCTCGATCGCATCGTTAACACGCGGCACGCTGATCAGTTCGCCGTCATAATAGATCGCAATGGTTTCGCCGCTCTTCGAAGCCTCTTCCGTGGCGGACGCAAAAGCCTTTGTTCCTTCATCATTAAGGTTCAGCTCAACCGCGTACTGAGCAGCTCCCGTCGTCTGATCAGAATAAGTTCCTGCAGAGGCGCTCTCCACCTCTGTTCCGGTCAGGACAATGGAACCGTCCTCCTGAAGCTCGTCGATGGTCTTCGTCAGTTCATAACCTGTTCCCTCTGAATTCACAGTGTAGTTTGCATTTCCCTCGCTGTCATTCTGACGGATGAAATACAGGTTTCCCGGCTGTCCCAGCTCCTCCAGGATCTGGTTTGCGTCCTGGACTCCCGGTATCTCGATGCTGATCCGGTTATCTCCCTGCTGGTAAGCCTGTGCCTCTGTACTGTACTCCTCCACTCGCCTCTGGAGCTTATAGACCGTATCATCCATATCTTCCTGAGACGGATTGTCATCCTTTGCCTGGTAGGTAATGCTCACACCGCCCTCCAGGTCAAGTCCGAGGTGAATGTTCCTTGCCGATCCCATTCCCTTCGAGTTCAGGCCGAAGATACTGGTCACTCCGAGGAGAACGATGACAGCGGCGACAAGGATCAGACTTAAGATTCCTCTGCTCTTTTTCATGTCAAACATTCCTTTCTTGTTTACTGGTCTGCCAAAGCAGCCTTTATCATGATCGCGCATTCCACTCTCTTTCTCTCCATCTCACAGCTCACCTCATAAGTGTCGTTGATGGTGTGGTGGAATTTGTAAGAGTTCGCCATGCATCCTCCGCTGCAGTAAAATCTGGCAAAGCACTTCCGGCAGCTCTCTTTTGAGTACACGCTGCATCCCCGGAACTCTTCCGCAATCTCCGGTTTCGTGATCCCCTCATCTACATTTCCCATGAGAAACTCTTCCTGTCCCACAAACTGATGACAGGGATACAGGTCCCCCCAGGGCGTCACAGCGAGATACTCGGTACCTGAACCGCATCCCGACAAGCGCTTTGACACGCACGGGCCGCCCTCCAGGTCGATCATAAAGTGGAAGAACGTAAATCCCTTCCCGCTCTTCTCCCGCTCTACCATATATTTTGCAAGTTTGTCATATTCCTCAAAGATCACCGGCAGGTCTTCCTTCCGGATCGCATACGGATCCGTATCGTCTCCCACCACCGGCTCGATGGATATCTGCTCGAAGCCGAGATCCGCAAAATGCTTCACATCCTCGGAGAAATCAAGATTCTCTCTCGTGAATGTGCCCCGTATGTAATATTTCTGCTGGTTCCGGCTCTCGGCAAGCTTCTGGAACTTGGGCACGATCAGGTCGTAACTCCCCTTCCCGTTCCGGAAAGGACGCATCCTGTCATTGACTTCTTTCCTTCCGTCCAGGCTGAGGACCACATTGTCCATCTCCCGGTTCACAAACTCCTGGACCTCGTCGTTCAGGAGAACGCCGTTGGTGGTCAGCGTAAAGCGGAAATGCTTGTCGTGGAGTTTTTCCTGCTCCCGCCCGTATGCCACCAGGTCTTTTACCACCTGCCAGTTCATGAGCGGCTCTCCGCCGAAGAAATCCACTTCCAGATTTCTCCTGTTTCCCGAATTCGCGATCAGGAAATCCAGCGCCTTCTTTCCCACCTCAAAGGACATCAGCGCCCTTCTCCCGTGGTATTCGCCTTCCTCCGCGAAGCAGTATTTACATGCCAGGTTGCAGTCGTGGGCGATGTGCAGGCAGAGCGCCTTCACCACGGTCTTTCTCTGCTTTACCACGTCGATAAAATCCTCGTAGACGTCCTTTGTGAACAGTCTGCCCTGTTCCGTCAGCTCTGTCACCGCCTCCAGGATATCGTTCAGATCCTCCTGGGGATATTTCCCGCCAAGTTTTCCCTTTAAATATAAAGCCGTCTCCGGGCTCTTCAGTGTTTCCGGCGTGTGCTCCTCATTCTGCTCCGCAAGCACGCCGATCACGTCATATGCTTCCTGATCCACAACATGGACAGCGCCGCTGTTCACGTCTAGGACGATATTATATCCGTTGTTCTGGTACTGATGTATCACCAGAAATACCTCTCTTTCATCTGTTTTTTACGGACAAGCGTAAGGCAGCGGCTTTTGACCGCTGCCCTCATCTTTGTTCTTTTTTCAAGCGGAAAGAAATCTGCTATTTCTTCTGCTCACACGTCTGATTTCCTACAGTGCAGGATGTTTTACATGCAGACTGGCATGATGTCTGGCACTCGCCGCATCCGCCTCTTTTCACTGTATTGTTCAGTGTCTGTGTATTTAATGTCTTGATGTGTTTCATGTCCTACCCTCCTGTTCTTTCGTGCTTCTCGCACATCTGCTCGTATCATTATAGCACAGGAGTTCCGGTTTTGAAACCCTTTTTTTACGAAACCATCCCGCCCAGCATTCCGCCGCCGGCGCACAGCAGAAGGGTCGTTGCAAGACTGCCTGCCCCTGACTGGAGCGAATGATAGATCCCAAAGGAGATCAGGACCAGAAGCGCGAAATAGAGCACACCTGCAATGAGTCCCCACAGAAACTTTCTCGTCCCGGACAGTTTCCCGATCACAAATCCTCCCGCAAAGGTTGAGATCACATAGATCAGGATAATCCCTGCATTTACATTTTCCTCGCTCAGCCCCATTTTATAGAGCAGCAGCGTCAGCACCAGCAGCAGAATCCCAGTAATGACATATGCGCACAGAAGTGATTTCAGCAGATCTACTGCTCTTCTCTGTGCCCCGGTTCCCACACCCGCTTTTTTCTCCATATCATGTCCCTCCTGACCTCTCAGCTTTCTTCTGAATATATTCTATGAGCCGGTCCGGAAATTTATGACCATGACATGAAAGAAAATTTCGTTTTCACAGAGACGAAAAGCCGTCTGCTTTTCCGAGAACCCTGACTTTATGACGCCGTCCGCTTTTCCGAGATCCCTGGCTTTACGACGCCATCTGCCTTCCCAGAAAATCCGCGGCACTCTGGGCCACCTTCTGTTCCAGTTCCCCGAACTTTTTCTTCTCGTCCCGGTTCAGGAGGATCACGGAACCGATCACATCGCCCTCACTGATGATCGGGCAGACCGCTTCGTCGAGATATGCCCCCATATCCGCCGTAATCCTGATATAACCGGAGTCTCCTGCTTTCGCCAGAAGCTGCCCCCGATCCTGGATCAGTCTCTCCGCCTCCCTGCTGATAAACTGATCCTGCAGATCCTTCTTCCCCGCTCCCGAAGCGGACACTACCTGATCCATATCCGTGATGCACACCGTGCACCCCAGAGTCTGGGAAAGGCTTTCCGCATAGAGTTTTGCAAGGGTTCCCAGTTCCCCGATGGGCGAATATTTTTTCAGTATGATCTCACCCTCACGATCCGTGAAGATTTCCAGCGGGTCACCCTCACGGATACGGAGCGTCCTTCTGATCTCTTTCGGGATGACGACACGCCCCAGGTCGTCGATCCTCCTTACTATTCCTGTCGCTTTCATATAAAAATTCCTCCGTCTTACAAGATTCTGCATTCTTACTTTTTCTGTCATTAAATGTAGTATCTGTAAAACGGAGGAAAATATGCGTCATCCTCTTATCATGACGCTCTCTTTATTCCATGCCCCGATATTCCTGAGCGATATTGAGCACATGATCTCCCATTCGCTCGAAATCCGTAAGGATCTCAGAAAATACGATCCCGCTCTGCGGCTTGCATTTTCCTTTTTTCAGCCGCTGCATCTGTTTCTTGAAATATTTGTCCCGCATGTTGTCCGTCTTCTGCTCCATGGCCACCGCCTGAGCAAGCACCTCGTCCACATTGCCCGCATCCACGTCTTTTACATTGTCCAGAGACGCGATACACTGTTTCTTCATCTCTTCCAGTTCTTCCAGCACATTGTCAGAAAACTTCAGATCCCACTTCTTCATATCATCGGCATATTCCACGATGTTCACCGCATGGTCTCCGATCCTCTCCAGATTGCTTATGATCGCATAATATCCGTTGATCTTTCTGGAATCGTCCGAGGACATCTCACCCGCCATTAGAGAGACGACGTATTCCGAGATCCCTTTATTCAGGTAATCGATGTACTCTTCCCGCTCTTCCACTTTCTGACGTGACTTCTCATCGTATTTGATGAGTGTGTCAAACGCGTCCGCGATGTTCTTCATCACCATCTCCTGCATCCTGCCCACTTCTTCACGTACCTGAGTCACTGCAACGGCACTGTTTCCGATGGCATAGGAGGACTCGAAAGGACGGATATACTTGAGGCGCAGATCCTCGTCGTCCTCCTTTTTGCTTTCCGGAAGGATCTTCACGGCGATATCCGCCATCTGCGTTCCGAACGGCAGAAGGATCAATGTTGTTACTATATTAAATATAGTATGTGCATTCGCGATCTGTGCTACCGGATCTCCCGGCGTAATCGACTCGATCAGGTGTACATACGGTGTGACCATACAGACGATCGTAAAAATGATCGTACCTATGATATTAAACATCAGATGGATGATCGTCGTTCTCTTGGCGTTAACCTTCATCCCAATAGAGGCGAGGACCGCCGTGATGCAGGTTCCGATGTTCTGCCCGAACAGCACATACACCGCGCTGGACAGCGGCACCATCCCCGTCGCCGCAAGGGCCTGCAGGATACCCACAGATGCCGACGAAGACTGAATGATCGCGGTAAACACCGCACCCACCAGGATCCCGATCAGCGGATTGCTGAATTTGGTCATCAGGTTGATAAACGCTTCCGAGTCCTGGAGCGGCTCCATCGCCGCCCCCATCATATCCATCCCCATAAAGAGGATACCCAGTCCCGCAAAAATACTGCTGATATGATGCACCTTCTCATTTTTTACGAACATCATCACCGCCACGCCTATGATCGCGAAAAGCGGCGCGATCGCTCCGATGTCCAGAGCGATCAGCTGACCCGTGATGGTCGTACCGATGTTGGCCCCCATGATGATCCATACCGCCTGTTTCAGCGTCATGAGTCCGGAATTCACAAAGCCCACGACCATGACCGTCGTCGCGGAAGAGGACTGGATCACTGCGGTGATGGCAGCTCCGACCAGCACGCCTTTGACACGGTTTGAGGTCAGTTTTTCAAGGATCGATTTCATTTTGTTCCCGGCAGCTGCCTCCAGCCCGGTGCTCATCATCTGCATTCCGTAGAGGAACAGCGCAAGCCCGCCAAACAAAGAGAGGACGTCTGTTATACCCATTACTCTTTTCTCCTTTAGTGAAAACTATATTTACTTTTTAACCTGCGCACTTTTACGCGCTATTATTAAACTAGCATGTACTTATCAGACGTGTCAATGGATTTTTTACACAATCTTTATATTCCGTTTACTTTATTTTTACCTGTTTTTAACCTTCGCATCCACTATTGAAAACCGCACTTTATTCTGCTAAAATCTTAACCATGGGCATAAGTTCAGAAAAGGAGTGGTGAAAACCATGAGTTTAACGATACCGATCGAGACTTCTGCGAGACATATCCATATCACAGAGAAAGATTTCGAGACGCTGTTCGGTCCCGGTGCAAGACCCACATTTGCCAGGGAGTTAAGCCAGCCCGGACAGTACGCCTGCAAGGAGCGTCTCACCGTAGCCGGTCCCAAAGGCAGATTCGAGAAAGTCGTCATCCTTGGCCCCTGCCGGAGCGCGACACAGGTGGAGATCTCCGTGACGGACGCAAGGCGTCTGGGGATCAAAAGCGTTATCCGACAGTCCGGGGACCTGGAAGGGACTCCCGGCTGCACTCTGATCGGGCCAAATGGGAAATTAGAACTGGAGAAAGGTGTCATCGTGGCAAAACGCCACATCCATATGACCCCTGTGGACGCGCTCCGCGCTCATGTGAAGGACAATGATATCGTCTTTGTGATCACCACAAGCTATGAGCGTTCTCTGATTTTTTCCGACGTGGTAGTCAGAGTCAGCCCATCCTATTCCCTTGCCATGCATGTGGATACGGACGAGGCGAACGCTTTTGCAAATGAAGACAACCCTTCCGGGGTCATTCTGAAACTGTTCAACGGGCACACCTACAGCCTGCAGGCCTGGGCGGAAGAACTCCGGGCAGGCATACACCGGTAAAAATGTTCCATACTATATAAATATCAGGAGGTAATCAGTTATGAGTAAGATTGATGAAGTAAGAAGCGCTATGGTAGCCGCAATGAAAGCCGGGGACAAGGAGAGGAAGGCCGCTCTTTCTTTTCTGCTTTCCTCACTCAAAAACAAAGCCATCGACAAAAGAACCGATCTGACCGAAGAAGAAGAGAATCAGGTCGTATTAAAGGAGATCAAACAGCTGAAAGAAACCATCGAGATGACTCCGGAAAACCGCGCGGATCTTCTGGATGAGGCATATAAAAGACTGGCCGTGCTGGAAGAGTACGCACCGAAAATGATGTCGGAGGATGAGATCAAAGCAACAATAGACGAAGTTCTCATCGAACTCGGTATCGATAAGCCTCTCCCGAAAGACAAAGGACGCATCATGAAAGTGCTGATGCCGAAAGTCAGGGGAAAAGCAGACGGAAAGCTTGTCAACGATCTTCTGGCCGGATTCATGCAGTAAAGAGGTTTTTCTCCTATGTTTGTTTTGATCTTTGAGCAGCTTGTGAAGATGTTCTTCATCATGCTGCTCGCATTTATCTGTTATAAAATAAAACTGGTGGATCAGAACGGGAACCGCTCTGTATCCAATCTGCTGCTCATGGTGGTCAATCCCCTTCTGATCCTCACCGTCTATCAGGACACAGACTACGATCCTGATATGGTGCGGGGACTTCTTCTGGCTTTCATCGCAGCATTCATCGCCCATATCCTTGGTATCATTATCTCCACAGCGCTGATCCGGCCCTCATCCGGGCCGGACTGCAGCATCGAGCGGTTCAACAGCATGTACTCCAACTGCGGTTTCATCGGGATCCCGCTGATCAACAGCGTTTTGGGCGGCAGCGGCGTATTTTATATCACGGCATATATGGTGGTGTTCAATCTTTTTTCCTGGACTCATGGGATCATCCTCATGGAGAAAAAGTGTTCACTGAAGAATCTGAAGGAAGGGATTCTCTCTCCTATGTTCATCGCCACGATCACAGCAGTCATTTTGTTTTTCCTGCGGATCCGGATCCCATCAGTGGTTCTTGATTCTATGAACTATGTGGCGGATATGAACACACCTCTTGCCATGATGGTGGCGGGATTCTCCGTTGCTCAGGCCGACCTTGGAAAAATGATCCGAAATCCGCGGATCTACTTTGTCTCTTTTATCAAACTGATCCTGCTGCCGGTCCTTATGATCGGGGTATTAAAACTGATGGCCCTGCCCTCTGAAGTTGCTACTACTGTTCTGGTCGGCACCGCCTGCCCGGCTGCCACGACAGGCACCATAATGGCAATCCGTTACCAGCAGAACTATACTTATTCCTCTGAGATTTTTGCCATGACGACAGTTCTTTCTGTCATCGCAATCCCTGCCGTGGTGTTCCTCTCAGAGATTATACTGTAGCGTCACCGGGAAAATATGAGAGCAAAAGCAGGACAGACATATTATTATGGAAGCGAGAACTATTTATGAAAATACTGATCTTATCATGCAATACAGGAGAAGGGCACAACTCAGCGGGCAAGGCTCTGATGGAGTACGCCCGGTCTCAGGGAGACGAAGCCGAGCTGGTAGATATCATGAGTCTGGCAGGAGAGCGCATCTCCCGGCTGGTTGGCGGCGGATACGTCTCCGTCGTCAAACATACTCCGGCTTTCTTCTCCCTTCTGTACCGGATCGGCGGACTTGTCAGCTCAAGCAGACGAAAATCCCCGGTCTACTATGCAAATACCCTTCTCGCCGGAAGGCTGAAAAAATACCTGGATGAGCATCCCTGCGATGTGATCGTGACCCCTCATCTGTTTCCGGCGGAGACAATAACTTATATGAAAAAGAAAAAGATGCTCCCCTGGAAGGTAGTGGCCATTGGGACCGATTACACCTGTATCCCTTTCTGGGATGAGACCGACTGCGATCACTATGTTATCCCTCACGCCTCGCTGATCGACGAGTTTGCAGGGAAAGGGATCCCCAGGGAGAAGCTTCTCCCCTATGGCATCCCCGTAAAGCCGGCTTTTTCAAAACCTGGTAAGAAGCCCGTCGCCAGAGCGATCTGCCGGATCCCTGAAGATGCAAAGGTCTGTCTCATCATGAGCGGCAGCATGGGGTTCGGAAAGGTAAATCTTCTGGTCGCCCAGCTTCTCACAAAGCTTGCTCCCGACGAATATATCATTGTAATCTGCGGAAACAATCAGCGTCTGAGAAAGATCATGCACACCGCCTTCGGCCGGCATCCCCAGATCCGCATCCTGGGCTACACGGAGCATATCTCCGCCTACATGGACGCCTGCGACGTGATCTTCACAAAGCCCGGAGGGCTTACCAGCACCGAGGCCGCCGTCAAAGGCATTCCGATCATCCATACAAAGCCGATCCCCGGATGTGAGGAGAAGAATCTTGCGTTCTTTACCGGACACGGCATGTCCGTCACAGGGCGCGGTCTGGGCGAACTGATCCGCTGCGGGCAGTCGCTCCTCCACGACAGGGAACGCCAGGAGGAGATCCGCAGGAAGCAGCGCGAAACACTGCCGAAGGATGCCGCCGCAAACATCTGGCGTTTTCTGAGAGAACTGACCGGGGAAACTGTTTCGCCGGATCTTCCCCCGGATGCGCGATCCTGATCATAACAATCACAGAAAGAAGGAATATCATGCAGCAATATTATTTCTTTATTCTTCTGGGATATCTGTCGGGGAGCATACTCTTTGCCCGGCTGATCCCGAAGTATTTGTACAGAATTGATATCTGCGAGGTGAGCGATGACGGGAATCCCGGCACATTCAACGCTTTCCGTCACGCCGGTGTACGGGCCGGGATCCTGATCCTCTGTCTGGAACTCGCGAAAGGATTCTTCCCCGTACATTTTGCGCTGAGGATCCTGAACCCCGGGAACCGCCTGTTTGCATTTGTTCTGGCAGCTCCGGTCATCGGACATGCTTTCCCGTTCCCACACCCCCGAGAGGGAGGGAAATCCATTGCCGTTTCCTTCGGATGCCTCCTGGGTCTGTACCCTCATCTTCAGCCGGTGCTCACCCTCGTTGTATTTTATCTGCTTTTTTCACTGGTCGTTATCATTGAGCCTCACATGGCGCGGAGCATCGCGACCTATGCCTGTCTGGCTGCGGCGGCATTTCACAGTTTTCAGCCCCGCCCCGTAGTATTCGGCACTCTGCTGCTGTCGGCAGTCGTGATCATCCGCCATGTCACAAAAGCAGAAAAAACAGAAAGAGAACCGGTCAGCATCCGCCTTCCCAGGCGCAGCCGCTGACCGGTTCTCACCGCCTTATACCGTTTTCTCTGTACAGATGAGGAACTATCTGTCCCGTTCATCCCATTTCCTGTAGATCGCTTCCAGTGCATCTACCGTCCCGTCGATCCCCAGAAGACTTACATTGAACATCATGCTGTTGGCCTCGATGCTGCCCCACTCTCTGCCGGTCCTTGACTCATAGTAGACACGACGTTCCCGGTCTGTCTTTTTGATCCGGTCAGCCGCTTTCCTTTCATCCAGGTTGTAGAGTTTCATAATCCTGCGGATCCGGTCTTCTTTATATGCGTAGATAAAGGTGTTGATGCAGTTGGAATAATCTCCCAGTACATAGTCCGCACACCGCCCGACAAAAATCCCGGGGCCCTGATCAGCCAGCTTCCGAATGATTGCCGACTGTCTCTCATACACTCTGTCCGTAAGTGGTCTTCCCGATTCATCGCTTGTCACAAATGCCCGGTATTCCACGCTTCCCGCCGCATACGCCGACAGGAACCTTCCCAGGACCGTCTCGTCCACTCTGGTGGCGTCCTCGTTGCTGATCCTCAGTTCCTGCGCCGCCATATGGATCAGATTGTGGTCATAAAGCGGTATATCCAACCT
>DWUT01000172.1 GCA_019120615.1 Candidatus Mediterraneibacter norfolkensis
GTACAGTGACTTGTCGCCAGTTTCCTAACTTGACATTCGCTCCACGGAAAACCTGCCCTCGCTTATCTTTTTGCTCCGGCAGCAACCTCACGCTTCACAGCTATCATGTCACAGCTTTCTTAGTATAGCGAATACAGGAATTTATTTCAAGTAGTTTTTTCGAAATTTTGTATTTTTTTTCGTACAATCCTTATTCTTGACATTGCCGCACTGAAGTGTTATAGTATTTGTGATTTATAAAAGGTAACCAAAGGCGGTTTTTCTAGTGTGGAAGGCCGCTTTTTGCTTTTTATAGATCAACACATGCTGCTGTATGTTGCACTGACGCCGGATGTTTCCCCAAGGCATCCCTGCCGAGGTGAACCCTTCCGGGAACGCACCCTCTTTGCAGGATATTCCCCAATATGTGTTTCCGGGATGTTCAGTAGCAGAGAGAATCCTCTCAATTACATACCAGAAAAGCAAAGGGAGAAGGCGCGGGTCTTCTCCTTTTGCTTTTCTCCGTTTCTTTCTATTCAAGAAGCTTTGCGATCTCCGGGAAGACCTGAACGCTCCGTTTCAGGATTCCCTGAGTCTGTGCGATCAGGATCCCGTAATTTGTCATCGGCACTCCCTGATCCTGCGCACAGGCAAGCCGATATTTCATCTCGCGCTCATTCAGCATACAGCCTCCGCAGTGGACAACCAGCTTATATTTTCCCAGTTCATCGGGGAACTCTGTACCCGAAGTGGTCTCAAACCGGATTTCCTTTCCCGTGTACTCTTTGATCCAGCGCGGGATCTTCACAGTTCCGATATCATCACACTGCCTGTGGTGTGTACACCCCTCGCTGATCAGGATCGTATCTCCGTCTTCCAGACGATCCAGAGCTGTCACTCCCCGCACCGCCGCTTCAAGATTTCCCTTGTACCTTGCAAAGAGGATCGAGAACGAGGTTAGCAGGATATCGGCGGGCGTGTCTTGCGATACTTTCCGAAACGCCTGACTGTCAGTTATCACGAGCTTTGGTTTTTCGCCCAGCCGTTCCAGCACCCCCTTCAGTTCCGTCTCCTTTACCACCACCGACACAGCGTTCGCTTCCAGGACATCACGTATCGTCTGCTGTTGCGGCAGGATCAGACGTCCTTTCGGAGCCGCCTTATCAATGGGCACCACAAGCACCACAAGATCAGAGGGCTCGATCAGATCCCGCACGATATATTTCTCCGGCTCCTCCGTCTGTGCCAGACAGGCGATCCGCTCTTTCAGCTCCGCGATCCCGCTTCCGTCCGCTGCGCTGACAGAGAGGATGCGCTCATCTTCCGCACCAAGGGCCTCTTTTATCTTCTGCTCCTGCTCCGGCTTCATCTTATCTTTCTTATTGACTGCTATTATATAAGGAATATTCTTTTTCCGTATCCGCTCCATGAGCCGGACATCTTCCTCGGATACTCCGTTTATCCCGTCGATCACCAGTACCGCGGTATCCGTTTTATTGAGGACCTGATAACTCTTTCTGACCCGCAGCCCTCCCAGTTCTCCTTCGTCGTCAATTCCCGGTGTATCCATCATCACTACCGGTCCCAGCGGAAGAAGTTCCATTGATTTATAGACCGGATCGGTCGTAGTCCCCTTTACTTCAGATACAACGGCCAGATCCTGCCCGGTCACGGCATTCATGACGCTGGACTTTCCTGCATTCCGCTTTCCGAAAAAACCTATATGCACTCTTTCTGATGACGGTGTCTGATTCATGCTCATATCTCCATACCTCCTGACTTTCCCCAAGAACAGATTATTCGGATCAGTCCGTAAAGTACAGACCATTTTTCCATTCGGGCTTGCCGCCCGGGAGTTTTCCTCTCTGGCGGGGACATGTGGGAATCGAACCCACCCGGGACGTCTCTTACGCCCCACTCAGGTTTTGAAGACCCGGAAGCACACCAGTCACTTTTCTGCCCCCATAATGTGATTCGGTGTGCCGGGAGCGATGACGCCCCTGCACACCGATATCTTCTTTCTTATACTAACAGACTCCGCCGTTTATTTCAAGCCGTGGATTGCCGGGTATAATCCCCGCAAAGCGGGGCAGACCGGTTTTATCGGTCTGGATTGCACTCTGTGCAATCACTATACCATACATTCATGCAGAGCCTCCTCTTCGATAGACGTTTCTTTCATGACCTCCAGGATATGCTCTCTCGCATCCAGAGGCGCGCACCACGAAAGCCCGCATCCCGCCGAGATTGATCTCGGTACAGGGATCAGCCTTCCCGGCACCTTCTTTTCTCCGCATACTTTCTCCATCGCCATGGCATCTGCTGTTGTATGAAATGTCACGACAAGCTTTAACTCTTTCTTTCTCATCCTGCCCTACTCGATCACCACGGCAAAACCGTCTTCTGTCTCCGTAGACGTGGTCTTTCTTCCGTGGTCTTTTGCAAATTTTTCCACATTCATTTTCTGATGGGGCTCTGTCACAAGCACCCTTACCGGGTCGTTTCCCTTTTTCAGCGCCTCCGCTGTCAGCATCAGCGGCTCAGGCTGAATCCTTTCTTAAGCGCAAACACACCGGTTCCAACACCCAGGATGAACCCGATGAGAGCCACCCACGCATTCAGATCTCCCGCGGACATACGGATGATCATACGGAGCGGACACCCCAGAAATACCAGGGAACCGATGGCAAGGATCATTCCCAGGACGAACCGCACCATGGGAGATGAGCCTGCTGTCGACCGATACTCCTTTGTCGCCACGGAGATGATGAATGCTCCCAGGACAAGGCCGATGATCTCGGGCCTTGCATACTGCACCGTCTCTGCGGAATGCAGCCCCAGAGCGCCCGCTGTATCACGGATAAAGCAGGCGATGCAGAAAGCCATGTTCGCCGGATTGCCGAACCAGGCAAGACACGCCGCCACAACGCCGCAGATCACACCTGCAAGGGCGAGTTTTTTCTTGGAATCAGATAAGTTCATTTTGTTTCCCTCCTACTCAGTCAGTTCCTTTATCGCCTTAACGGCAGAATCGACTTCTTCTTCTGTGTTGTAATGGGAAAAGCTGAACCTGACTGCTCCCTGTCCGACAGTGCCGAGCGCCTGATGCATTAAAGGCGCGCAATGCGCTCCCGGCCTTGTCACGATCCCGTAAGAGACATTCAGCTCGTCGCTGACTTCTGAAGAATCATATTCTCCGATATTCAGCGAGACAATGGGACTCCTGCGGTCCGTGTCAAATTCTCCGTACACCCTCACATCAGGAATCTTGCGGACACCTTCATAAAAACGTCTCATCAGGGCAAGTTCTCTGTCCCGGATCGTATCCATCCCGGTTTCCATGATATACTCCACCGCTGCTTTGAGCCCGGCTATTCCGTGTCCGTTCAGAGTTCCCGCCTCCAGGGCTGTAGGCATGACCGACGGATGGGACGGATTATAGGTATCAATACCGCTTCCTCCCGAGAGCAGCGGACAGATCCGTACACCGGGGCGCACATACATCCCTCCGGTTCCCTGCGGACCCAACAGGCTTTTGTGTCCCGTAAAACACAGGACATCGATCCCCAGCTCCTGCACATCAATGGGATATACTCCCGCAGTCTGGGACGCGTCCACCACAAACAGAAGTCCTTTCCGCCTGGCGATCCCGCCGACCCGTTTCAGATCGACCATATTCCCGGTCAGATTGGAGGCATGGGTACAGATGACTGCCCTCGTGTTCTCCCGGACCGCCTCCTCGATTTCTTCATAAGAAATATTCCCCTTCTCGTCGCACCCGACGATCGTAAGTCCGACTCCCTGCTCCCTGCACTCATACAGAGGACGGAGCACGGAATTGTGCTCCAGCACAGTGGTGATCACGTGATCCCCCTCCGAAAAGAGCCCCTTGATCGCGATATTCAGGCTCTCTGTGGAGTTTGCCGTAAACACGATGCAGTTTGCATTCTCCGCATGGAAAAACTCTGCCAGCAGTTCCCTTGCCTGATAGATCATCCTGGCGGCGTCAAGAGCCGGTTCCGAAGCTCCCCGCCCTGCATTGCCCAGGGTATCCATCGCTTCCAGAACAGCCCGCTTTACCGCTTCAGGCTTATGTAATGTGGTTGCCGCATTATCCAGGTAAATCATTGGTTCTTTTTCTCCCTTTCCACAGATATAAGTATATTCCTCCTGCGAACCTCCGTCTAATCGAAAACCCTGATACTGTATCTTCACTTATAGATGTTATCTATAAACATTTCTTTCACTGTAGC
Source organism: Candidatus Mediterraneibacter norfolkensis (assembly GCA_019120615.1). GTDB lineage: Bacteria > Bacillota > Clostridia > Lachnospirales > Lachnospiraceae > Mediterraneibacter > Mediterraneibacter norfolkensis. Next base: position 4,233 of record DWUT01000172.1, read on the forward strand.
GATGAACTTCTCCGCCTCCCGGGTGAGAGATCCGTTTTTCTCGTACACCACATTGATGCTGCGCTTTCCGCCCTGACTTCCCAGAGGAAACGCGAGGAGCCTGCCCGCGCTTATCTCGTCCTCCGCAGCCAGACGGGACAGGATCGAGATTCCCATACCGTTCCTGACGGAACGCTTGATCGTCTCCTGATTCTCCATGCTGGCCACAATGTTCAGCGCATCCATGTCCACCCCGATCTGCCCCAGAAGCCTTCTCGCCTCTCTCCTCGTCCCGGACCCGGGCTCTCTTAATATAACCGGTTCTTTCCCGATCCAGGAGGTGATCTCCATTCCCTGGCGGGAACGGAACTTCTCATTTCCCGGCGCAATGACCACCAGCTCATCCTGATAAAACGGCAGATAAACACATCCTTTCCGTTCCAGCTGGGTTCCGGTAAATCCCAGGTCCGCACGGCGGGAGATGATCTGTTCTACCGCCCCCGCGCTGTCCGTCTCCATCACCCGGAGCTGCTCTCCCGGATATTTTTCCTGATAGCGCGCCATGATCCGGGGAAGAAGATACTGAGACGGTATAGTAGAAGCCGCGATGCGCAGCACCCTCTTTTCCTTCCCCCGGAGCCCGAAATGCTCCCGGATCTTCCGCTCGATGCCAAGCATCTCTTCCGCATAGACGCAGAGTTCTCTTCCAGCATCTGTCAGCTCCACCTTCTTCGTATTTCTGCAGAGCAGACTGGTGTCCAGTTCTTTCTCCAGAGACGCCACATGGGCGCTGACCGTGGGCTGGGTCAGATACAGCTGTCTTGCCGCCTCAGAAAAATTTTTTGTCTCCGCCACCTTCACAAACGCTTCCAGCTGTTTCAGATTCATCTGTTTTTCACCCTCTCTGTCTCCGCTCCATCTTTCCTGGTCAGACCGCGCCGGTCCGTATAGTCCAGTATCTGCTTCGCGCATTTCCGGCTTGTCCCGAACAGATCCCTCACCTGAACAACAGTAATCTTCCCTGTTTCATCCAGTTTCTTTCCAATCTCACGCTCCGCCCTCTCCATATATTCCGGAAGCGTGTAGATTCCCGGCACAACCTCTGCAGCCGCTCCCTGCTCTGTCAGCAGGCGCAGGATCTCCCCGCCCTGTTCTTCAGTCATTTTCTCAGGAAGCGCCCTCTCTCTGGACACAAAGCTGTATCCGGCTCTTTCTGCCTCTCTGGTCAGTTTTTCCTTCACAGCGCAGTAATCCCGGTCCTCCCTGGGACGGTATCCTGCCGGAAAGTAAACATCGCCCTGTTTCCCGATCACTCCTGCCTGGATCAGGGACTCCACATATACTTCTGCGGCAGTTTTTTTCATGCAGGCAAGGAGGGTTCCGCGGAAGCCGGATACCGGGACACCCCTGCGGTACGGGTAACGGGCGAGATATTCCTCCATCTCCGCAAGGATTGCATTTCTCACTTCTTTTTCCTCGCCCGCGTGCCACAGGAAGCGTTCCTCCTTCGTCTCTATCGCAAAGAGCCTGCCTTCCTTCTGCAGCTCCAGGACGCACGGTTCAATCCTGCTTCTCTCCACTCCTGTCTCTGCCGCCAGTTCTTCTGCCGAGATCAGGCTCTTTCCATGCTTTCTGATCTGAAGTTCCACCAGTTCCTTTTCTCCGCCTTCTTCCCGCCGGCGCAGCCGTTCAAGGACTTCAGCCCGGAATCTCCTCTCCCTGGGCGCGTCTGTCTCCAGGATAACACCGCCTCCGATCGTCTCCAGAGGAGAGTAAAACCGCACCACGAACCGGTCTCCGGGACAGAGCGCCGTATCTGATTCCATGCGGAGCTGAGCGTACCCGCTCTCACCGGGCATAAGTTCCTCCCGGTCGAGAAGAACCGCTCTGCAGAGAAGTTCAGAAGTCCCGCTGTAAAAATGCAGGCGCGTCTGATTTTTGATCACACGGCCGGAATTTTTCAAAACGGAAAGCTTCACGTCAATATTTCTTCCTGACCGGATTGTATCTTCAGATGCAAGCACACATCCCCGGCACACCTCTTCTCTGGATACACCTGAAAGATTGAGGGCAGCCCGCTGTCCGGCGGCACACTCCTCCTGCTCCGTCTGATACACCTGGATTCCTCTCACTCGGCACCATGACTTTGCAGGATAAAGGCACAGGCTGTCTCCTTTTCTGATCCTGCCGCCAAGCAGCGTTCCGGTGACAACCGTGCCGAAACCGGGAACAGAAAACACACGGTCAACGGGAAGCCGTGCTCTTCCTGCTCCGCTCCGGGGAGAAATCTGCTCCACCATCCTGACAATCTCCTTTTTCAGGGTTTCCACGCCGCTTCCATCCGACGCCGAGACCCGGACAACAGGAGCATCTTTCAGAGCGGTCTCCTGCATCTCCTCTCGGATCTCACTCTCCACCATATCCAGCCATTCTCCATCCACAAGGTCGCACTTATTGAGAACAATGATATAGTGCTCCACCCCCAGAAGAGACAGGATGTCCATATGTTCCCTTGTCTGAGGCATAACGCCTTCATCCGCCGCAATGACAAGGAGCACCAGATCCATCCCCGCCACACCTGCTGCCATATTGTGGATAAATCTCTCATGTCCGGGAACATCAATGATCCCGGCGCGTCCGCCGTCCGGCAGGTCAAACCAGGTAAATCCGAGATCAATGGTGATCCCTCTCTTTTTTTCTTCCTCGAGCCGGTCTGTATCTCTTCCGGTCAGCGCCCGGATCAAAGTGGTCTTCCCATGATCAATATGCCCTGCCGTTCCTATGATCACATTATGCATCACCGCGCCTCCTTCCGAAGGATCTCTCCTCCCCGGAATACCTCTGCAATATACCCGGCGTCCTTTTCCCCGATCGTCCTCATATCAAGAAACAGTTTCTCTCCGGACAGATATCCGATCACGGGCAGTTCCAGTCTCCTCAGTCTCGCCGCCAGTTCGCCGGCCGGGATATCCGCGGGATCCACTGCCACCGCATAGCTTGGGATATCCTGCTCCGGAAGTGAGCCGCCCCCTGCCCGGGAAACACACTCTTCCACCGTAATCCGGGCTCCTTCTGCTCCGTCCGGGGCATCTCCGCGTATGGAAGTCCGCAGCCGTTCCGCCAGGTTTTCCGCATCGGCGCGTATCTCCTCAGCCGGGCGGGTCAGCATCCGGAGGACCGGAATCTTCTCCGCCGCCTTCTCCGGATCCAGATACTGCCGGAACACAGCTTCCAGCGCCGCTGCGGTAAATTTGTCAATGCGAAGAGCTCTGGCAAGAGGATGACGCTTCATTTTCTCAATATATTTTTTCTTTCCCACGATGATCCCTGCCTGGGGACCTCCCAGCAGCTTATCCCCGCTGAAAGACACCACGTCCACTCCGCTTCTGACGGACTCCTGTACCATAGGTTCGCGGGCAAGCCCGTACTTTCCGAGATCCACCAGAACGCCGCTCCCCAGATCCTGTATCACGGGAAGCCCGGTCTCCTCTTTCAGTTCTGCCAGTTCCTCCAGTGTTGTCTCCCGGGTATACCCGATGATCCTGTAATTGCTCGTATGCACCTTCAGAAATGCTTTCGTCTCCTGGCACACCGCCCGCCGGTAATCCTCCGGACAGGTCCGGTTCGTGGTTCCCACTTCGCGCAGTGCTGCTCCTCCGAGTTCCATGATCTCCGGGATCCGGAAACCGCCCCCGATCTCCACCAGTTCCCCCCTCGATACAACGACCTCTCCGCCTGAGGCAAGAGCGCTCAGGATGAGCAGCATCGCCGCGGCGTTATTGTTCACTGCCATGGCCGCTTCCGCTCCGGTAACACGGCATACCGTCTCCTCAAAATTCAGGCATCGTTCGCCTCTTTTCCCCGTCTCCAGATCAAACTCAAGATCAGAGTATCCTCCGGCAACCTGTCCGGCATGCAGAAGCACCTCCCGTCCAAGAGGCGCTCTGCCCAGGCCGGTGTGGAGTATGATCCCGGTCCCGTTCACTACCGGCATCAGATTCATTCGATTCTCACGGCACAGGATCTCCCGGATCTTATTTCTGATTCCGGACAGACTCCTTCCCAGCGTCTCCGCCAGTTTTTCCTCTGCATCAGCCGCGCAGTATCCGAGTTCTTCCCTCGCCGCGTCCAGAGCCCGGCGCACTGCATCGAGCACGCAGTCATAGCCATACTCCTTTACCAGCTCTTCTGTTTCCTTCTCCTTCATCAGGCTGTCCACACGTGGAAGCCGTCTGTAAATTTCATTCTTTTCCAAGCAGTTCTCTCCTTTTATTCCGGCGTGAAAATGACAGCAGCAGGACATGCATTAATCTGCACGCCCTGCTGCCGCCGGACTTTATGATCTTTTTCCACGCCAATACGCGTTTATTTCAACCGGATGAGTTTATCCTGCTTTTCAAGCACTCTGCCAATGACCGATACTTCCGTATCCATTTTCATTTTCTCAAGGTCATCCAGCAGACCTGCCGCCTCTGATTCAGGCACACTGAACAGAAGTCCTCCCGAAGTCTGCGGATCGCAGAGAAGATCCAGGTACACTTCCGCCACATTCCCATCATCCAGACAGGGCTGTACAAATTCCCTGTTGCGGTACGCTCCCGCCGGGACAAGCCCCATCCTTGCATAATCCTTTGCCTCTTTCATATACGCCACATCATCCACACGGATCTCCAGCGTCACATCAGCAGCCTTTGCCATTTCAGCGCAGTGTCCCAGAAGCCCGAACCCGGTCACGTCTGTACACCCGTGGATCGTATGTCCCGATGCGGCTTCTGCCGCCTTACGGTTCAACGACGCCATCACGCAGGCTGTTTCCGCCGCAGCCTGCTCAGACGCCATCTGTGCTTTTACTGCGGTGTTCACTACCCCGCTTCCGATCTGCTTCGTCAGGATCAGAACATCGCCGGGACGGCATCCGCTGTTTTTACAGACTCTGTCCGGATGGACAAAACCGGTGACGGACAGACCGTATTTCGGCTCGTCATCCTGCACGGAATGCCCTCCTGCAAGGACAGCTCCAGCCTCTTTCACCTTGTCCGCCCCTCCCCGAAGGATCTCCCCCAGTATTTCCACATCCAGGCAGTTTGGGAAGCAGACGATGTTGAGCGCTATCTTCGGCACTCCTCCCATGGCATACACATCGCTCAGCGCATTTGCGGCTGCGATCTGCCCGAACATATACGGGTCATCAACCACCGGAGTAAAGAAATCCAGCGTCTGGATCACAGCGATATCATCCGATATTTTATAGATCGCGGCATCATCCGATGTCTCGAGTCCGACGAGCAGATGCCCGTCTTCA
>DWUT01000173.1 GCA_019120615.1 Candidatus Mediterraneibacter norfolkensis
TATATATAGGATTGGATTTGAGACCTTCGTGAAACAGCCCTAAAGTGAAAAAGATATTTCTTGAAATTCCAGAATTGGTATGTTACGATACCAATGTATGGAAAGCAGATATCAGGAAAGTTCTCCATGCAAATATTTTACGCGGCGCAAAAGCTGCATTATTGATTGAGTTAGGAGCTCAAATTTTATAAGTTGGTTACTTTATAACCGGTGTGCATGATACGCATACGCAACTTGTGAAACGGTCAATAAGAGTAGTAAAAGTAAAAATATTTGCTATATAGACTCTAACCCCTATATCTGTTTTATCTATAAAGAACGAGTACAAAAGAAAGTTTTTTCAGATAAGATATAACGTGACGACAGGACACAGGCCGGGCGTGCATGCTCCCGGACCTGTGTCTTTCCGTTTACCGACAGGCACAGGAAAGCGGATTTGGAGGTTCATCATGGATAAGTTATCACAGAAAAGAGCGCCCATCTATGAGGCGCTGGAACGTTTCCGGAGAAACAGGGTAGTTCCCTTCGACGTTCCGGGACATAAGCACGGAAGGGGAAATCCGGAGCTGGTGCAGCTTCTTGGAGAGAGATGTGTCAGTATTGACGTGAATTCCATGAAGCCTCTGGATAACCTGTGTCACCCGGTTTCCGTGATCAAAGAGGCGGAGGAACTGGCGGCGGATGCATTCGGGGCGGACCACGCGTTTCTCATGGTGGGAGGGACCACTTCGGCAGTCCAGTCCATGATCCTGTCATGCTGTAAAAAGAATGACAAGATCATCATGCCGAGAAATGTGCATCGGAGCGCCATCAATGCCCTGGTGCTGTGCGGGGCGAAGCCGGTGTATGTGAATCCGGATGTGGATCAGCGGCTGGGAATCTCTCTGGGAATGAAGAGGGACGATGTGCTGAAGGCCATTGAGGAGAACCCGGATGCGGTGGCAGTTCTGGTCAACAATCCTACATACTATGGCATCTGCTCGGATCTGAGAGCGATCGTAAAGGCAGCCCATGAAAAGGGAATGCTTGTCTTGGCGGACGAGGCTCACGGGACTCATTTTTATTTTGGAAAAGACCTTCCGGTTTCCGCGATGGAAGCGGGGGCGGATATCGCGTCGGTGAGCATGCACAAGTCGGGAGGAAGCCTGACCCAGAGTTCCTTCCTGCTGACCGGGAAGGGCGTGAACCCGGGGCATATCCGACAGATCATCAACCTGACCCAGACCACCAGCGGGTCCTATCTGCTGCTGTCGAGCCTGGATATCTCCCGGAGAAATCTGGCGCTCCGGGGCGAGGAATCCTTCCGCGGGGTGACAGAGCTTGCAGAGTATGCGAGGGAGGAGATCAATAAGATCGGAGATTATTATGCCTTTGGCAGAGAGAGGATCAACGGGGACAGCGTCTATGACTTTGATCCTACGAAGCTGTCTATCCATACGCTGGATATCGGCCTCGCCGGGATCGAAGTGTACGACATCCTGAGAGATGAATATGATATACAGATCGAGTTTGGAGATCTGGGAAATATCCTGGCATATTTGTCCATCGGCGACCGGATCCGGGAGGTGGAGCGCCTTGTGACGGCGCTTGCGGATCTGAAGCGGAGATATAAGAAGGATAAGGCGGGAATGCTCAGCCAGGAGTACATTTCCCCGAAGGTGGTCATGACGCCCCAGGATTCGTTCTATGCAGAAAAAGAGTCTCTGCCCCTGGAAGAGACAGTGGGCAGGATATGCAGCGAGTTCGTCATGTGTTATCCGCCGGGAATCCCGGTGCTTGCTCCGGGCGAGGAAGTGACGGATGAGATCATTAACTACATTGTGTACGCGAAGGAAAAGGGATGTTCCATGACCGGTCCGGAGGATGAGCGGATCGAGCGGCTCAATGTGCTGATATAAAAGTACGGACAGGTATTGCTGTAAATAACGGCAGGATCTCAGATATATGTAACAGAAAAACAGTTTTGGAAAAAGAGGTGATGGAAGATGGAAATGTGGTTTTCCGACATGCATACGGACGGTGTGAAGCTGTCCATCAAGATTGAGGAACAGCTTTTCAGCGCTCAGAGCGAAGTCCAGCGGATCGACGTCCTTGAATCAAAGGATTTTGGAAAGATCCTTGTGGTGGACGGGGACCTGATGCTGACGGAGAGGGACGAATTTATTTACCATGAGATGATCACCCACGTGCCCATGGCGGTACATCAGGATGTGAAGGAAGTGCTGGTAGTCGGCGGAGGAGACGGAGGCGTCGTCCGGGAACTGATCAAGTACGATACCATAGAGAAGATCGATGTGGTGGAGCCGGATCCGCTGCTGGTGGAGGTGTGCAGAAAGTATATTCCGGAGATCGCAGGGAGCCTGAATGACGACCGGGTGACGATCTACCATGAGGACGGGCTGAGGTTCATCCGCTCCAAGGGGGACGCCTATGACCTGATCATCATTGACTCTCCGAATCCATTCGGGGCCGGGGAAGGGCTGTTTACGAAGGAGTTCTACGGGAACTGCTACAATGCGCTCCACGAGGACGGCGTCATGATCAATCAGAATGAGAGCCCCTTCTATACGGAAGAGGCGTTCCAGTGCCAGCGGATGCACCGGAGGATCCTGGAGACATTTCCCATCTGCCGGGTGTATCAGGCGCATATACCGTCTTACCCGTCAGGACACTGGCTCTTTGGATTCGCGTCGAAGAAATATCACCCTCTGGATGACCTTGATAAAGTAGGCTGGAAACTGAAAGGGATCCACACGAAATATTACGAGCCGAGGCTCCACGCGGGCGTGTTTGCCCTGCCCGCTTATGTGGAAGAACTTCTGGAGGATGTGGAAAAGAAGGATGGAAGATAGAAAAATGTGGAAAAATGTTGTGAATTATATCGGCTGTGACGCAGAGTATGAGGAAGCGGAGGTGGTGCTGTTCGGAGCGCCTTTTGACTCTACTACCTCGTTCCGCCCGGGAACCCGGTTCGCGGGACAGTCGATCCGAAATGATTCCTGCGGACTGGAGATCTACAGTCCGTATCAGAATCTGGAACTGACGGAGGGGATCGTGTACGACTGCGGAGATCTGGATCTGGCGATCGGAGATTCAGGGAAAGTCCTGGATCAGATCAAAGAGACTGCGGAGCAGATCTTCCGTGATGGGAAAATGCCGTTTATGATCGGAGGAGAGCATCTGGTGACGCTGGGGGCGGTCCGCGCCGCGTCGGAAAAATATCCGAACCTTCATATCATCCATTTTGACGCCCATACGGATTTACGGACGGATTATCTGGGAGTGGAGCTGTCCCATGCCTGTGTCATAAGAAGATGCTGGGAACTGCTCGGCGACGGGCGGATCCACCAACTTGGCATTCGGTCCGGGGAAAGATATGAATTTGAATGGGCGAAGAGCGGGCACACGGATTTCCATCCCTTTGCGCTGGATGATCTGGATGCAGTCCTGGAGAGCGTGGGAGACGCGCCGGTGTATTTCACGGTGGATCTGGACGTGATGGATCCGTCTGTATTTCCGGGGACCGGGACGCCGGAACCGGGAGGGGTGGACTTCCTGACACTGATGCAGGCCGTGACGAAGGTGTGCGGGAGAGCCAATCTGGCGGGATGTGACGTGAATGAGCTGTGCCCGCCCTGTGACCCAACCGGAGCATCCACGGCCGCGGCATGCAAGATCATCCGGGAGATGCTGATCGCTATCGTGAACAGACAGGACCGAAAAACGGGATAAGTGTTATAATAAGTACAATCAGATATATCGGAGAAACGAAAGGAGAAGATGAAAATGGGAAAGATCATGATCATTGGATGCGGAGGAGTAGGAAGCGTGGCAGTGCAGAAATGCTGCCAGAACAGCGACGCCTTTTCTGAGGTGGTGATTGCCAGCAGGACAGTGTCAAAGTGCGACGCCCTGAAAGCAAAGCTGGAAGGAAAGACAAAGACGAAGATCAAGACCGCGCAGGTGGACGCGGACGATACGGCGATCCTGACAGAGCTGATCCGGCAGGAGAAACCGGACGTGGTGCTGAACCTTGCGCTGCCATATCAGGACCTCCTCATTATGGAGTGCTGTCTGGCGGCAGGCGTGCATTACATTGACACGGCAAATTATGAGCCGGAGGATACGGCGAAGTTCGAATATAAATGGCAGTGGGAGTACAGAGAGCGCTTTGAGAAGGCCGGTCTGACCGCTCTGCTGGGAAGCGGGTTCGATCCGGGCGTGACCGGTGTGTTCTCCGCCTATGCCCTGAAGCATTATTTTGACGAGATCAACTACATTGATATCCTGGACTGCAACGCAGGGGATAACGGCTATCCTTTTGCCACCAACTTCAATCCGGAGATCAATATCCGTGAGGTGTCCGCAAACGGTTCCTACTGGGAGAACGGACACTGGGTTGAGACGAAGCCTATGGAGATCAAGCGCACCTACAACTTCCCGGAGATCGGGAAAAAGGATATGTATCTGCTCCATCACGAGGAGATCGAGTCCCTGGCAGTCAATATCCCGGGGATCAAGAGGATCCGTTTCTTCATGACTTTCAGTGAGAGTTATCTGACCCATCTGAAATGCCTGGAGGATGTAGGGATGACTTCCATTGAGCCGGTCATGTACAATGGGCAGGAGATCGTTCCGCTGCAGTTCTTAAAGACCCTTCTTCCGGATCCTGCTTCACTGGGACCGAGGACAAAGGGAAAGACAAACATCGGCTGCATTTTCGTAGGAAAGAAGGACGGAAAAGAGAAGAAGCTGTACATCTATAACGTATGCGATCATCAGGAATGCTACAAAGAGGTGGAGTCCCAGGCCGTTGCCTATACGACGGGAGTTCCGGCGATGATCGGCGCCATGCTGGTCATGAACGGGACGTGGAGACGCCCGGGCGTGTTCAATGTGGAAGAGTTTGATCCGGATCCGTTCATGGACGCCCTGAATAAGTGGGGGCTGCCGTGGAAGATCAGTGAGGATCCGGAGTTGGTTGAGTAAAGATTGACTTTGACGGAGGGCAGACCGATCCAGTATTCTCATTGCGGACCCGCTTTCGCTCGGAGCAGAACGCAGCGGTACTAAGAGCGCAAAGGACGCGCTCTAAGTGCCGGCGTCCTGCTACGGTCCTTAATGAGAACACCGGACCGGTCTGCTTCGTCGAAGGGGAATCTTGCGAATAAATCCGCGGAGAACACCCGGCAGGGCAGCTTCGCAGGAGGAAATTGGAGATTTGAAGGGAGAGGATTATGGAGAGACGGGAACTTAAGACGCCTTGTTTCGTGGTGCAGGAGAGGAAGATACGGGAGAATCTGGAAATCCTGAAGGGGATCGAGGAGGAGACGGGATGTCATATTCTTCTGGCGCAGAAGGCGTTTTCCATGTATTCGCTGTATCCCCGGATCGGGGAGTATCTGGACGGGGCGACGGCCAGCGGACTTTATGAGGCGAGGCTGGGCTATGAGGAGATGGGGAAGGAGAACCATATCTTCTCTCCGGCGTACCGGGCAGACGAGATGGATGAGATCATCAGGTACTGTGACCATATCGTGTTTAATTCTCCCTTCCAGCTCAGGAAATACGGGGCGAAGGTGAAAGCTGCGGGACGCAGCATGGGACTCCGCATCAACCCGGAGTGCTCCACCCAGGAGGGACATGCGATTTACGATCCCTGCGCGCCATTCTCACGGCTCGGGACGACGCTGGAAACGTTCCGGCAGGAGTTATCAGAGGAGGAGATCCGGAGTCTGGACGGACTGCATTTCCATACGCTGTGCGAGCAGAACTCAGATGATCTGGAGGTGACGCTGAAAGCGGTAGAGGAAAAGTTCGGTTCTTATCTCCACGGGATGAAATGGGTCAATTTCGGTGGCGGACACCATATCACCAGACCGGATTATGACCGGGAGGTGCTCAAAAAATGTATTCGGCACATGCAGGAAACAAATGGAGTGGAAGTCTATCTGGAACCGGGGGAGGCAGTGGCGCTGAACGCGGGAATCCTGCTCACGGAGGTGCTTGAGATCGTGGACAACGGGATGAAGATCGCCATCCTGGATACGTCGGCAGCGTGCCATATGCCGGATGTCCTGGAAATGCCCTACCGGCCGCCGCTCAAAGATGCGGGAGATCCGGCGGAGATTATGAGGGATAGGAAATCAGGAGATTCAGAAAAGCCCTGTATTTACCGTCTCGCAGGACCAACCTGTCTTGCGGGAGACGTGATCGGAGATTACTCCTTTGCCAAACCGCTGCAGTGCGGGGACAGGCTGGAGTTTCAGGATATGGCGATCTACACTATGGTGAAGACGAACACGTTTAACGGGATGAAACTTCCGGATATCGTCCTGGAGAGGGAGAATGGAACGTGTGAGGTTGTGCGAAGATTTGGATATGAAGATTTTAAGATGAGACTGTAAAGGAAGTCAGTCTAAAGCACAGTTGCTGTAAACTGGAAGGGATAAGAGTTTGAATCAGTAAAATTATGATTAAAATATTGAATATAATTTTGCTGAGATGTATACTATAATAAATAAAAGGTGAACAGGAGGTGCTTTTATGAATCGGGCAATACCAGATCTGGCGGAAAAACTTGTATCTATTTCTGACTTTAGCCATGGAAAAGCCGGAAAAATATGTTCGGATGTAGAAGATAATAACAGTGAATATATTATTTTAAAAAACAATCGTCCTTCTGCGGTGATCATATCAATAAAAGAGTACAAAGATGCGCAGCAAAAAATAGAAATGCTGGAAAAAATACTCAATAAGATTGAAGATATGCGTCTCGCACGGCTGGCAGAAAAAAGAAAAGATTCTCCTACATCTCCATTTGAAGAGCTTGTGAAAGAAGAAGGACTTACAATGGAGGAACTGGAAGCTCTTACGGAAAGTGTGGAATTAGAATGAAATGGGAGATCCGGATCGCAGATGAAGCGAGGAAAGAATACCGGAGACTGGAAGGCAGTGTGCGCCGTCAGGTTCTGGCGGGGATTTTAAAAGTATCCCGTACACCCCTTCCGGCACCAGAGGGATATGGAAAACCTCTGGGTAATAAGAACGGAAACAACCTTACCGGTTTTTTCAAGATAAAATACCGCGGGATAGGGATTCGGGTAGTCTATACACTTAATATGGAAAAATACCTGATGAATATCGTGGTGATCTCACAGCGGGATGACAACCTTTGTTATGATCTTGCAGGGAAAATGTATGAAAAGTATGGTGATAATATCTTCAGTGATATGTTCGAGGAACTATAACCGGGTTACGAGCCACTATAACTGAAAGATAAACTTATCACTCCGGTAGATCGTCCTCGCTACCTCCACCACGGTGCCGGCGGGCAACGTCACACATTTACAGGTCAGCACAAGACAGGGAGCGTACCCTTTGACATTGAGAAGGGTGCGCTCTTTTTTGCTGAGCGAGGAGACAGTGAGCTGGGCGTTGTCTGTCTTCAGATGGATGTAGCCGCAGGAGTGGATATAGTCATACACGGAGGTGAGTGTTTTCCCGTCCTCTGCGATCCGGGGGCAAAGATCCTCCGGCAGATAGCTGATGTGGATGGCGGCAGGCTCTCCGTCAAGGATACGCAGCCGCGTGATCTTGTACACCGGCTCGTCAAAATCCACGTCGAGCATGCTGTGGATCAGGGAATCACCGCTGATCCTGCGGCACCCCACGTTCCGGGTCTCGAAGTTCAGTCCCATTTCCCGCATTTTCTTGGAGAAACTCTCGTCGCTCATGGAGAGGCGGATCTTTTCCCGTTTTCCGGAGAAAAAGCTCCCGTATCCCTGCGTGGAGTAAACATATCCCAGTTCTTTCAGACGCTCATACGCCTTTCGGATCTCGGACCGGGGGACCTGGAAGCGGACTGCCAGTTTGTTCTCGCTGGGCATCTTTTCCCCTTTTGTATATTTATCATTCTGAAATTCTTTGATCAGCGTGTCAGCGATCAGTTCCCAGGTCCATTTTTTTGTCATGACGATCTCCTTTTTTGTGATGATTTCCTTTTTTGACGCTCTGCTTTTTTGACATTCTGCCTTTTTGAAAGATCATAACAATGTAAAAATGCTCCTACAATAGTCTGCTGATCACTTTACAAAGGTTTTACGAAGTCCAGTTGGCAACTTTACAAAATCTCTATAAGATGCAGGACGTACCGGAGATGACTCCGGGAGACAGGAGGAGAACAGTGATGAACAGGTGTGAAATGTCCGCCATCCTGACAGGTGCTTCGGCGGAAGAGGTCAGAGCAGCGGCGGCGGGAATCAGGGAGAGATATGAGATACAGATTCTGAAACAGCCACAGAAGACGCTGGTGATGGTCAAGGTGAGAGAGGCGGTAAAGAAGTCCTTCTTTTATCTCGGAGAGGTGCTGGCGACGGAGCGTATGGTGAAAGTGAACGGCGCAAAAGGCGCCAGCGTGATGGCGGGAGACAATTTCGAGAAATGCATCAACGTGGCGGTCATAGGCGGATTCATGAACACGGAAAAAATGCCGGAGTGCGGGATCCCGGAGGAAGAGCGGGAGGCTCTCCGCAGCGAGATAAAGAGGCTGGGAGAGAAACAGAAAAAAGACAGAGAGAATCTGAACCGGCAGATCAGGAAGTCGAAAGTAAACTTTAATGTGATGGGAGAATAGAGATGGCAGAAGAGATCAGATCAGTATATCAGTTTGATTTTGTCCATGACGGACAGAAGGTGTTCTGGGAACTGCTGGACGCTATGGCGAATCCCGGCCAGGTCAGGAAGATCGGGGAGCAGGCCGGGAAGTTCACGGGAGATTATGCATCGCTGCTGGCGCTGGGATGCACGCTCCTGGACAACGAAGAGAAGATGTATGTGGAGAAGAACCCCAGGCTGTCATCGGAACTGCACAACCTGACGCTGTGCAGGGAAGCGGATCTGGATCAGGCGGACTACGTGTTCCTCTCTTCAGAGATGAACTACGGTTCCATGGAGCAGATCCTGAAAAATGTAAAGCACGGAACCTATGCGGATCCCCAGGAATCGGCGACGATTTTTCTTCTGTGCAGTGAGACGGAAGGAGAGGAAGAGATGACGCTGAGAGGTCCGGGAGTGGACGGCGAGAAGAAGATCCGGGTGTATCCGTATATCAGGAAGGTTATCCGGCTCAGGAACGATCTGGAAATCGAGTATCCTCTGGGCGTGGACCTGGTGTTTGTGGACGGCAGCGAAAATCTGATCGGAATCCCGCGCCTTGTAAAGATAGACTGAGAAGGGGGACGTGAGAAGAAATGGCTTATGTAGCGGTTACCGGCGGAAGAGAAGCGATCGAGCAGTCTCTGAAGCTTCTGGAAATATTCAGGGAGAGCGGGGAGGACATCACCATCTCCTGCATTATGGAGAACATGGGACTTCTGATCGACAAGATCATGAGTGAGGCAGGATTCTATTCCAGAGAATACGCGGTGCTGGCGCTGAAACAGTGCGAGGGAAGCGTGGAGGAGGCAGTGTTCCTTTTAAGGGCGTACCGGTCCACTCTTCCGAGAAATTACTATTCTAATGTAGTGGATACCTCAGGAATGAGACTGATCCGCAGGATATCGGCGGCGTTCAAGGATATTCCGGGGGGACAGATCCTTGGCCCTACCTACGATTATTCTCACCGCCTTCTGGATTTCTCCCTGATGGACGGAGAGAAAAAGAAGGAAACGGCTGAAATGGATGCGGGAGCCGAGGAGCAGACAAAAGATGCGGAGAGCAGCCTGCCGGAAAATGCCTTAGAAGAGCTGGGTGAGGAAGAGTCCGCCAGGGAAGAGTCGGGAGAGGAAGAATCAGGCGAGGATATCCGCTGCGGACGTGTGACGGATCTGCTGAAAGAGGAGGGCGTCATGGCAGAGGTGGAGGAAGACAATACGGAGCCTTTCGACGTGACGAGCAATCTTCTGACCTTTCCCGCGCCCAGGAGCGCGAGGCTCCAGACATTTGCAAGGAGCGATGCGGGATTCCTGGGCGGAGTGGCGTACAGCTCCATGAGAGGATACGGCGCGGTACATCCTACCGTATCAGAGCTGCGCTGCGGATACCTGGAGATCTGTGTGCCCTATGTGTTGGACGAGGAGGATGAGATCTGCATCGGGGAGATCCTGGTGATCGAGGAACTTCCGATCTCTCTGGAGTGCAGAGTGGAGGAGATCAACCAGTATGATAAGACGCTTCGGATCGTGTCGGAGATCGTCAATGTGAGCGTGGACGAAGAGATCCTGGATGGATACGGGAAGATCGACCTGGAGAAGCTTAATGCTATCTCCTATGATCCGGCAAACCATACCTATCTGAAAGTGGGAGAAAAAGTGGGGACGGCATTTTCCGACGGGAAAAAGCTGAATTAAGGAACAGAGAGTATGAAGATCGCAGTTTTATCAGATACTCACGGACTTCTGAGACCGGAGGCGGCGAAAGTCATCTCGGAATGCGATGCGGTCATTCACGGCGGCGATATTAATTCGCAGAAGATCATCGATGAGATGAAAGCGGCGGCAAAAGAAGATGCGCTGATCTATATCGTGCGGGGAAATAATGACAAAGAATGGGCGGAACACCTGCCCCATTATCTGGAGTTTACTCTGGCAGGAATGAATTTTTATGTGATACATAATAAAAAAGAACTGCCGGCAGATCTTGGGGACCGCCAGATCATTATCTTCGGGCATTCACACAGGTATTTTGAAGAGAAAAAGGACGGCAGGCTCTGGCTGAACCCGGGAAGCTGCGGAAAGAGGCGGTTTGATCAGGACATCACTCTGGCGATACTCTGGATCGACAGAGATGCCTGCAGCGTGGAACGGATCGATATTGAGCATGAGGCGTCCCGGAGAAAGGTTTCGGCCCGGGACGGCGATCTGTTCCCCGCGATCCGCGGGATCCTGGACAAAGTAGAAGTGAAGGGGCTGTCGGGAAATAGATAGTTCCAAACAGGGG
>DWUT01000174.1 GCA_019120615.1 Candidatus Mediterraneibacter norfolkensis
AAGGGATTCTCCATATTTAATTTTTATTCATGAAACACCCCTGACCGCGCGCCACCAATACTAACTTGCTGCTCACCGCCTGCTGAGGCGGAGTCATCCATCTGATATATACACGGGCAAAGCCCCGCATACAGCAAATCCCCCGGCAGGAACTTCCTGGCATTCCAGGCAGTTCCTGCGCGGGGGACTGTGATTTCACCTCTTGGGCCGTCCTTTTTTACGCTGCATACTTTGAGATCTTCTCCTGCAGATCTGTACAGTCATCTGTGTACACCATCAACTGAATCACATGGTTCAGTCCGAGATTCATGATTCCAAGTATCGATTTCGCGTCGACAACCAGACGCCCTTTTTTCATATCCATGTCAAATTCATACTTGGAGACCGTGTTCACAAATTCAAGAATCTCGTCAGGACTTTTAAAAGTAATATTCATCTCGTTCATTGTCTATTCACCTCTTCTTTGAATCAAACTGTGAATTTGCTTCAAGCTTTTATCTCTGGTCATCGCTATACATACTAACATATTTTTCCATTCTGAAAAGGGTGAAAAGTTTTAGAAAGGTGTAATTTTTTAATGAACCGACTTACGGAATTCGTTTGGAAGCACCCCTGTTTCTTCCTTAAAAACCCGACTCATATACTTAGGATCTGTGTAGCCCGTCAACTCTGCGATCTGATTCAGCTTAAGTGTTGTATTAATCAGAAGATCCTTAATCCGTACGATTCTGTAATATCTCACCGTCTCCGTAAAACCGCGGCCTGTTTCTTTCTTAAACTGTGAACTCAGATATTCTTCTGATACAAAAAGCCGGTCTGCCGTCTCCTCAAGTGTAATGCCGTGGTCGAAATATTTTCTTATCATCTGCACCGCTTGCCGTACAAGAGGACTCAGCTCTTCATCTCCTTTTTCCCGGAACACTTCATCCCGCAGAAGTCCCAGAAATTCTTCCATAGCTGCGCGGATCTGCACCCAGGTCACAGCCTCAGTTATGGTCTGCATACAATATTGTATCCTCAGTTCTGATCCTATCACATGCGTCGTCTTATAGCCGTCCAGTGCCGACATGCTGAAACGAATCAGGCATTCTTTAATCTCCGCCGGGCTGTATATGCCCCTTCGGAAAATATCATACAGTCTGTAATAACACCGCTTTATCTCTTCTCCGTCCTCCGCGGCCGCTGCTTTCTTTACCTGCGTCTCCAGCTCTGCCGGATACTTCAGCGGCCTCGTTTCAAGCTCCTCAATATCTTCTGGTCGAATCAGTTCCCCTCTGTCAAACAGAAGATTCCATTCTCTAAGCCTCCGCAGTTCCGTCAGCATATCCAGGACATCTCCTGTGTGTTCCATATCCGCCCAGAAACACGCCATCTCCCCTGAGATACTTACGGCAAGAAGCGGTGCCGTATGCTGTCTGAATATCTGATAGTCCTGTTTCTTTCTGACGCCTTTGTAAATAACAGCAAAGAGCATCCTCCATATGTCCACTTCCAGGACACATCCTGAAAGGTTATTCTCTGACAGAGTATTCTGCAGGATCCGTCGCGCTGTTTGTCTCTGCGCCATGTAATTTCCTCCCAGCCAGAGCGTGAACACCTCCCCTGGTTCCTCCAGTGTAAACCCATATTTTTCTCTGGTCATCTGATGGAAGTTCCTGTCAGGACGAAACTGGCCGCTGAGACATCCCGTAAAAATATTTTCGATCGTAAACGCTTTCTCAAGAGCCTTTTCATTTTCAATCTTATCCCTGATCTGCCGAATCGCTTTCTTAAACTGCGCCCGCTTCACCGGCTTAAGCATATAGTTGTCAATCCCCAGCTCTATAGCCTGTCTGGCGTGTCCGAAGTCCGTATCTTCCGTAGTGACCAGAACATGGGCTTCTGCATTCTCCTGCCTGAGTTTCCGAAGCAGAGAAATCCCTCCGAGTTCCGGAAGCTTCAGATCCATGACGACCAGATCTGGACGTTCTTTCTTTATGAGTTCATACCCATCTTTCCCATTCAACGCGTTTCCTGCAACAAAAAATGTTTCCTCAACATCAATCCCTGCATTTTCATCCTCTTTTTCAAGAGAGAGAAACGTCTTTTCTATCATTTCTATAAACCGCAGGTCAGCATCTATAATGACAGCTTTCATCCATATCCGTCTCCTCTCATAATAAGCTCTATTTAAGCAGGAGGACGCAGCATCTTATCTGATTCTAAAATACTGCGCCCTCATCAATATCATACATCTAATAAAAGTATAAAAGAGAACCTGGCAAAAGTAAAGTTTTTCCTTTGTATCTCTCCGAAGCACTTTGACAGACCTCCCTCTGCTATTTACACAAATCTTCAAATCCACCCCAGCAACAGCGCCTCCGCTGTCAGCACAAGCAGAAACAGCACATTCCATGCCGTAAACGACTTCATAAACGCACCTTTCTTATCCGGATATTCTCTTGCAAAAAATTTAAATGAAATAAGGCTTGCCAGCGAAGCAATCAGAGTTCCCAGACCTCCCAGGTTCACCCCCGTCAGAAGCGCCGAAAAATCTGTGCTGAAACCGGACAGCAGGATTGCCGCCGGCACATTGCTGATTATCTGACTTGTAAGGATCCCAGTCAAAAGTTCCCTTCCCTGGACAATCGAGATAAGAAAACCACTGACCTCCGGGATCCGCTTTATATTCCCGATAAAGATAAAAAAGCACAGAAATGTCAGCAGAAGGAAATAGTCTACCGACAGATACAGTTTCCGATCTACCAGCAGGACAACCGCCATGACGCAGATCAGCACCGGCAGATAGGTCAAAATCCGAAACACGACCAGAAGACACAAAAGCAAAAGCATCAGAAATGGCAGGGTCTGACGAAAGAGTGCTCCTCCTGTCTTTTCCATCTTTGCCTTCACGGCAACATCAAGAAGCGGTTCATCCCTCCCGGCAAGCACGATTCCCAGAAGCATGACAAAGGACAGCCCCGCATAAGGCATAACCGCCCATGCGAATTCGGCCACCGTAATCTCTGATGCAGAATACAAATACAGATTCTGCGGATTTCCGATCGGCGTTGCCATACTGCCCAGGTTCGCCGCAATCGTCTCCAGCACCACCAGCCGCAAGATCCGTTTCGTCTTTCCGCTCATGCGGAACACAAGGATTGTGAACGGAACAAACGTGATCAGACTTACATCATTGGTGATAACCATGCTGCTGAAAAAACACAGCAGAACCATAACAGCTGAAATCCCCTTGAAACTGCCTGCCCTTTTCAGCAGAAACTGACCCATGATCGCAAAGACTCCGATAGATTGAACCCCAGCAACAATGATCATCAGGCAGAACAGCAGCGCTATTGTACGGTAATCCGGGTAGGTCAGATATACTGCGTCCGGAGACACCGCGAATGCCGACAGTACCGCCAGCATAAACGCCACGCAGAAAACAGTTTCATTTTTAAACAGTATCTTCAACATCCTCATAATAGACTCCATTCTGCCGCCTGACGGCGGCCTGCCGGGCCAGATCGATCACCCGCCAGAACAAACAGACCTATTATATATCGCTCTGCAGATCAAATCAACAGAAAAAGCTGAACATTTTCATACTCTCCCCGTAAGAATACGCCCGCTTTTTGTGTCTGTCGTGGTGCTGCGTCATAAGAAGCATCCGAACAAGATACATTGATAAAACGCACAGGAGCTGCAGTGATCCCTTTCAATCACCCAGCTCCTGCCGCGTTTCTGCTTACTTTTTCGTTTACCCATGCTGATGAAGATACTTCTCTCTCGTAGCCATCCCTCCCCGGATGTGCCGCTCCGACTTATTCATATCCAGCACCTTACGTGCTTCCCGGGCCAGGGAGGGATTAATCTGAAGGAGCCGTTCGGTGACATCCTTATGTACCGTACTCTTACTGATCCGAAACTGCTTCGCTGTCCGCCTCACCGTCGCGCCATTTTCTATGATATAATTCGCAATCTCCACGGCTCTTTCCTCAATATAATCTTTCAAAAAAATCCCCCTGCAAACATCGTTTTTACAATGTATGCAGGGGAAAAGAAAGTCATGCTCATTTAACACTACTTTAGCGTCTGTATCTCCATCCGTATTCCATTTTCAGTCTTTCATAAATCTCGAACGCAACCGGGCAGACCTCAATCACATCCAGAACACTATAAAGGCTCGCCCATCTGTCCGGCTGATCTGTATACGGATACTTCTTACAACTTTCCGGTCTGCAGTCACCCAAACAGCAGTTTCCGTCCTCTCCCAGGAAATCACAGGGTACATTTTTTGTCTGATATCCATTTTCCTTATCGCCTTCCACCAGATATTTTTCAATAAATTGCTCTTTTGTCAGTCCCATATACTCCGCATCTCGGACAAGATCTTCTTCCGGAATACTCCCATGGTACATCTTGCAGCAGTTCCTGCATCTGCTGCAGTCGTATCCGGAGAATAACTCTTTATGCAGCCTGTGGAACCGCTCGTCCAGCTCTTTATCATCTGCATTCCCTTTCAGATAAATTCGGAATTCATAATTTTTGTTTTCTTGATGACAATTTTTAACTGATATACATTCATGTTCATTCCCCACAACACTGTGCCAGCCCGGCATATCCCGGAACCGATTTTTCTGCATTATAAAATCTCCTGCAGATATTGTACACTATCCGCAGGAGATTCTCCTCTTTTTCTTTAAAGATGATATTGGGAACAGCAGATATTTTGTTCCCGGCATCACAGCTGTTCATTTCTAGAAAATATGATAATTCACGACCAGTGCCGCAAACACGATGGAAACCATCGACAGCAGCTTGATCAGGATATTGATGGACGGTCCCGACGTATCCTTGAACGGATCACCAACGGTATCGCCGACGACTGCCGCTTTATGGCACTCGCTGCCTTTTCCGCCGTGCTTTCCGCCCTCGATATACTTCTTCGCATTATCCCATGCGCCGCCCGAATTGGCCATGAAAATTGCCATCAGGAATCCGGTTGCTGTGGAACCTGTAAGGAGTCCGATCACGCCGTTATATCCAAGGATCAGTCCGGTCACTACCGGAGTAATGATCGCAAGGAGCGTAGGAAGGATCATCTCATGAAGGCTTGCCTTTGTACAGATATCAACGCAGGTCTCATAATCCGGATCTGCTTTTCCCTGCATCAGACCCTTGATCTCTTTAAACTGACGTCTCACTTCAACAACGATACTCTGTGCTGCACGTCCCACAGAATCCATTGTCAGAGCTGCGAATACGAAAGGCAGGCAGGCTCCGATAAAGATACCTACAAGCACGGTCGGATTCATGACGCTCATATCGAGCACAACAGAATCTCCGCCGACTTCCTGTACCTTTTCTACATAAGAAGCAATAAGAGCCAGAGCTGTCAGTGCCGCGGATCCGATCGCGAATCCCTTTCCTGTAGCAGCCGTTGTGTTTCCAAGAGAATCCAGAGCATCCGTACGTCTTCTCACGTCTTCCTCGAGTCCGGCCATCTCTGCGATACCGCCCGCGTTGTCTGCGATCGGTCCGTATGCATCTGTCGCCAGTGTGATTCCCAGAGTTGACAGCATACCTACAGCAGCCAGCGCGATTCCATAAAGACCTCTTGTGGACTCAACAAAACCACCGGAGAAAGCATAAGCCGCCATAACGCAGATCGCGATGATGATGATCGGAACTGCTGTGGAGAGCATTCCGAGACTCAGACCGCCGATGATCAGCGTTGCAGAGCCTGTCTCTGATTTATCAGCCAGATTCTGCGTCGGTTTATATGTATCGGATGTAAAATACTCGGTGAAAAATCCGATCAGCACACCAGCAAGCAGTCCAGCAAGGATTGCAAAGTAAACACCGATAAAGTCTCCCCCAAGGATAAACCACACGATCGGGAAGGCAATGACCGCAATGAGGAGCGCGCTTGTATTTGTTCCTCTTCTGAGCGCTTTCAGAAGGGTGCTCTGGTCTGTACTCTCTCCCGTCTTTACAAGGAGCGATCCCAGAATAGACGCCAGGACACCGATCGCTGCAAGAAGCATCGGGATTGCAACCGCGTTCGCGCGGTCAACAGACTCTATCTTATTAAATGCGATAACTCCGAGTGAGCACGCTGACAGGATGGAACCCACATATGATTCGTAAAGGTCTGCGCCCATTCCGGCAACATCTCCCACATTATCGCCCACATTATCCGCGATAACAGCCGGGTTTCTCGGATCGTCTTCCGGGATTCCCGCCTCAACCTTACCTACAAGGTCCGCGCCGACATCCGCCGCTTTTGTATAAATGCCTCCTCCGACACGGGCAAACAATGCCATGGACGAAGCTCCCATTCCAAATGTAAGCATCGTGCTTGTCACGTCCTCCAGCGGAAGCTTAAATACCAGCTTCAGAAGCAGATACCAGATCGAAATATCCAGAAGCCCAAGTCCTACAACCGTAAATCCCATGACTGAACCAGCTGAAAACGCTACATTCAGTCCCTTGTTCAGGCTCTTCTGGCATGCCGCAGCTGTTCTCGCATTTGCGCGAGTTGCGATCTGCATCCCCACAAATCCTGAAAGGCCTGAGAAAAATCCTCCGGTCACAAATGCAAACGGAACATACGGTGTCAGGAACCCTGTGATCGCCATGATCAGAAGGATCACGAACATGATCGCGAAAAATCCGATCAGGATCTTATACTGGCGTCTCAGGTACGCCATTGCCCCCTGATGGATCGACGCAGAAATCTTTTTCATCGTGTCGTTTCCTTCCGGAAAGCGTAGAACTTTCTGCGCCCTGCTCGCCACAAACAGGAGTGCGATAATGGAGCCGCATAGTGTCAGTAGTGCCAATTCATTATCCATTTGTCTCTCCTCCATTCTGTTTTCAGAGTGCATAAAACACTCTTTTAGAATTTTATGTATACGTGAATCATTATAACACCTTTATAGAAATTTTAGTATATTTTTCCGAATAATTTTTATTTTTAATTACATTTTTATACACATTTCTATCCATTTATTTCCTTTTGCGGAATCCTTTCCGTCATTTTGCTTTATTAGCGTCAGCAAAGCCTTGCCGGGCTTATCGCTCAAAAATACCGCTGCACATTTGCAGCGGTATTTTCATCATCCATTTTATATTTTCAGGTACAGTTTTTAAAATTCAAACACAGCAACCCCATAAGGTGGAAGCGGATATGCAAACGAATATTTCTGTCCGTCGCATTCCTGTTTCACCGGCTTGTACAGAAGCGGTCTCGGCTCGCCTTTTCCGCCATACCGAATATCATCACTGTTCAGTATCAGCCTGCACTGTTTTCTCCTCGGAACTCCCACACGGTAGTCTCTTCTCTCCATTGGAGTAAAGTTACACACAAAGAGTAGATTTTTCTTATTATCTTTCGAGTGTCTTAAAAAACTGTAGATGCTTCGGAAGCAGTCGTCCGCATTGATCCACTCAAATCCCGCCGGATCCGAATCAAGCTCATACATCGCTTTGTTTTTCTTATACAGATGGAGCAGATCCCGATACCAGTTCTGTATTGCCTGGTGTTCCGGTTCTTCCAGAAGATACCAGTCGAGCTCCCTCTCCTCGCTCCACTCACGAAGCTGAGCGAATTCCTGTCCCATGAAGAGAAGTTTCTTGCCCGGATGCCCTGTCATAAAGGCATATCCGGCTTTCAGGTTCGCATACTTGTCAAATCCAAGCCCCGGCATCTTATTAATCATGGAACACTTCAGATGCACCACTTCGTCATGGGAAAGTACAAGGATATAATTCTCACTGTATGCATAGGAGCTGGCAAACGTCATCATATTATGAGCATTCTTTCTAAAATAAGGATCCAGCTTCATATATTCCGTAAAATCATGCATCCATCCCATATTCCATTTCAGGCTGAATCCAAGACCGCCATCCTCCGGCGCCCCTGTGACCTTCGGCCATGCAGTGGATTCCTCCGCAATCATCACGGCGCCCGGATTCCTCCCAAGGACAACCGAGTTCAGATGTTTGAAAAATTCGATTGCCTCGAGATTCTCGTTTCCGCCGTATTTATTCGCCACCCACTGTCCGTCCTGTTTTCCATAGTCCAAATACAACATAGAAGCAACCGCATCCACGCGGAGCCCGTCCACATGATAATGCTCGATCCAGAACAGCGCATTTGCAATCAGGAAGTTCTTCACTTCTGGTTTACCGTAATCAAATATCTTCGTCCCCCAGTCCGGGTGCTCTCCTTTCCTGGGATCCGCATATTCGTAAGTAGGCGTTCCATCGAAATCCGCAAGTCCATGAGCATCTCTCGGGAAATGCGCCGGTACCCAGTCGAGGATGACTCCGATCTTATTGCGGTGCAGATAGTTGATCATATATGCAAAGTCTTCCGGCGTTCCATACCTTGAAGTAGGAGCATAATAACCTGTAACCTGATATCCCCAGGAACCGTCAAAAGGATGCTCCGCCATTCCCATCAGCTCTACATGGGTATATCCCATATCCTTCACATATTTCGTAATGGCTTCCGCAAATTCTCTATAGGTATAAAATCCCTCATCCTCTCTTCCGGGGTGTCTCATCCAGGATCCGAGATGCACCTCGTAGATTGACATAGGATTCTCTTTATGGTCCCATGTCTTTCTGGTCTGCATCCATGCGTCATCCGTCCATTTGAGATGTGAGATATCTGTTACGATCGACGCAGTTCCCGGACGCAGTTCCGCGTAATTCGCGTATGGATCCGCTTTAAAGATCCGTTTTCCCTGCTGAGTCTCGATACAGAACTTATAGAGATCTCCTTCTTTCACACCAGGTACAAAACAGGTATAGATCCCCATCGGATCCTGACGTTCCATATAGTTCGCCTCAAAATCCCATTCATTGAAATCCCCGACGACCGCAACTCTTCGTGCATTCGGCGCCCATACCGCAAAATACACCCCCTGTTCCCCATCTGCCGCCACCTTATGGGCACCCATTTTCTGATAGATCTCATAATGGTTGCCCTGCCCGAAAAGATACTGATCAAGTTCTCCGATCTCATAAGGCTGCACTGTCTTCTTTGCGCTCTTTTCCTTTACCATAAAGCCCACCTCGCCGCTCAAATTTTAGCAACATTTCTCTTATAAAAATACTGAAAAGCCACTCTGCATGCTCACAGTTTAACCGTTGCCACTTAATAATATCATTATACTTTAAAGGTTCAGAAAAAGAAAGTCAAAAGCTGTTTTGTAATAAAAAATAGACAGTCTTTTTTAGGACTGTCTATTTTTGTTTAACTTTCAAATATTGAAATCCTTCTCGGAGAGCAGGATCCGATCCGCGTCATCCGTATTTTTCCCGAATACCCGCTTCACCAGTTTCTTCGCCGAAGCCTTCTGGGAATGCTGGATCGCCTCATCCATCACTTCTTTTACCTCGGCGACCGTAACCGCATGGTCCTCTCTCTGGAGCGAATCGATCCTGCTGTAGAGGGCCAGGATTCCCATCTCATCGATGCGATACCCATTTTCCTGCGCATATGTCTGTCCAAATGTAACGAGCTCATCATTTATGAAGATCGGTACTTCCAGCCGTGAGGTAAACTTTCTTCTAAATTCCCGGTTGGATGAAAGCAGACGGTCAAGCGGTTTTCTCTGCTCCTCAAGGACAATCAGCAGTTCGCCCGTATCTTTCTCCATTGCCTTGTTCAGACGCGCAACTGTCTTTTCATTCAGCTTTCCGGCTTTTTCAATGATCAATGCGCCGCCGTACAGCTTATTGAAAATATCTCCTATCTTTTTCTTATTAAGAGATTCTCCGGTCACGATAGCAACCTTCCCCTGCCTGATGTTCCTCTGCTTCTGGATCGCCTTGACCACATCTACCGCGAGAACAGTCTTTCCATTCCCCTTATTTCCAATAATGAGGAGGTTTCCTGTCCTCGAAGTACCGTTTCTGTTTGTACAGTTCTTATCCTGTTCAAGTACATCCACCAGCTGTTCGCTCATTCCCCTGACAGGTACAAAGTAGGAAAACAGTTTCTTCTGTTCCTCCGTCAGACCGGCTCGCGTGCCGACTCCACTCTGCATCTGCAGATCATAACGCCCATGCACAATAAATCCCGTATCAGAGATAGAAAGCGCGTCCGAGATCTCATCCAGCGGCAGCGGAGCCGTCTTTCCTGTCGCGATCATCTTCGCCGTCTCTTTCCTGCTCAGAGGCGTCGTAGCCGAAAGAATATCCAGATTGTCGTCATCATCATCCGGGATTTCTCTGTCATCCGCCTCCTGACTGTGATCAGGGTTCACCCGGAACTCTTCCTCAAAATCCGGAACCACATCGTCATATTCCTCCGCATCACCCTCGGAAAAATAATCCTCACCGTCATCTGCAATAATCTCTTCATCGTCTGTCAGACTCTCTGCATCGTCCTCAGAGAAATATTCGTCCTTTTCAGGATACTCCTCTTCGTAATCTTCTTGGGAGTCCCCTTCCTCGTACTCTTCTGCTTCAGAATATTCCTCTTCATATTCCTCATCCTCAAATTCTTCCGCTTCGGAATACTCGTCTTCATATTCCTCCCCGCCATCCGGATCAAGATCCTCTTCCTCAAAGAAATCCTCTGACTCTTCATAGTCCTCATAATCATCTGGATCATCCAGAGCCAGGTCATCGTCTATCCGGAGTTCATCAGCCAGTTTCCCCATATTCTCACGGGAATCCTCAACACGCCCCTTCTCTTTTACCGGTTCTTCCGGCGGGATCACGCCTTCAATCTCATCGATCATTCTCTGGATATCCGGCGGAAGTATCGGTTCTGTTTTCCTCTTTTCTTCCATAATCTCCCCAGTTTTTTCCCCTTCTTCAGTTTCTGTTATTGTGTCCCGAATTATATCTTCTTCATTCTGCTTCTGAAGTCTCTCCCCATCTTCATCAACTGTTTCTGCCTCATTCTCCTCCGTCTCTTCAATTTCAGCTTCCTCTATGATCTCCTCCGGAATCTCCTCAGATTCTGGCTCTTCTATGATCTCCTTCGGAATCTCCTCAGATTCTGGCTCCTCTATGATCTCTTCCGGAATCTCCTCGGATTCAGTTCTCTCCTCTGCGATCTCCTCATCCTGTGTTTCCCATCCGGAAAGGATATCTGTAAGGCTCATCTGTCCGGTGATCTGATCGTCATCAGTTTTCCGGGGTTCAGCAGCCACTTCCCCTTCATTTTCTCCTTCAACGAGGAATTCCTCTGCCTCTGACACATCCAGAGTTTCACTTAAAATTTCCTCTTCCAGCTCCTCACTTTCTTCCGGGATCAATTCCGTAAATCCGCTTGAAGCCGCCATAGGTTCCCTCAGTTCGTTTCTGTTCCTCTCCCTATTCTCCGAGACCTGATGTACCATATCCAGATCCGCTACCGATTCAATTTCATCAATCTCACTGGCGAGATCGGTCATATCAGGTTCCGATTCTCCCTCGATAATCGATGCGTTTTCTCCACTTAGAGCAGACTCTTCGCCAGGATGGAGGAGTTTCTGCAGCGCCTCGTCCAGGCGCATTGTATCTCCAATTTTCCCTGTCTTTCCTCCTGTTCTCGGCTCTGGGACATTCATCTCCTCAGCTTCCTCCGACTGACCGCCCTCTATATAATCAGTCTCTTTCTGCTCCAAAGCATCTACTGAGTCTGATATACCTCTGTCAACTTCACGTTCTTCAGAAGTTTTTGTTTCCTCCTCATCTCCATTCCCGTAAAATGACTCCAGATCCGGCATCTCTTCTGTCTCGGCAGTCACCTTCTCAAATCTGTGATCATATTTTTCCTGCTGGGATGGAGTCAACGGCTTATACTGCATCTTCAGTTCCATTGCCTTGTAGACATACTGTCCTTCGCTGAACCACAGGATCAGATCATCACATTCCTCCAGACATTCTGCCGTCATGCCCGCTTCCTGATAAAGTTTCGCGAGTTCATATGCCCACTCTTCAATGTATTCCGCTTTCTTAAACTCCTCCAGTGCCTCAATCTGCTGCTCTATTGGAGCCCGCTGAGCGCGGAGGATCTGATAACGCAGTATATGCTGATTCGGATCCTTGGGAGCGATCTGCATGAAATCATCATAATAATCTATCGCTTCATCCACATTTCCTGTCTTGATAGCCAGCGTACATAGTTTATAGATAACTTTTCTGCTGCCATCTGCACGGTGATAAGCAGTCCGCAGAACATCATAACTTTTCTGAAACTCTTTGTTCTTCTCATATATGTCACTGACATTTGTCAGCATGGTAACATTTCTCACTCTTTTCCAGTCAATTTCATCGGCTATTGCTGCCGCCTTGCCGTACGAGCCGTCTTCCATAAGTTCAAGCATCTGTTCTGTCTTTAACTTATAATCATACTTATCCACCGCACTCACCTCATCGAAAATAATATTTCATCGGTCACATTTCTTTATATTTGTGCCATGCTTACACAAGCCGATATTCTTTCAATAGTTTATCATATGAAAACCGTAATGTCAAAAAAATGCATCCCCAATTGACATTGGCGATGCATTTTATTTTTTATTTAATTTTTCCATTATTTTTATTTTATATTTTATCGGAGGAATATATCTGATTCCTGTTCCTGTAAGACCTCTGCCGTCTGTTATCCGAATTCATTGTCCGATTTTTAAGTCCTCCTTAAATTAAATCTTCTCTCTTCCGATAACAATTTGAGGTTCATAACAAAATCCTTATTTCTTCACTTTCGTTTCAGATCAGGTACCATTTTTATATTCGCTAAGAAATCTTCTTGGTTATTCTTCCTATAATCTTTCAGCAGAAGCAGTACTGTCACTCAATATTCCAACGGCTTACTTAATTATTCCTTCTATAACCATCTGTCCCTTAATTTATAAAAATACTATTCTACTCAATGTTTCTTTACACATCTTTGAAAATTCTGTTATATGTGGTATCTATATTCAATACGTCTGCAAATGTTGGATCTTTTGATTTTATCCGAAATCTGAACTCTCCGATCTCTCTCTTCCATTCTGATTATTTTCGGATCATTATTCTTCAGCAAAGGTCTCTTTCTTCACAGGAACTTGCATTTGCCGTACCACTGACATATTGATAATTAACTGAAACTATACTGTCCATGGGACTTACCTCCTGCCTTGTATTTCTAACCTAATCGAACAACTCTTCCATTTTGTTCTCTTAGATAAATATCCTCTGAGAATTTAAATATTTTTATATCTCTTTTGGATTGACTTAATAATATCACTCAGCCCTGTTTTTGTCAACATATTTCTCTATATTTCAATAGTTATTTTTATAATTTTATATTTTTTCTTATTTTTCCAGAATATTCAGAAAATATAAAATCGCCTCCACTCTTTCGTCAACTGATATCAGTGACAGAAAAGCCTGAGCCTGATCTTGCTCAGTTCTCCGAATCATACTTCCTTATAATACAGTCAGCCTTTCCGTTTTTCTTTGCTTCATACAACGCAGCATCAACCTGACGAAAAATGATGTTGAAGTCAACCTCCTGATCCTCGACCAGTACCGCTCCCGCACTTCCCGTTACTTTAATCCCCTCTCTGTTCCATGCCAAATCCTTTAACCTGCGCTGAATCATCGCAAACTTCTTTTTCATGAGTTTTGATGATGCAACATCTTTCATAAGTACCATAAACTCATCTCCTCCGAAACGGCCTATAATGTCTGTGGATCTGAACGTTTCAAGAAGGATCCACCCCGTATTCTGAAGAACCTCATCGCCTGCCGCATGCCCTTTCGTATCATTGATCTTCTTAAAATTATCCAGGTCTATTATGATAACGGTACATCTGACATCAGGGTTATGTATCTTAAAATACTCCTGAAACGCTTCAAGAACAGTTTTCTTGTTCAAAATATCGGTCAGGGAATCTCTTGTGCTAAGCTGTTTGTATTTCATGCGGGCTTCAAAGTCCCTGACTCTCAGGAACATGATCATATTAATGCCAATAACCGAGCAGGCAAGAGCCGCAATCGATGTGAATATATCATACTGCCCTATCTCAGGATCCTTGAAGCTGATCTCAGCGGCAATATATCCAATCTCCGCTGCCCCTATGATTCCGTAGGAAACATAGAAAGGTACGATAAAAAGCGACGGGATAACCATACACATAATCGGCATAAATGATCCCGGAGCGGACGGAGTCCCTGCCGTATCGATCAATATCACAAAGGAGAATAATATTACCTCAAACAATCCGCACATAGCTGTGACCTCTCCGCTCTTTTTCACCGTCCTGAAACTATTATACAGATAAGTCGCCACACAGCAGAAAGCTGAAGCCGGAATAAATCCGATATGGTAAATGCTGGGAGTCCAGCCCTTTATAATAAAAGGGGTGATAAGGATAAGAAGAACAAGGAGCAGTAATGACGCAATATTAGCCACGAGAAGCAGCCTGATGTTCCCCTCTGCGTTTTCCGCTGCCCCCTCTTCAAAATATTTTGTACGCTTCGCGAACTCCGTTCTTATGAAATCAATCATCCTGCGCATCTGACATCCCCCCTTTCCACTCTGATCATAATTTTCTTTTATCCTGCGCAGACATTTTCCGCCTTGTCGCCACGTCCTGGAACATAAAATAGTCAGGGCGGTGACGCGACTGAGTATACTCGAACTGTATCCCGTTATCATCGAACGTCTGGCTTGTAATGACCGCCATACAGTTATAGTCCTTCAGGTCAATGTATTTCTCATCCACCTGAGTGACCTTCTCAACCGTAAGTGTTCTCTTACTGGTTGAGATCGTAAGCCCCTTTATATTTTCCAGATAATCATAGACCGAACTCTCGGCAATTTCCAGGGTGATCCCTTCTGTGAGCTCTTTTAGAAAATAGTTGTGATCCAGGATGAGAGGCATCCCGTCCAGGGACCGGAGGCGCTGGATATAATACAGTGGTGTCCCCCTGACAAATCCTGTACGTCTCTCTATCTTGATATCTGCAGTAATTTCGGCAAACTGAAGCACACGAGTAAAAGGAACCTTCCTGTTTCTCGCCGCCGATTCTTTGAAAGATTCAATTCCACCCACTGTAAAGGCGGTCTGCTCAATCGGCTGAAAAATGTTCCTGACCCCCTTTCCGTGCATCGGCTGTACATACCCGTCAGATGTAAGCTCGGCTATTGCACGGCGTACAGTATTACGAGAACATCCGTATTCTTTCACGAGGCTATTCTCCGATGGAAGCATCTGCTGATACCCATAAAATTCTGTCTCTATTTTTTCTTTTAAGTCCTTATAGATACGGTCATACTTAGCTTTAGGCATTGTTCATCCCTTTTCTTGCCCATTCTTGTTTAAACATCCTTTTTTATTATAGAAATGACCGTCTCCAAAATCAAGATAAAAAAGGTTTTTTCTTACTGTTTTCTTCCTCTGCCCGGATTAAAATGATCCTGCTGGTAAAGACTCCTCCCTGACTCTTAAAATCTGCGTCCCCTCTATATCTCTCCGCGCTTCTTCGTATACTTGACATACCAATTCCTTCCTTTTCCGCTGTGTCAGACTGTTCCCCCTCGCCCGGAATCACGTCCTTACAGATATTTCTCACCAGAATGGTGAGTTTTTCTTCCTTTGATCTTATCCGCACTTCGATCTGCATCCTGCTTTTCCCCGAATTCAGACATCCATGTATGGCATTTTCCATAAGATTGGCCAGGATAGCCACCATATCTACATCGCGAATTCCCGTGTCATATTCAACGTCTATATCGCAGGCCAGGGCAATACTGTTTTGTTCAGCCTGCCGTGCGAACACCATCAGTATATTGTCAATGACAGGATTGGCACAGACATGCGTGAGTCTCGTTTTTTCTATTTCTTCTCCATATTGTTCGAGGTAAGCCAGAAGCGGTTCATATTGCCTGTTCCTGGCATATTCCGCTATATTCACCATATGATGTCTGATATCATGAAGCAATCGCTTCGTTTCTTCTTCCGCCTTCTGCATGATTTCCAGCTTCTGTTCCAACATTTTCTGCTGACGCTCAATCTGAATATTCAGAGTGGATTTTTTCATATAATGTATAGTCTGGAAGATTACTCCGTATCCTGTCACCATCACTGCCAGCAGAAGAACGAAGATCAGCAGTTCCGTCTTCTTAGGATTCACCTGTGCCACCATACTGATATAAGCAATATAAATGCTGTACAAAGCAGACATGAAGACCATAGGTTTCCATCCCTGAGTGAACTCTTTTCTGAAATCATCCACCTTCTCTTTAAAAAAGGCGGCATAGACCAGAAGAACGATCAAATGCAACACTGTCCTTATCCACATTGCTGCATCATCATCCGAAGAAAAAAAAGCTGTCGAAATCGGTCTTGACAAAAACAAAAGGATTAGAAACACCTGAGAATAGGTCAGGGATACAAACAGCGTCTGGGAAATATTTTCATCAGACAGGAAAAGAAACTGGGTCTGAAAAATGACAAACGCCAGGACAAACATAGGATACGACCACTGTGCGCTTCTGTCCGGAGACGGAAGGCAGAACAGAATAACAATCTGAAAGGCCGCCACTCCAGCACAGATAAGCGCTGTTTTTTTCTTACTATACCGGGAACGGCAGAGCAAAAATGCAGCCAGTGAATGAAACATATATAATATACTGAGTCCTATATACATATTAATCCCTGCCTTTCTGCCCTGATATTTTCACTCTTCACAGTAATAGCGGAAATACTGCTCCCGCAGCATCTTGTACGAACCTCTTGGCAGATAGATCGTCCTTCCGCCCTCCATCGCTATCTTGTCCGAGTTCATGCTTACAAGATGGCGCAGATTGACGATATATGAGACCCCCACACTGACAAACTCCGGGAAATCCCTCATTTTCTCCCGCACCGCGGTCATAGTCGTGTGCAGAAGAAGTTCCGATCCATCCACCAGATACACACACTGGTATTTTCTCCGTGCTTCACAGCACACAATATCCTCAGCAGCTATTCTGCTGATCTTCCCCTCATTCCTGAACAGCAGATATTTCTTCTTTTCTTTTTCAGCACCTTTCAGGAATTTGTCCAAAACCGAAAACAGCGCCGTTTCTTCAACAGGCTTTACCAGATACTGCACAGCGTCAACCTGATATGCTTCCAGGGCATGTTCCCGGGATGTAGTAAGAAAAGCAATCCTGGTCTCATGCCCCATACTCCTGAGTTCCTTCGCCGCTTCGATCCCCATTTTGTCCGGCATATAAATATCCATCAGGATCAGATCCGGACGATAATCATTCACTTCAATTTTTCCAAGGAGCGCCTCAGCTTGTTCGAAGCGCTCCGTCTCTATATCATATGCCGGGTTTCTTCTGCTGTAATTTTTCAGCATTACCTCTGTTTTATTCAGTTCTCTTGTCTCGTCATCACAAAGTGCTACCAGATACATATTTCCTGCCTCTCACGTTTTCCTGTCTTACTGTACTGCTCATCATAACATTCTTGTATATTTATGACAATTTCAACTATTATGTTCCTCTTTTATCCTGTCAGTTTTTCTGAAAACCACGATCTCTATTCCCATAACAGCACACCCGGCAGCCACTAACAGCCAGTCCAGTACGCAGCACCCCAATACCGCGAGCAGCACAGACAAGGCTGCCGTTATTCCCGGAATGATCCATACAGCTCTCTTCGTACGCCTGCAGCTTATAAACAGTACGGCTGCTCCCGCAGCATTTACCGCAAGTATGAGCCAGTGCATAAAACACGTCTCCGCTGTCTCCTGCTCATACTCAGTCGTCGTATAAAGAATCGCATATGTGGAGAACCGATCGGTCCGTATTGTGAGCGTCTCTGTCCGGTCATCCAGATCTTCCAGGAGGTCACAGGTTCCCTCATGATTTCTGAGGATCCAGTACATGGCGTGTTCAAACCGCAGTCCTTCCGGTATATCCAGAGCGATCTCAATTTCTTCGTTCAGCACTTTCAGTCTCTGCCATTCTCCGCCGCCTATTTTTTTCTCCATCCGGATGTCAAGATAGGAGCCAATCCGTAGCCCGTCGATCTGTTTCGCAAGACTCCTGTCTCCGACTGCATTTCCCTTTTGTCCTGATCAGGAACATTTGTGGAAAGCTTTGTCACGATCAGCTGGATATCTACATTTTCTCCATTTCTGACAAGCTGCATTTCTTCCTCGCTGAGAGCTGCCTGCACAACTGTATCAAAGGTATTCACGACAACTCCCGTGATCACATCTCCGGCCGTTCCTCCGCTCTCATCCCGCGTTTCTACCGTGACATTTACTCTGCCCCGCCCATAAGATGCGCTGATCGGCCGATCTACAGACTTTCCGATTACCTCCTCATATGGCACAGTATCCAGATCCTGAAGTGATGGATTGCCGGCTGCCGTCTGTTCTGTGACACTGTTCCGGCTGCTGTTTCCCGCCCGGTCTCTGTCCCCATTCGCTCTGGCATTTTGACTCCAATCTCCATCCGCACGGCTGCTGTCTGTTGAACTGGCATCTTCCTGTCCGGCATTTCCCTGTACCGTTTCCGTATTTTGTTCCTGTTGTTCCTGCCAGCCCGGTCCGCTATGCTGGCCCTGCTCTTCCTGCTGGCCCTGCTCTTCCTGCTGGCCCTGTTCGCCCTGCTGGCCCTGTTCTTCCTGCTGACCCTGCTCACTGTCATCCGGGGCAGTCGGTTCCTCTGCATTTTCTTCCTCTTCTTCCGGTGCGCTCTCCGCCACGAGAACAGATGCCGCCTGCGATGCAAAGCGATCATCTGAAGCCTGATAGCGCACTTCGTATTCTCCTGCAGCCAGTCCGGTAAGTTTCCCGTCCGTCAGCATATCATCCGTAATCTTCGTCCAGGTATCGTCCCCGGCTTTCCGGTATTCCATCTCCGCAGTCACTATACCGACAGCGCCGTCTTCCTTCTGCCAGGATGCCGCTTCACCGGTAAGTCTCCCCGGCGCATCCGGCCGCTGCGGAAGAGATATCTTCTGCGCCTCACTGTCTCTGTAGTCGGCATCATTTCCTTTTCGGATGACAGAGATCTCTTTCCCCAGCCATTCCTCCGGAATATTTACCGTCCCGTCCGCCAGAGCTATGACTGACCTGCCGTCAATATCGTATGTTTCATCCGGCGTAAGGTTGCCCAGAGTCTCCCCGACATAGCTGACTTCAGCCTCCGGAATCTCATGCTGCGCGCTGATCCTGATCATGATCATCTCTTTGCTCGTATTCCCGGCATGGTCCGCGGTTGTCACTGTCAGTTCATGCTCTCCTCTTCCGGAAATCTCCACTGTAAAACTGCAGACTGACTCCAGGTTCGATGCGAAATCTGTTTCACCGGTCTCCTGATATTCCCCACCGTCCAGAGAATACCCTGCTCTCGCAATCCCTGCGGATATGCTGCTGTGTTCTTTCTCACTGTCATCGATCGTCACTTTCACGCTTTCTCTGTCAGCGATCCATCCGTCCACCCCTGCTCCGGATACTGCCTCAAAAGTGATTACAGGGGCGTTGTTCTCTACGATCACGCCGCCTGAAATACTGATCATTTTTGTATCTGATACGTTTCCCGCCGCATCTTCGCATGTGATTTCACTGATCACTCCTTTCCAGTCCGCGTCGATAGTGAGCACTGCTTTCTGTTCTCCGGGTTCTCCGATGACAGGGGCTCTCACCGTCGTCTCGTTTTCCCCTTCTCTTTGTACCTTGAAGGCAACCGTGTCGGTTCCGCTGCCCGTCTCCGTCACCGGAACCGTTACGATCAGACTGTCTTTTCCGATGATCCAGTCAAGGAAATCCGCCGCCTTATTTTCACAGGTAATCTCTCCGATCTCCGGTTTCTGTGTGTCCAGGTTGACCGTAAGAGTTTCTGTCTCTTTTTCGTTTCCGAACGTATCCCTGGCTTTGAACGTATAGGTATGTTTTCCTTCCTGTACGCCGGTATAGGTATATGTCACTTCTGCTGCAGCCCCGGCGTTTTCTTCATATTCCTTGTCATCGATCTTTACATAAAGGCCTGTCACGCCTTCATTGTCCGAATAAGTAAGCTGAATATTTGGTCTGCTTTCTGTGTTGTGCCACACGGTGCCGTCGTCTGCTGTAATTCCGCTGTCGGTGAGCTCCGCTGTAAGAGACGGGGCAGCTGTATCCTTCCAGCGTCCGTAAAATTGCTGCTCTCCTGTTTCTGTCTTTCCGACCTCCGTCTGCTTCTCGCCGCTGTAATCTTCACTCTCATACCAGCCGTCAAACTCATACCCTTCTCTTACCGGCTTAGGCAGAGTAAGTCCTTCTCCGTAAGTATAGGATAAATAGTCATTCTCCGGAGAATAGGAATAGTTGCCTCCGTCAATCTGATACGATACCTTGTACGAATCAGCCTCCCATTCTGCATAAAGAGTCATGTCCGTCTTCACCTGTGTGTCGAAGTCAAATTCTTTCGTAAAGTTTTGATCTGTAAACCAGCCTTTAAACGTATGTCCGGTGCGGACCGGATTGACCGGCCTAACAACCTTACACTCTGCCTCAGCCGCTGATGAATTTTCCATCCGGGTCGTCCATACAAGCTGGGCATACATTTCCGTTCCTCCGCGGCTGTCAAACGTCACTTTGCGGACATATCTCGTCTCAGAGTCTGTTATTCCCGAGCCGGTCACATACTGGAAATAGTATGTGCCGGGATTTTTGGCCGTGTAAGTCTTATCCGATATACTCGTACCGCTTCCATCACAACTTCCGATCTCTACCATCTGCGCACTCTCAATGCTCTCTCCTGAGCCCGCCAGCAGCTTCCCTCCGGACGGACCAAATCCACTTGCTGAAACAGTAAATTTCACACCGTCTGCCGCGTTCGCCCCGGTGGCCGCCGCTGTGACAGTCATAGCCGGAACCGCCGGATCCTTTTTGATCGCATCGGAGAATCCGCTGGTCACATTTCCTGCATTGTCAGTCACCCTGTAGTACAGGTAACAGGTTCCATTGAGTTCCTTCCCCAGCGTCAC
The DNA here is from genome assembly GCA_019120615.1 of Candidatus Mediterraneibacter norfolkensis. GTDB lineage: Bacteria > Bacillota > Clostridia > Lachnospirales > Lachnospiraceae > Mediterraneibacter > Mediterraneibacter norfolkensis. The sequence continues at coordinate 20,958 of DWUT01000174.1, forward strand.
TTTCTGCCCGCTTGCCGGCAGGTCAGTCAGATCCTCTTCCTTCGGCGCGGCCGAATTCCCAGTTACAAAGGCGTATTTCGCGCTGTCTATTCCGCTGGGGTCTCCGCTCTCCGTACCGTTACTCCCGTCTTCATAGGCCACGGTGATATCTACAGTCTGAGACTGAAACCAGCCGTCCGATCCATCCGCTGTTGGGACGGAAAGCTCTGCCTCCGGAGCTGTCGCGTCAATTTTATCCACAGCCACAGTATATGTTTCACTGTTTCCTGCAAGATCAGTCAGCCGCACCTCATAGGTCCCGTTGGCTGTCACTGTGAAACTGCTTCCGGTAAAGGGTCTCCAGCTTTCCTCTCCCTGAAGATGGTATTGCTGTGTTTTGATCCCGCTGCCCGTGTGGCCGGTCTGATTCCCCGATTCGTCAAACCTGGCCGTCCGCTCATCTGTAATCCCGGTTATACTTATTGTCTTGTCCTTTGCCCATCCATCGGGAACCTGGGTATCGTCCAGTACGGGAGCCTCTTTGTCGATCCGGTTTACAACGCAGGACGCAGAGCCGACTCTGCCGTTCTTATCTATGACAGATACTGTATAGACGCCGTTCTGTTCCGCCTGGAACGTTCCGGTTTCTCCCTGAGTATCATAAACTTTAAGATTTTCGTCTGCATCCAGCACAGCCTCGCCGTCCACATAGATGTTGCAATCTCCGCTGCCGGTCCCGGTCAGAGTCCAGGTGAGCGTTACGTCCTGATTTGTCCATTTTGCCGGGTTCGGTTCTGTACAAGTCAGCGTAATGGACGGGTACGCACTCTCCTCCTCAGACAGCTTCACTGTCTTATATCCTTCTGAACTCTTACTGCCGCTGTTTCCAGCCAGATCTGACGCCCTCACATGCAGATACATGGTCTTTTCCGTTGTTTCGGACGGTTCATAGGTAAAAACATACAGTCCGTCTTTTTCCTCTGCTTCTTTCCATTCTGAGAAAGAACTCTCCGGCGGATTCGCGCTCTCTGAGAACACGTACTCTACCTTCTGTACCCCTGACAGCGTATCCTCCACTATAGCCGACATGACAAGAGACTCATAGACGGCTTCCGTGCCGCCCGCCGACGTCAGAGATATATCCGGGGCCTCCCTGTCCAGCCTGCTTATCTGTATGGACTCGGTCACTGTCTCCTCCCCTGATGTCAGAGCAAAGGTATAGCTGCCGTTTGCCGCAGCCGTATAAGAATTTCCTTCAACCGTCACCCCTGTCTGGATACCTTCCGGCGCTTTTATCAGTTTTACCTCAGAATCGGAGGGAGTTTTTGTGATAATGATCTCCCGCGTCTTCGCCCAGTCGTCATTGTCCGCCGACAGCGTCAGCTCCGGAAGGGGAGAGGCCGGCTGTTCCTCTGTACCAAAATCAAACACCTCGCTGCACTCGTGGAGACTGGCTCCCGTAGCGTTGTATGTCCCCAGAACATGAAGATACCATTCTCCCGACGTCTGACGTGTGCTGAGCGTATCACCGGATTTGCAGTTTACCCAGCCGGTCACAGGAACGGCTGTGCTTTCTGTCCATGCATACTGGAGTATATCACAGTTGGACGCCGTCACCTTCATGGATGCTGTTCCGTTCTCAAATGAACGGTCTGTCAAACTAATAGACGGCACGGTGGTATTTACATCTACTGTCGCACTTCCGGTTCCGGCCGAACCGGTTCCTGACATCTCACACATATCTTTGATCTGATCCGCGCAGTCAAGATTTGTAAGGGTAAGATTATTAGATGAAGCGTTCTCCGGGACCGTCCCTGTAAAATAAAGAACGTTCGTATCCGCTCCGCCCGCATAGGTCATCGTTCCCCAGGAAGTCGTGATCGTACTGGTATTTGTCAGAGAACTGTTCTGACCGTCCACGATCTCGTCAAAGACAAGAGAAACGGTAATCCTGTCCCCGGGTTTATAGGTCGACTCCGGAAGCGGAGCCATGCCGAGAATCTGAGGTTCCTTTACGTCCTTCAGCTGGAAATGATGCTGGACATTTTGGGTATACCATTTATCGCCGCCACTGCCACACGCGCCATAGCCGATAGAAATTTCCTCCTGATCCACATCGAACAATACATAACTCTTTTCCATTTGCCCCGCATTTTTTCTTCCTGCGTCAGGGTGCTTCCTGAAGGAAATGAATCTATCTTCGGAAAAGTATAAGGAAGCCAGCTCCCATTTGCACCTCCGCTCTTTCCATGTTCAAACAGCGCCATGTAGTAGGATGTTGTCAGGGATCCCTCCAACTCGTCGGTATACGGATACATGGCAGTGTCCAGCGCATTCCCAGGAGTGATCTGGACTGCCTGATACCCGCTGTTTTCCTCTTTTGCATCAAAAGTAAGATAGTAGTACAGATTCTGCGCTGTATTCGTCCAGTAGCTTCGGGACACACTCAGTAAGTCATCTTTCACAGAGATTGTCTCTATTGCGGCTGTTCCTATTTTTTCCCCATCCGACCAGCCCAATCCATCGACGTCAAAGTCCCCTCTCCGCGTCTCCCCCTGCGGTCCGTTTATCGTCTGCCAGTCATAAATGCCCCCGTCGACTGAATTGTTCCCAGTCATCGTTCGGGCCGCTCTTGTCTCCGTCCCCAGAGAGCCTCCGCCCTCCACGCGATAGAGCTCCACCTCATAGGTGCGGCTTGCATTGGAATATCCGGTGCTCACCGCTTTGTTATATTCTGCATTTACACTATATTCTGTGACAGTGATCGTCTTTTCTGTCTCACCATCACTAAAAGTCAGAGTCCCGGACTGATGTTCAAAATGCGTGCTGCCCACGGCAGATCCGTTGACCGTACGGAAAGAAACAGTCTGAATCCCGTCTGTGCCGCCGGTTCTCGTCACTGTAAATGTATTGTTCCCGTTATTTTTTATACTGAATGTTCCGTAGCTTTTTGCGTCAATGCCAAAAGTAGTCTGCTCACTATAATATACTGTATCTTCTGTCTCTGCATATGCGCGCAGATAGTAGGTCACTCCCTCTGCAATATCCTCCGCCTCTGCCGTGAGTGTTCCGTTTTTCACTGTCACCGGAGAAGAGGTGGAGGCAGAACCGTTATTCAGACTGAGGGTCGGCCTCTGCATCACGCCCCAGACGAATCCGGTCTCTGTGATCGTCTCGCCTCCGGTGGCCGTCAGCACGGCGGACAGATCAAAGGTATCTGTCGTTCCCTGCCGGGTCCCTGTCGGCTGTCCGATCGTCAGCGGCATAGGCTCCACATTGATCCGAACTGTTTGTTCCGTCACATTTCCCGCCGCATCTTCCGCTCTCACTTTAACATCAGCGGTGCCGCCTTCATACTGTCTTAAATCCTCCGGGACCGTAATCTCCACTTCACAGTTTGCCGTGACGTTATCTGTCACAGTAAGCGCTCCTCGCACCGCAGATTCTACATCCGTACTCACAGCATCATACATAACTGTGACAGCGTCATACTCAATCTTCGGCCCTTGTTTATCTATATTGCTGACCGTGACCTTATAGGTTCCGCTGCGGTCTGCTCCCTGTTTATCCTTATATGTATAGTCAAATTCATAAATTCCATTTTCCTGCACTCTTTTTTCAGCTGACATCGGACTGATCTCTGTATATCCCCTGTCGTCTTTCATCGTCACACTGATCGTGACATCCTGGTTTGTCAGCGTTTCCGGCGACAGCGTGTGAGTGAACTCCGGGGCAAGAGAAACACCTTCACCTTTCACGAAATGGAACTCGGCGAAGTCTGACGCCAGGATCTGACCTTCGCTGTCCTTCAGGAGTCCCTGCACCTTATAATCTCCGGTCTCGGAATTTTTCGGCATGGATATGGAAAAAGACTCGACTCCGCTGACTCCGCTCCCCTGATAGCTGCCGAGAATATATCCCTCTGCATCGGTGATAGAATATTCTGTAGTGAAAGGACCGGAATTCCCCGATGGCCTGATGGTGCAGGCAGCCTCGATCCACGTTTTGTTCCCGCTGTTATAAGCATTGTTCAGGGTCAGACTGTATTCTTCCACCCCTTCTCTTGATCCTCCGTCGCAGACAAGCTGCATCCAGTCGATCGCCACAACCCAGCAGTTTTTGCCTGTAATTTTACTATCGTCTCCAAAATCGTCCGGATCAATATCGTTGATCATCACCTTCACGATATTTTTGCCTTCCTTCAGATAGGACACCGGTATCTGATAGAAGGAAGTGTTCCACTGGCTTGAAAGACCGGTCAGTGGTGCAACTCTGTGGTCATTGATGTAGAGGAGATCATACTCTCCGTCCTGCCAGTCCACGTCATTGGTGCGTACTGCCAGATATGCACTGACCGCAGGCAGCTGCCCCTCCGGAATATCAATGGCAACTTCGATCGGGTGTCTGCTTAAATTCATTCGTATATATGCATCTATGTCGCCGTCGGGGCTCCCCGTCCCCGCATTATTTTCATTATCTTCTCCCACGAAGTAAGTGGCCGGATGGGTTTCTGCCGACGACCACAGCCCATATGTCTGCACCGTGGCCAGTTCCGGTGCTGCTGCCAGCACGTCTTCTTCCGTCAGTATTTCTGGATCCGACTCCAGTCCCGCAAGCATGGCCGCTTCTTCCTCCGGAGTCATGTCCTGATCTGTTCCTTCGTCCTCCGGAGTTATATCCTGATCTGTTCCTTCGTCCCCGTTTTCCTCCTCAGACTGTCCTTCTTCTGTTCCTTCGTCCTCGTCAGCGCCGTTCTCTTCGCTGTTTTTTCCCTGTTCTGGCTGTTCTGTATGCTCCGTCTGTTCTGTCTGTCCCGGCTGATCCTCTGAACCTTCCGTCTGCGGCTCCACCATCACGTCTATCTTCGGCATCTCAACCCCTTCTGCCGGCACATAGGCTGACTCCTGGGGAAGAACCGCAGTAAATATATACGCACCCGGAATCTCTCCGTTATATTCCGGGTCGCTTATCCATGTGATCCCTTCTATGATTACATTTTCCCCCTGGACAGATGCTCCCAGCTCCTCCGGCAGCATGAGCTCGTCCTGCGGCGTTCCGTACTCTGCCTGACGGCTTCTGACTTCCTCCGGAAGCTCTGTAAAACCTGCGATCTCTGTCACCTGAAGGTTATCCGAGACCTGGACTTCCTCCATAGTCTGCGTTTCCTCCAGGGTCGGCTCTGTCTCTGTTAAGGGGGCTGTACCGTCTCCGTCCTGTGACTCCGCATATATTATCGTTCCTCCTGCCTGCCCTGTCAGAAGAACCAAGGTCAGTATTCCTGCTATGATTCTCTGTCTGGTCGACTTCATACAATACTCTCTCCTTTTTCTTTTGAAATTTAACCTTTATTCTGCCAAAGAAATATCCTCTCTGAAAGTCTTCCGGAACCATTTGCACTTTTCCGGGTATTCTTTGTCACCAAGTATTTTTTACGGTCATATGCCCATCCTATTAGGGAACTGTCTGCTGAAGCAGAACAGTTCCTTTCACATCATATTTCTGTTTTAATAAAACAATTTTTGTTGACACGTTTAAACAAGTATGTTATATTTTAGTTGTTCAAACAAGTTTGCGTTTAATAATCTAACACATTCAAATTATCAGAGAAAGGAAGAGAATCGATGGGTAAGTATGATAATGACGTAAAACAGTTATTAACTCTCGTCGGAGGGAAAGAAAACATCCAGGCAGTTTCCCACTGCATGACAAGAATGCGTTTTGTTCTTGTGGATCCTAAGAAAGCGGATGAAAAGGCGATCGAGGATCTGCCGAGTGTAAAGGGAACATTTACACAGGCCGGCCAGTATCAGGTCATCATCGGAAATGATGTCTCTGTTTTCTACAATGAGTTTACCGCTTACGCCGGAATCGAGGGTGTGAGCAAAGATGCGGTAAAGGCCGCAGCAAAAACAAATCAGAATCCACTCCAGAAGATCATGGGAACTCTGGGCGAGATCTTCGCACCGCTGATCCCAGCTCTGATCTGCGGTGGTCTTGTACTCGGTTTTCGAAATGTGATCGGTGAGATCAATTTCTTTAATAATGGGACACAGAGTCTTGCGGACATCTCCCAGTTCTGGGCAGGAACCTATAACTTCCTGTGGCTGATCGGCGAAGCCGTATTCCACCTGCTGCCCGTCGGCATCGTATGGTCCATCACGAAAAAGATGGGAACGACCCAGATCCTTGGTATCGTCCTTGGTCTGACACTGGTATTTTCCCAGCTCCTGAACGGTTTCAGCGTATCATCCACACCGGCAGATGAGATCCCTTATTGGGATTTCGGCTTCGCAAAAGTAGAGATGATCGGTTACCAGGGACAGGTCATCGCAGCGATGATGGCTGGTTTTGTCCTTGTATATCTCGAAAAATTCTTCAAGAAGATCTGCCCTGAAGTCATCAGTATGATTGTGGTTCCGTTCTGTTCACTGGTTCCGGCTGTCATCATCGCACACACGATCGTCGGTCCTATCGGCTGGGCGATCGGAAACGGAATCGGAAATGTAGTATACGCAGGACTTACATCCGACTTCAGATTCCTGTTTGCTGCGGTATTCGGTCTGTTATATGCGCCGCTGGTCATGACAGGTCTGCATCATATGACAAACGCCATCGATTCACAGCTCCTGGCATCACCTGCCGGAAGCACGATCCTCTGGCCTATGATCGCACTTTCCAATATCGCACAGGGTTCCAGCGTACTGGCAATGAGCGTTCTCCAGAAAAAGAACGAGCGCGCTCAGCAGGTCAATGTACCGGCATGTATCTCCTGTTACCTGGGCGTAACCGAGCCGGCACTCTTCGGTGTCAACCTGAAATATGTGTTCCCGCTGGTATGCGGCATGATCGGTTCCTGCTGCACTGCCATGATCTCGGTAGGCTTCGGAGTTGAAGCGCTGAGCATCGGCGTCGGCGGACTTCCGGGAATCCTCTCCATCAAACCGCAGTATTACCTGATCTTCCTTCTGGCTATGGCTGTTGCCATCGTGATTCCGTTCACACTGACATTCATCGTCGGAAGAGTAAAACTTTCACAGGAAGACAGATTCGGAAAAGGAACGGCGGCTCCGGCAGCAGCTTCCACAGAAGAAACATCCACTGCAGAAGGAACAGAATCCGTAGCAGATACAGCTTCCTCAACAGCTGATGTGAAAACAGAGAACGCGGCTGACGTAAAAGAACTGAAATCCATCCTTGACGGTAAAGTAATGCCGATTGAGGAAGCACCGGACGATGTATTCTCACAGAAGATCATGGGTGACGGCGTTGCCATTGAACCTTCCAACACTGTCGTGACCGCACCGGCAGACTGCGATGTGAGCGTCGTCATGGCTGACACAGGACACGCATGCGGGCTGACTCTTCCCAACGGCGTAGAGCTCCTGATCCACGTCGGAGTCGACACAGTGGACATGGGCGGAGACGGCTTCAAACTTCTTGTAAATGAGGGCGACCATGTCAAAGCCGGACAGCCCCTGATCGAGTTTGATCCGGAGAAGATCAAAGCTGCAGGACATCCGTGTACAACAATGCTGATCGTTACAGCAGAGGGAACCGCGGCAAACATCACAATGCACTCCGGCATCGACGCAAAAGCCGGCGAGACGACAGTCATCTCCTGGGACTAGGCTGAAAGCTCAATTCGCAGTAACAGATGATGATTTTATGATAATCAGGAAAGGACGGATTGTAAGATATGAATAACGATTTCAGAAAGAGTACAGTATATCAGATTTATCCAAAATCATTCTGCGATACAAACAAAGACGGACTGGGCGACCTTCGCGGCGTCATTGAAAAACTGGACTATATCAAAGAGCTTGGCGTGGACTACATCTGGCTCACCCCCTTCTTTGTATCCCCTCAGAATGACAACGGGTATGATGTAGAGGACTATTACAACATCGATCCAAGGTACGGGACCATGGAGGATGTGGAAGAACTCATCGCGGAAGGGAAAAAACGCGGCATCGGTCTGATGTTTGATATGGTATTCAACCATGTTTCAACCCGCCACGAGTGGTTCCGGAAAGCGATGGAAGGAGATCCCTACTACAAAGACTTCTTCATCTTCCGCAAGGGAAAAGGCGACGGTGTTCCGCCCACCAACTGGGAAAGCAAATTCGGCGGGAACGCATGGGAGTATGTAGAAAAATTTGACGAATACTACCTGCACCTCTTCGATGTGACCCAGGCGGATCTCAACTGGGAGAACGAAAACGTCCGCAAAGAGATCCAGAAGATTCTGAAGTTCTGGATGGAAAAAGGGGTACGCGGTTTCCGTTTCGATGTGATCAACCTGATCAGCAAGGCTTGCTATGAGGATGATGAGACCGGCGACGGACGGAAATATTATACAGACGGTCCGAAGATCCATCAGTATCTGAAAGAGATGCACGACGCCACATTCGGAAAGGACGAAGGCATCGTGACTGTGGGCGAGATGTCCAGCACGACTATGGAGAACTGCTTCAAATATGCAGGCCGTGACACCGGGGAGTTGTCCATGGTATTCAGCTTCCACCACCTGAAAGTGGACTTCATGGGCAATGAGAAATGGGTCCTTGTTCCCACCGATTTTCAGAAGTTGAAAGACATCATCTTTGACTGGCAGACAAAGATGGCAGAGCACAATGCATGGAACGCTGTTTTCTGGTGCAACCACGACCAGCCCCGTGTCGTTTCCCGTTTCGGAGACGAGGGGAAATACTGGAAGGAATCCGCAAAGATGCTGGGAACCATCATTCACTGCCTGAGGGGTACGCCGTATGTATACCAGGGCGAGGAAATTGGTATGACCAACACAGACTTCACCGATATCTCCCAGTTCAAGGACGTAGAGAGTCTGAACCATTATCAGATTCTGCAGGACAAGGGTCTCTCAGCTTCGGATGCGCTCCGGATCATACAGATCCATTCCAGAGACAACGGACGCACGCCAATGCAGTGGGATGATACGAAATACGCCGGGTTTTCCGCTGAAGACAGCGCAGAGCCATGGATTGCCGTAAACGGTAACCACACCCGTATCAATGCTGCGGAACAGTTAAAAGATGAAGATTCGATCTTCCATTATTATCAGAAGCTGATCGCCATGAGAAAAGAGCTGGATGTCATTGCTTACGGAGACATTGAGCCTCTGGCGGTAAAGGATCCCTGTGTGTTCGCATACCGCAGGACTTACGAAGGTCATGAGCTCATCGCCGCGGCGAACTTCTACGGAAGGGACTGCACATGGAAAGGCGCTCCGGATGTGACAGGATATGAGCGCGTGATCGGCAATTACAAAGATGCTGTATCCGTCGAGAACGGTGTGATGAACTTAAGACCGTACGAAGCGGCTGTATGGTATAAATGATCGTGTTTATAGACAATATCAGATTCCATTGACTCTTCCTTTATAAAAGCAGCGGGAACTCCTTTTCTCAGTAAAGAGTTCCCGCTGTTTTCTTTTCTTTTTTCTGACTTTTTGTTTCTCAGCTTTTCTCCCCTTTTCCCTATTGCGTCCCATACTCCTTTTCTATATAATGATGCCAGGGTCAAAAGGTCTAAGCCCATATGAATATGTTCGCACAGATGTATTTACTGGCAGCAAATATATTTTCAGAAAGAAGTTTTTTTCCATGGAATCATCAGCACAGATCAAAAATCAGATCACAGAGGGGACGATCTGGAAACAGCTTCTGCTGTTCTTCTTCCCGA